>JBEKZJ010000106.1:0-16553 GCA_049509995.1 Occallatibacter sp. | reverse complement strand
GCCAGCGCGGCCGTGCCGCTCACTACTTCGGCCTGCTCGCGGTTTTTGCCCTGCTGGCCACTACTGTCATCGGTTATTGGACCATCCGGTAAAGCAGCTTTGAGCTTTCAGCTCTCAGCTTTGTCCTGCTTGCCCGAACACCTGGGCCAGGCAGCAAAGAACTGAAAGCTGATAGCTGATAGCTAGGAGCTTCTCAATGAACTATCCATTCTGGGACATTCCCATTCTCGGCTCCGGCTGGGTGATCGGCATCATCGCCATCTTCCACGTCATGATCTCGCAGTTTGCCGTCGGCGGAGGCTTCTATCTCCCCCTGGCCGAGCGCAAGGCCATGCGCATCACCGACCTCGAGACCCGCATCGACTGGCTCGCGCAGCTTGTGAGCTACTCGAAGTTTTTCCTCATTCTCACTGGCGTCTTCGGCACCATCTCCGGCGTCGGCATCTGGTTCGCCATCGGCCTCACCCATCCCGAGGCCACCAGCACGCTCATCCACAACTTCGTCTTCGGCTGGGCCATCGAGTGGGTCTTCTTCATCGTCGAGCTCACCACCGCCGCCGTCTACTACTACACCTGGAACCGCATCGATCCCAAACTGCATCTCACCGTGGGCTGGGTCTATGCCGGCGCATCCTTCTGCACCCTGGTCATCATCAACGGCATTCTCTCCTTCATGCTCACGCCCGGCGACACCTGGCTCGCCGTCGCCGGCACCGGCCACGAAGCCTTCAAGTTCTGGAATGCCTTCTTCAATCCCACTTATTGGCCCAGCCTCTTTCTGCGCACCTGCGTCTGCACCTCGCTGGCCGGCGTCTGGGCGCTCATCAGCGCCAGCCGCATCGACGGCGACAGGCAGCCCGCCCTCAAAACCGCGCTCGTCAAGTGGAGCGTCAAGTGGCTCGTGCCTTCCTTTGTCGCCACGCCTTTCCTCATGATCTGGTACCTCGTCATGGTCCCCGCATCGCAACGCGCCCTGCTCATCCTGGGCATCGACACCATCGGCGCCGGCACGTTCTCGATCATTACGCGCATCGCCTTGATCATCATCGTCACGTCGGCCACCATCGTCGGCGTAGCCTACTATCTCGCCTATCGCAACCCCGTGGAATTCAATCTCTCCCACGCCCTGGCCGTGCTCCTGCTGGCCCTCATAGCCACCGGTTCCGGCGAGTACGCCCGCGAAATGCTCCGCAAGCCCTACGTCATCGGCCGCTGGATGTTCTCGAACGGCGTCCGCGTCCCCTACGTCGCCCGCATCAACCAGCAAGGCTATCTAACTCACTCCGCGTGGACATGGAATGGAGACCGGTCCGGATCGCCCTCCAGCTACTCCCGCGGCGAAGCTATCTTCCGCGGTGAATGCGGCTCCTGCCACACCCTCTCGGGCTACCGCCCGCTCGCCCAACTCCTTGCCGGACGCGATAGCGCCAACATCGGCAACTTCATCACCATGCTCCACGACTACAAGCCTGACTCGCCCTACCGCCGCTTCATGCCCCCCATGGTCGGCGTCAAGCAGGATGTAGACGACCTCACCAACTTCCTCAACGCGCAAGTGAATCCGCCCGCGCCGGCCAAGGTGCTTACAGCCAGTAAGTAGGGAATACGCTTCGAGTTGAACTCCCGTTTCCATCCGTTCTGTTCAAGGACGGAAATGGGCGTTCAAAGATCTTTCATAAGTGACGAGTAGACTGACGGATGTCCCATCGGACACGGAGTCGCCCCAATGGCCGTCATGCAGAAGTTCATCTGGATCGGATTGTTGCTTCTGGCCACGCTTGCAACCGGCATCTGGCTTGGCCAGCTCGGGAAGCCTTTGAATCCGTCTCTTTTCACAGTCCACAAGCTTCTTGCCCTGGCATGGGTGGTCTTCGCCGCAATCAGGATCTACCACCTGGCCAGGCAGACGGAACCCTCGGCCGCGCTCTTCGCCGTGATTGCCATTCTTGGCGTGTCTATGGTCGCGTTGATCGCGTCCGGCTCTGTGCTGACCTTGCCCAGGCTGGCCAGCGCCACCTGGGTGGCTGTCCACAGCATCGCAACGGCAATCGCCGTGGCCGCCTTCGCCTTCACGCTGAGGCTGTTCATCCTTAGCAAGCAGTGACGCCGCGCGAGCCCCTCAGGCTCTACTCTTCGCCCAACTCGTATGGAATCCCAAACCGTCCTATCTGAATCAGCGCCTTATCCCCCGGCGGCCAGATGTGCAGGCTGGTCACGCGGCTGGACCCGGCGATGAGGTGCGCGTCTGTAGTTCCCACCAGCACGCCGGTCGCGGCCTCGTGGAAGTGCACGCTCAGGACGTCGCTGGCGCTGTGTTCGTATCCAAAAGCATACTCGCCCGGCTTGAGCGCAACGCCGCCAATCCGCACCGGCGCTTGCACAATCAGATAGTGCGAATACTTGCCGTTGGCCGAGTAGCCGGCCGTGATCAGCAGTACGCCCGCAATGAAATGGCCGTGGCTGTTCACAATGCCTGAGGCGGTGCGCATCTCGGTTTCGATGTGCTCCTTTTCGACCGGAGCCCGCGCCGGCAGCAGCGCCGCCAGCTCCGCATCGGTGGCCTGCCGCCACGCAGCGCCTTTTTTCGCCTGCGCCAGCGAAGACAGCAAAAAAAGAACAACTCCGCACACAATCGCACATTTCATCGCCATCTTCATTGTGATTTCGGCTTTCTCAGGGATTCGAGCGGAACAATGCCCCGTTGGATGGCCGCCGTAGCCGCCTGCGTCCGGTCCGTCACGCCCAGCTTTCCCAGCAAGCTGTTGATGTGCGTCTTCACCGTGGCCTCTGTGATTTCGAGCTCGGTCCCAATCTCCCTGTTGCTCTTGCCGTGCACAATCTGCTCCAGCACGTCGAACTCCCGCGGCGTCAGCTCCTCGGTGCCCATGCGCTCGGCCAGCTTCTCGGCAATCGCCGGCGGTATATGCGACTTGCCCGCATGAACCGCGCGAATCGTCGCAATCAATTCTTCCGAAGTCATGCCCTTCAGCAGATAGGCGCGCGCACCGGCCTGGAGCGCGCGATAGATGTCCTCGTCGCCGTCGTAGGTAGTCAGCACAATGAACCGCGCGTTCGGCGTTTCCATCCTCAGGCGCTGAATCACATCCACCCCGCCCATCCGCGGCAGCCGCAGGTCCATCAACGTAATATCCGGCTGGTGCTTCCTGAACTGCGCGATAGCCTCCACGCCGTCCGCGGCTTCGCCCACCACCTCCAGGCCGTCCACCACGTTCAGCAGCGCCACCAGCCCCTGCCGCACCACGTGATGATCCTCGACAACCAGCACGCGAATAGAATCTTTTGCCACTGTTGCTCCTTCCTCTACTCTCGTTTCATCCACAACCGCTGGGAGACCACGAACCCTAACCGCTTCGTGTCTCTCTCAGCGCCGCCGCCTGCAACCTCACCGTCGTTCCCCCACCCGGCTCGCTGGTCACTTCCAGCCGCCCGCCGATCGCCGCCGCGCGTTCTCTCATTCCGGTCAGCCCATAATGCCCCGGCGCCGACTCCTCGTCCGCCGCAAACCCCCGCCCGTCATCCCGCACTTCCAGCGCAATCTCGCCCGGCCCGTACTCCAACTGCACTGAAACGTTCCTGGCCCCCGCGTGCCTCTTCACATTATGGATGGCCTCCTGCGCCACGCGCAGAATCTCGCGTTCCGTGCCCGGAGGAAGCGACCGGTACGCGCCGAAGATGCTGAACCGCGACTCCAGCCCACCACCCCCCGCGGCCTCCACCATCCGCCTCAGCTTCACCGGCAGCGTGGCCTCGCCCGAGTCCTGCGAACGCAGCGCCCAGATCGACTGCCTGGCATCGGCCAGCCCTTCGCGCACGTACCCGCGCGCCAAATCCAGGTGCTTCGCCGCCGCCTCTGCCTTGCTCATGCGCAGCAACTCCGCCAGCACCTCCAACTGCACTGAAATCCCCACATACCCCTGCGCCAGCGTATCGTGAATCTCTCGCGCGATGCGGTTGCGCTCGCCCAGCACGGCCCGAAACTCGCGCTCCGCGCGCTTCAGCCGCTGCCTCTGCACCAGCACTACCAGGCCCACTGCCGCCATCGCCAGCAGCGCATAAAACCACACCGTCTGATAGAAATGCGGCCGCAGCTCAAACTCCAGCGCCGCGCCCTCCATGTTCCAAACTCCATCATTGTTTGCCGCCTGCACCCTGAATGTGTACCGCCCCGGCGGAATGGCGGTGTAGTAAGCGGTGCGCCGCGCCCCGGCCTCGGTCCAGCCCCGGTCGAAACCCTCCAGCATATAGCGGTAGCGCACCTTCTGCGGCGCGATAAAGCTCATTCCCGCGTAATCGAACTCGAAGTGTACGTGTCCGGCCGAAACTCTCAACCAGGAGGCTGCTGCATGCAATGCCTGGGCCACGTCGTCTACCGCAAACCGCTCCAGCTCTACCGGCGGCGGAATCGTATTCACCGGGAAGTGTGCGGGGTCCACCTCCACCAGCCCCTTGGGCGTGGCAAACCACAGGTCTCCGTCGCGCGACCGCCACGCCGAAGGATGGCTGTTGGTCGCCGTCTCCCGGCTGCGCAACCCATCGGCGGCGCCAAACTCGATCCAATGCGAGCAATCGGCCGTTTGGCTCGTCGTGCTCATCTCGTTGCAGTCGCAGCGGGCAATCCCATTGCCCGTCGCGAACCAGAGGTGCCTGCCGCCGCCCGGTCCCCCCTCGTCCAGAATAGCGTGGATGGTCGTCTGCTCCAGCCCGTTGCGCATTGCCGCGGAAAATCTCCGCCCATCCCACAAGTTCCAGCCGTGATCCTGCGTGCCGATCAGCAGCGTCCCATTTCCACGCGCCAACAGCGCCGTGACCACGTTGCTCGAGAGCCCGTTCGCGGTCGTATAATTCGCAATCGTGTTCCCGTGCAGCCGCGACAAACCCGCAAATGTCGCCACCCACAGGTCGCCGTTCGTGTCCCGCGCCATTGCTCCCACCAGGTCGCTGCCCAGCCCGCTAGCCTGCGTAAAAGTCTCCATACGCGCGCCCGCAACCCCGCTGCCCGGCCCGCCGTTCCGACCCGCATTCCCGCCCGTCCAGTGCGTAAGCCCGCGCCTGGTCCCGATCCACAGCGACCCATTCGCGTCTGCCAGCAGCGAGCGGATGAAGTCGTCCGGCAGCCCGTCGGCGGAGGTAAACGAAGCGATTGCGTTCCCGCGAATCCGGTTTAACCCATCCGGCGTCCCCACCCACAGGTCGCCGTTCGGCGCCGCGGCCAGCGACAGAATCACGTCGCTCGCCAGACCGTTGCGCACCGAGTAAGTCCTCACCGTAACCGCGCCAGTTCCGCTCCGGCGCAGGGCATTCAACCCGCCCCCGCTGGTTCCCACCCACAGCGTGCCCGCCGTGTCCTCCACCACCGTGGTCGTCGCATCGGAAGACAGGCCCTCCCGCGCGCCCAGGGTGCGGAAACGCTGATCGCGCAGAACATGCAGCCCGTCGGCCTCGGTCCCTGCCCAAACATTGCCCTCGCGGTCCTCCATTAGCGTCAGCACTGAAGCCCTGGCCAGCGCATCGGTCACCGGCAGCCGTTGCACCTTGCCCGCAACCCACCGCGCCAGCCCGCCATTGGTGCCGATCCACAAACTCCCCTCGCGGTCCTTAAAAAGCGCCTGGATCCGGCTGCCCGGAATCTCCTTGCTCGCCGTCAGCCGCGCCACCACGCTGTCCCCTTGCAACACCACCACCGTGCTCTTGCTGGCCACGGCTACTCCCCTCTTTACGGTTTGCAGAAACTCGACCCCGTCCTTGGGAAACGAGGGCTGGATCGAAAGCTGGAGTTCAGGCTGTCTCCAGCGACCCGCCTCGTACATGGTTGCGCTCTCTGGAGTAGCCACCCACAAAACACCCTGTCCGTCCGCCGTCACCGCGGTGATCGCGCCTGCCGGCAACCCAGCGGCGGCCGTGGCTTCAACGAACCGCTCTTCCTCCAGCCGCGCCAGCCCCTGGTCCGTCCAAACCCACAAAACACCGTTCGCGGCCTCCACCAGCGCCCGAACCCCATTCCCCGGCAGCCCGTCCTTCGTCGTGAATACAATCAGAGTGCCATCCTTCCACCGCGCCAGCCCCTCGCTGGTCCCAATCCACAGCGCCCCATCCCTCGTCTCCAGCAAACACCGCACATCGTTTCCCGGCAGCGCCGGACTTGAGTTGCGGTCGAAGACTTGAAACCCGCTGCCATCGAACCGAACCAGACCCACCTCGGTCCCCATCCAAACAAACCCATCCCGCGACTGCACCAGCGCCTGCACCGTATTCTGCGGCAGCCCGTTCTCCATCACCCACGTCTGCCGCCCATAGCTGGCCAGCGGCGTGGACGGCTCCAGCGCCAGCCCCGTCAGCCCGCACCCCAGCAGCAAAACCGCAACCCCACCTGCGGGGTATCTCATTCGCCTGAGCAATCCCTCTACCCCAACCCTGAGCAATCCCTCTACCCCAACCCCGAGCAATTCCTCTACCCCGACCCCGAGCAATCTCCCTACCTCGACCAGAAGCCGCCTTGTCTTCAGTTGCCGCTCAGCTTTGAAAGGGCGCGGCTTCAGCCGCGCCGCCAGGCAGCGAAGAGCAATCCCGGGCTTTAGCTTCCGAGGGAATCCTTTTTCAATCGAATTGGCGCAGTTTTCGGCCACAAGAGCGGGCGGAACTTCCCTCAAACAGAATCCAGCCTGCGCAATACTGCGCACCTCCAGAGGTTTTGGGAAAACTCCATGGATGCACGGCAGCGCAGCAGGATGCAACCAGACTACCGCACAATGGTCAATGCCGGTCTTCACCCTCCACCTATCGATGGAGTCCAGCCTCACTCCAATGACTCAAGACAAGCCCTCAACCTGCCGATACTCTGTGCCTGTCTCCTGAATTGGTCTCCTGGCCTGGTTTCTCAAGGCATTCTCGGGTGGCCGCCCGACTCGTTGGGCTGCCACCCGATTCCTTTTTTCAGGCCGCTGGCTCCCGAGTCTCCGGGAATTGGCTGATTTACTCGCTCTTGATCGCCGTCGCCCGGTTCTTTACAAACGTCACCGTCCACTTCTTCCCATCCTGGTCGTAAGTCACCGTGCGGTCGCCTTCCTTGTCGCCGTCAGGGTGCATCTTCTGGCCGATCGCCATCCTCGTCTCCAGCTCGCTCATGCCTTGCTTCACCTGGTGCGCGTCGATGACCGCCCACACCTCTTTCGGCCAATGGTCGTAGATACCGTGCGGGTCGTCGTAGAAGAACAGAAGATCTGTGTAATAAGCTTCTTCGTTTCCCTGCATGTAGCCAACCGGTGTGGCGAACAGCTCCTTGCTTCCCGGCAGCGTGAAAACCGCCAAGGCCTGCCGGCTGCCGTGTTCCACGCTGTCGTCCACTGTCGCCGGCACGGCTGCCTTCACAATCTTCTTCACGTCCAGCCGCTCGGCCGAGGGGATCAGCCCCACGCGCTTGCCAAACTCCACTTGACCCCCCAGGTATGAAAAGTAGGGCATGGTATACCCGTTCTTCATCCACACGCTCTTGCCTTCCAGTTGTTGCAGGTCTTCAAAGTGCGCTGGGAAGAGGGTGCGCACCACCGCCACGTCATCCTCGCTCAGGGCCTGGCTGGCATCTTTCTGCCCGATGACTCCCGGGTTCTGGCGATGCTTCCACACGGAAAACAGGTAAATCCCGCCAATGGCCAGCGTGATCAGGGTTGGAATGAGGATTTTTTGCCAGGTCTTCATGCCTTCTCCTTTCCGATCTTCCGAGGAGCTGTGTTTCGCGGAGACGGCCGTTTCTGATTCTACCGGCCAGGCGTGCTTGCTTGCACCGCGGCAGGCGCTGCCTGTGGCCGCAGCGCCTCGGCGGTCAGCTCATCCACCCTGCGCAGCCCTGGGAACAGCCACGCCCACAGCCCCGCCACGGCCAGCGCGCCCACCCCACCCGCTATCGTTGCCCGCACCGCGCCCCACCACTGCGCCGTCAGCCCGCTCTCAAACGCTCCCAGTTCATTCGATGCGCCGATGAACAGCGAGTTCACCGCGCTCACGCGTCCCCGCATCTCCGGCGGCGTGGCCAGTTGCAGCAGCGTCCCGCGGATGATCACGCTGACCGTATCCGCCGCGCCCGCCACCGCCAGCGCCCCCAGCGAAAGCCACAAACTGTGCGACAGCCCGAAAATCACCGTAGCCGCCCCAAAGACCGCCACGCACACAAACAGTCGCAGCCCCGCCCGGCGCTCAAAAGGAAACCGCGCCATCAGCAGACTCATCGCCAGCGCTCCGGCCGCCGGAGCCGCCCGCAGCAAGCCCAGCCCGCGCGGCCCCTGGTGCAGAATCTCGTGCGCAAAAATCGGCATCAGCGCCGTCGCCCCGCCCAGCAGCACCACAAACAGGTCCAGCGACGACGCTCCCAGCAGCAGCGGCGAGCGCAGCATGTACTGGAACCCGGCCAGCACCACCTTCAGCGACGCCGCCCGGTGTTCCATCCGTCCCGGCCGCGCGTGCAGGCTGCCCACCAGCACCAGAAACCATCCCAGCGAGCCCAGGGTGAACACATACACAATCCCCGCCCCTTGCAGCTTCGTGTCGGGTACAAGCCGCGCCAGCGGCAGCGTAAACAGCAGCCCCCCCAGCGCCGGCCCGGCGATGTTGGAAAACTGCCAGATGGCTCCGCCCCAGGTCACCGCGTTCACAAAATGTTTCTCCGGAACCAGGTGCGGAATCAGCGCCGAGCTGGCCGGCCCTGAAAACGCGCGCGCCGTCCCGATGAAGAACAGCACCGCGTAGATCGGATAAACGCTGTGCAGCCCCGCGCGCGTCAGCAACAGCAGCGCCGTGGTCGAAAAAACCTGCAACCCATAGCACACCAGGATGATCTGTCGCCGGTCGAACCGGTCGGCCACATGTCCCGATGGCAGCAGAAACAACAGCCCCGGCAAAAACAGCGCCAGCCCGGTAAAGCCCAGGTCCAGCGCCCGGTGGGTGATCGAGTACACCTGCCACGCCACCGCCACCGCCTGTGCCTCTGAGCCCAGGATCGCCGTCACGCGCGCCAACTGGTATCGCCTGAAGTCGCGGGAGGCAAAGGCCTCCATGCCGCGCGTCGGCGGCTTGTGGGGAAGGGGCTGCATCTCTTGCCATTAGCTTATATTGCCCTGGCTGGTCCGCCCACCGTCTTTACGATTCCCAGTTCCCTTGTCCCCTGGTCCCTATTCCCTACTCCCTACTCCCTACTCCCTATTCCCTATTCCCTGTTCCCTGTTCCCTATTCCATTGCGCGCAGATTCCCGGCAGGTTCCTCTTTTGGGTCCTATCTTGAATCATTTTCACCCTAAATGGTTTATCGGCGTAAACTACCGATAGGAGCTGTTAGGGACTGAATACCGCGGCGCCGGCAATTCCGGATTCGTTAGTCCCAGAAGAAAGATGATTTCAAAGCTGAAGCCGGCAGTTAATTACAAATTGGTCGCCGCGGGTGCAAGGCTGCGCGAATCGCGGCCGCATTGCGCATACAACCAGACCAGGGAATGCTTTCTCGGCTTGAAAGTCGTGGCTGGTGACTTTTCGCATGTTAACCTTGACGATTGGATTCCGGCGCTAACTCCCAACTCCGGTGCGGGCCTCTGGATGGTGCCGTTTAGAGGAATTCCATCCGAGGCTGTGCCTCTCCCACTCGATCTGCTTTACCTGGACCAGGATTGCTGCGTCATTGACCTGGTCGAGTCTATCCCCGCCTTCCCCATGTCTCCTTCCAGCCCGTCGGCCGCAAGTGTCCTGGCACTGCCAACCGACTCGATCTTTTCGTCCCAGACCGAACCCGGTGATCGGTTGATCCTCTGCGCCGCCGAGGAGATGTTGTGGCGCCTGGACCAGTTCTCGCGTCCCAGCGCCGTTGCCAGCGCCGTGCCCAGTGCCGTATGCGGCCCCGTTCTCGTCAGGCGAGAGCTACTGCAAAGCGCCGATCCCGCTCTACCGCAAAGCGCCGGCCCCGCTTTCCTGCAATTGGAGGATCGCTCCGGGGAGGAGGAACTCCCCAAATCTCCCCAAACTCCAAAAGCTCTCCAACCCCTCCAAACCCGCCAAATATTCCAGGCCCTCCAGGCACAGGAGAAGCTCCTGGTCGAGCCCGCCAGCAAAACCAATACGCCGCCTAGGAACTGGCTGGAGCGCTGGCTGTTCCCGGATCCTCCGGATCAGGATCGGAATCAGAGGCAAGCTCCACGGGAGTTGGCGTCCGGCCTCGTTGCCCATTTCTGGACTGGCGGCGTTCCGCGGGCGCACACCATTCGGGATGTCAGTGCTACCGGCCTGTACGTAATGACTGAAGAACGTTGGTACCCGGATACCCTGGTCCGGATGACACTCACAATGGCAGACGGCGGAGAGCAGCCCGCTGAGCGTTCGATCTCCGTGCATGCGAGAGCCGTCCGCTGGGGCAACGATGGCGTCGGCCTCGAGTTTGTCCTGCAAGAGCCCCGCAAACTGCGCCGCGGCCAGACTTCCCAGGCTGATGGGGCGGATAGCAAGCAACTCGAGGAGTTCTTGCAGCGGCACAGGGACGGCAACCGCTAGAGAACCTCCGGACAAGTAGGAAACATTCATCCACAGAACGCTTTGGAAGGGCGCGGCTTTACAGGCTGCCGAAAAAACTCCTTGCCTTGGAAGGACGCGTTTTTAGCTGCGCCACCCGCAGGGCCTGAATTGCTGGGGCTTTAGCCCCGGAGGGAATGCTTCCTTGAGGTCATACACTTCGTTGAGCAACTGGATCGGACGTTCCCTGGCTCCCCAACATTCCCGTTCGCAAATGGCACGTGGGATATGGCTAAGAAAGTATTGTTTTATCAGCCGGGCTGTTATCTGGCGTGGAATGGCATCGCTGAGGAGAATAACACTTTGCTGTCTCCATTTCGTCTGCAACAGGTTGCAAGCTATGCTGTCTTCGATGACGGCGACAGGAATAAGTTGATCCTTTATAAGATGGCGCCCCGCGCGGCTATCTCCCCATCTTGGGGAATCTCTGAATAAATCGGAGAAGGTAAGCCTGAGAACGTTCTGAAAGTGCGCGGCTGGCAGGGATGGGTTTTGCCCCATCCATTCATCTAACATCCCGGCGGCCTGGCCGCTGGCTCACCCCCCGTGGCGTGCGCCGCCCACCCGTCCCAAAAACTTGAACCGCAATCGATTATCCTGACCCTTGGAACCACGCTCCCAACCTGACCATCCACCTCCCAGCCCTTGGGCGGCTGTGGCTGTCGCCTTGTGCGGCGTCTGCGCCTTTCTCCAGCTTTATTGCACCCAGCCGCTGCTCCCGCTGCTCACGCGTCTCTTCCATGCCTCCAAAACCGGCGCCGGCATGACGGTCTCCGCCGCCACGCTCGGAGTGGCCCTCTCGGCTCCCGTCTTTGGCGCCCTTACTGAGCGGTTGGCCCGCAAGCGTGTCATCGTCGCCTCGATTGTCGGCATCGCCATCCCCACCCTGCTCGCCGCCACCTCCACCTCGCTCGCCCAGCTCATCTTCTGGCGCTTCCTGCAGGGCATCATGGTTCCCGGCATCGTCGCCGTCGTCATCACCTACATCGGCGAGGAGTGGTCCCCTGACCGCGTCGCCCTCATCATGAGCTTTTACGTCAGCGGAACCGCCCTCGGCGGCTTCATCGGCCGCATTTCCGCCGGGATTCTGGCCGATTGGTTCAGTTGGCGGGTCAGTTTCCTCGTCCTCGGCGCCACCTCGCTCGCCGGGGCCGCCGCCGTCGCTGCCTGGCTGCCCCACGGCCGCCGCCGTTCGGCCCCGCCCGCCGGCCCAGCCACGCAACTCACCTTCCTCTATCAGGTCCAGGGGCTCTTCCGCAGCCGCCGCCTCGTCGCCACCTTTGCCGTGGGCTTCAACGTGCTCTTCTCCCTCGTCGGCGTCTTCACCTGGATCACCTTCCACCTCAGCGCCGCGCCCTTTCTGCTCTCCACCACCGCCCTCAGTTCGCTCTTCTTCGTCTATTTGATCGGCCTCGTCGTTACCCCCGCCGCCGGCTTCCTCATCACCCGTGTCGGCCTCCGCGCGGGCATCGCCGGCGCCATCTCCTGCTCCATGGCCGGCGTTCTGCTCACCCTCGCCCCATCCCTGCCCATCGTCATTCTTGGCCTCACCCTGCTTTCCTCAGGCGTATTCATCGCCCAGACCGCCTCCCAGAGCCATCTCCGCATCGCCGCCCCACCCGGCGCCCGCGTCACCGCCGCCGGCCTTTACCTCACCTGCTATTACCTCGGCGGAACCGCCGCGGGCGTCGTTCCAGGAGCGTTCTGGGCCCTCGGCAAGTGGCCCGCCTGCGTTGCCTTCATTGTCGCCATGCAAGCCGCGGCCCTCGTCATCGCCCTCATCGGCTGGCGCGCCCCCAAACCCGCCTGGCCTGCCCCGCGACAGAATCCATGAACCCCCATCCCGTCAACGCGAATCTAAGTTCAAGTGTGCGCATTTCCCTTGCGCATACCTCGCGCGCCGTCCTCCCCCGGTATCGGACCCGCAAACCGGGGCGGTAAACTGCCGAACCTTTCCGGCCGGCAAGCGCTAAGAACCCGCAAAGGAGCACGCTTTTGTCCGCACTGCAGTCCGCATCGCCGTCCCCCGCCGGCGCTACGCTCAACAACCTGCAACCCCTCCCCCAGGTGCGCTGGAAGCCTCGCGTCAACCCCTGGCTTATCGCCATGACCGTCGCTCTCGCAGCCTTCATGGAAGTCCTCGACACCTCCATCGCCAACGTCGCTCTGCCCCACATCGCCGGCTCCCTCGGCGCCAGCATCAACGAGGGCACCTGGGTCCTCACCAGCTATCTGGTCGCCAACGCCATCGTCCTGCCCATGGGCGCATGGGCCTCCAGCGTCATGGGCCGTCGCAATTTCTTTCTGCTTTGCATCGTCATCTTTACCGTCGCCAGCTTCCTCTGCGGCGCCGCCCCAACCCTCCCTCTCCTGCTCATCTGCCGCATCGTCCAGGGAGCCGGCGGCGGCGGCATGCAGCCCATGGCCCAGGCCATCATGGCCGACTCCTTCGAGCCCCAGAAGCGCGGCCAGGCCTTTGCTCTCTACGGTCTCGTTGCCGTCCTCGCTCCCTCCATCGGCCCCACCCTCGGCGGCTGGATCACCGACAATTTCTCCTGGCGCTGGATCTTCTTCATCAACATCCCCGTCGGCATTCTCGCCTTCCTCCTGGTCAGCCGCATGGTCGACGATCCCCCCTGGATCAAGGCCGACATCTCCAAGCTCCGCCACATGGACTATCTCGGCCTCAGCTTCCTCATCCTCGCCATGGGCGGACTCCAGATCATGCTCGACAAGGGCGAGGAGAACGACTGGTTCTCTTCGCCTTTCATCTGCCTCTTCGCCTTCCTGTTCATCTTCGGTATTGCCGGCCTCATCCTCTGGGAGTGGAATCACAAAAACCCCCTCATCAACCTCAAGCTCTTCCGCTACAAGAACTTCGCCATCTGTTGCTTTCTCATGGCGCTGGTCGGCGGCGTGCTCAACGCCAACACCGTCCTCCAGCCCCAGTTCATGCAGCAACTGCTCGGCTGGACAGCCACCACCGCCGGCCTCGCTCTCACCGCCGGCGGCGTCGCCCTGCTCTTCGTCATGCCCATGGCAGGCTACGCCACCGGAAAGGTCTCCGCCCGCTGGCTGACGGTGGTGGGTTTCATCCTCTTTGTCGTCTCGTTCCGTTATGCGGCCATGGTCACCACCCTCGACATGACCTTTGCCTCCGCCTCCTGGCTGCGTGTCATCCAGATGCTCCCCATCCCCTTCTGCTTCATCTCCATCACCACCGCCGCCTATGTCGGCATGCCCAGGGAGCAGAGCAACCAGGTCGCCGGCCTCATCAACTTCGTCCGCAACATCGGCGGCAGCATCCTCATCGCCCTCACCAACTCCCAGGTCACCAGCCGCGCCACCTGGCACCAGCAGCACCTCCAGAACACCATGACCTCGGCCTCCATTGCCTTCCAGCAGCAGACCCAGGCACTCACCGGCTTTTTCGGCTCCGCCTTCGGCTCGCCCAACGGCAAAGGCATGGCCCTGGCCAACATTTACAACCAGCTCAACATGCAAGCCCAGATGCAGGGCTACCAGGACGTCTACATGGAGCTCTCCTGGATGTCCGTCGGCCTCGTCGTGCTCGCCTTCCTGCTCAGCAAGAACAAACCCGGCCAAGCCCCCGCCGGCGCCGCCGGAATGCACTAAAGAGCAGGGAAGCGTTCAGTTTTCAAAAACCAGACTTTGTGCCCCCATGTCTTGGGGCGCCCTGCGACCAACCGGCCAATCCCCTCCAGGCTCAACTTCTTTGATTGCTGCAGGCTGGCGTTCAATCTCCAGCATTCCAAACCCCTGCAGGCGCACCTTGGACTAGACAAATTTTTCTCTTGCATCCCGGCTCGGAAATGATTTAGCGTACCTACACGCTATCCGCGACCTGTTTCCCAGAGGCTCCTCTCAAATTCCCGCCTTTGGCCTCCCCTTGGCCTGTCTTTGGTTCGGCGCTGGTTAGTTATGAGCATAGATATGTGTTCCCGCTCCCCAAACTTGTCATGCATTCAAGATATTTATGCAACTCGTGATGCAGTATTCTTGTCGGCATCCCACCAATGCCTCTCCATTCGGCTCGTTGCTTTAACGGACCGGGCGACAGATTCCAACTTCCAGAGGAGTCAGCGATGATCTCGAATTCAGTTGTTCTCTCCCGTCAGTACCGCTTCCTAGCCGCAGCCCTGGTTGCCGCGCTCGGCCTTGCGTTCAGCCTAACCGCCATGGGACAGTCCGGTGTTCCCGCTGCCCCGCCGCGTGGCTTGTCCGCCACAGGTGCGCCCATTGTCGGGGGAGTCCTGGCTTCCGCGCCGGCCCACGATCCTGCCGCTTTGGCCTCCGCGAATTGGGCCAAGATGGCGGGTGGCGGGAATGGAAACAATGCCACGCATCAGGGCGTCACGCTGCATGGCCACTGGGTGATCGATGTTAGGAATCCGGACGGCACCCTCGCCCAGCACCGCGACTTCGAGAACTCCCTGGAGGCCGACGGCCAAGGCTTTCTGGTCGGCCTAATGTCGGGCTACATGATCCCCGGCGACTACATGCTCGTCATCGGCGCAGCCAGCGGCACCTCCGCCTGCACCGCGACCTACCAGTTCTGCGGCATCGTCCACAATCTCAATACGTATCCCGCGCTTGGCTACTGCAGCGTCTACTACTGCACCGGGAGCTCGCTCAGCTACGCCTACAACTTCGGAACGGGCTTTGCAGGTCCCTACTCCATGGTGCTCGCCGGCTCCATCACCGCCAACCAGACCGGAACCATCGGAGAGGTCTTCTCGCTCATAAGCACATGCGCGAATATCGGCTTCAGCACCACCGTCAACCCAAGTTCCATTGAGACCATCAGCCCGGCCACTTGCGTGACCCAGACCTCGCCGGAGCCCTGGTACGGCCCGCTGACCCAGGCTATCCTGGCCTCTCCCGTCGCTGTGACCTCCGGGCAGATCATCCAGGTCACTGTGACCTTCACCTTCTCCTAAAGCGAATCGGGACCGATGGCAGTCTGGAATTCCCGGCCAGGAAAGGGGGAAGCGATGAGATTTGCGGGTGGAGTGGGTCGAGGGTTCGGCCGCTTTGCGCTTGTACTATCTCTTCTGGTCCATGCCTTTGGGCATGCGTCCGGCCAGGTGGCACCCTCCAATCGCAGCCTTCCGGCCGCGGCCCCGAAGACGGACCAGTTCGAGTCCGCCCCGCTCGACTTCGCCCAGAAAGCCTTCCCGGATGCGATGATCGGCGTGCCCTACCAATCCTCCGTGCAGGCAATTGGCGGATCGGGACTGTATGGTCTGAGCGCGGCCGGCGATATGCCTCCGGGGCTCTCGATGGAGACCGGGGGGAGCACGGTTGCCTTCGGAGGAGTTCCCACCGCGACCGGTAACTATGAGTTTCAAATCACAATCCACGATGCGAACGGAACCAGTCTCAACCGCGACTTCACGATCCATGTGTCTGCGCAAGTGCCGGGCGCCAGGGCGTTATTGCCTATCGACCCGGCAGACACGGAGGCCATCACCGTTACGGATGTAGAGGCCGTCTTCTTTCCGGCCGTGGTGATTGACATCGAAACCTTTACGTTTACCGATAGAGAGTCGGGGCTGGACGCCGCCGTCATCGTCGACAACGAGCACTTTACGTTTACCGATACAGAGTCGGGGCTGGACGCTGCCGTCGTCGTCGATAACGAGCACTTTACGTTCACCGATACGGAGACCGTGAATGTCCTGACTGTTCCGACGATCACCTGGGCGACGCCGGCGCCCATCACCTACGGCACGCCTTTGAGCGGGACGCAGCTGGATGCCAGCTCAACGGTAGCTGGAACCTTCGCCTATTCGCCCGTCTCGGGCACAGTGCTTCCCGCGGGAACGCATACGCTTTCGGTCACCTTCACTCCCACCGATACGACCGCGTACGCCACGGCCACGGCAACCGTCCAACTTACGGTTAACCCGGCTGTGCCGGCAGCAATGATGTCTCCTACACCGGGCACTGTGCTGGCTGGTTCCACCGTG
>JBEKZJ010000105.1:0-16842 GCA_049509995.1 Occallatibacter sp. | reverse complement strand
GAAATCGATGACCATTTGAGGCCGCTTGCAGTCCGTGTTTGCGCTCTTCTGTGGCCCGACATCAAAGGCATGGTGCAGTTTTGCCCTTGCGCGGCAGATGACATTCTTGGCACTCGCATTGTGCGGCGGGGCAAGGGACGCGGAAATTTCCTCTACCCCGGCAAGAACACAGTGAGCGCAGCGTCATTCCTACCGCCTGAAAAGAACGGCGCGGGATTGGTGCGTCCGATTAGATTAGGAGGATTTCCAACAGTCATAACGATTCCACCTCCAGTGCCAGTATTGGACCGCCCTGCCACGTTTCACGGGTTGATTACTGAAGCGGAGGCCGCGTCCATTGCTGCTCCGTTGCGCGGCTTCGTGGACAATTCGCCCAATCCCCGGCATCCGATATTGCTGGCTTGGCTTCGCCACGTGGAGGCACAGCCTGAGATTTTCGCCTTCATGCAAAAGACGCTGCTAGAGCGCAATCCCGAACGGTTCTCAGCCTACAGCCTGTTGGAGTACGCCCGGTGGTCCATCAAGCGTGCGGCGGAACGTCACAAGCGGTTTACGCTGCCCAACAATTTCGGCGGACTGTATTCTCGTGCGCTCATCGTGCTGAATCTGCAATTCAACGGTCTGTGCGAGTTCAAGGAAGACAGCAGCGGAAAGGTTCGTCCGGGTAGGGCTAACCGGCTTCTTGGCTGCTCCCTCGCATCGGAGCCAATCAACGGCGAGCCGTACCGCCGTCTGGTTTGGAACAGGGTGACGGAATGACCTTCCTTGATATTGCCCTTGCTTGCATTCAACGCGGTTGGTTCGTCTTTCCTTGTATCCCGAAGGGGAAGCGGCCATTGGGCAGCCTTGCGCCCCACGGATTCAAAGACGCAAGCAACGATGAAAGCACCGTCCGGGCATGGTGGGGACACGTCCCGGACGCCAACGTTGCCATAGCGTGCGGCGCGTCCGGCTTGGCCGTCCTGGACGTGGACCACGGCTTCAACAGCGAAGCGGACCTAACCACCTTCCTTGCGAAAACGGAGTTGCCCCAGACCTACGCGGTGCGGACGGGGCGGCGGCCTGAGTTGGGCGTCCAATTCTACTTCACCGGGGTGGTCCCGGACGTTGGGTTGTTCAAATGGCACGGATGTGAGGGACAGATCAAATCGGCGGGTGGGTACGTCATGGCCGCCGGGAGTGTCCACCCGGACAGCGGTGAGGCGTACACCGCTTTGAGCGGCGGGGAGTGTGCGGACATCCCGAATACGGTACGGGCATTGCGGACCGTTAGCTTGCCCGTTGTCCAATCAGGGCCAATGCAACAGATACCGGAGGGCGCGGGCCGTCATAGCGCGTTGACATCCGTTGCCGGGAAGCTACGGACCTCCGGATTGGACGCGGACGCCATCTTTGAGGCGTTGGTACCAATCAATGAGCGCGTGTGCGCTGTGCCCGTCTCTGAGGCCGATTTGAGGCACATTGCGGACAGTGTCTCAAGGTACGCTTTGCCGGAGCCGGAGCCACAAGTCCTCATTGGCGGCAATCTTGCCGGTGAGCCGGAGACGCCGCCGGAGCCGGTGGACTGGCGGACGCGGTACATGACCGAAGAAGCCTATCTAAACGTCAAGCCGCCCGAGTTTTTGATTGACGCCTTTCTCGTTAAGAAGTCAATCGCCATGCTTGCCGGTCCGGTTGCACAAAGGAAAAGCATTATCGCGTTGAATATCGCCCACGCTTTGTGTACGGGAGACCCGCTTTTTGGGTACTTCGACGTATCAGGCGGCCATGAGCGCGTTGTCTATCTCTGCCCCGAGATGGGCGCGGCGTCGTTCGTCAAGCGGATAAGGCAGATCGGACTTGGGAAGTACATGGGCAAGACTCTTTTTGTCCAGACCATGAGCGAGAAACCAACGGCGTTGGATGAGCTAGGCGGCGAGCTGCCCGGCGCGGTTGTCATTGTGGATACGATCACCCGCTTTATCGAAGGTGACGAAAACAAATCGGAGGACATGAGGAAGTTTGCTCAGAAGGTCTTTCGTCTTATGAACGCCGGGGCGACTGTGGTTCTTCTGCATCACAGCAAAAAGGGTTCATCCGGGTCGCTGGACGATGGATTGCGCGGTAGCTCGGAGTTGGCCGCGTTCGTAGATTCCTGTTGGGTGACGGAACTGGAAGACCCAAAGAAACCCTATGAATCCTTGTCGAAGATGCGGAACGTAAAACAGCGCGATTTTGAGTCAGACCCTTTCAAACTCAAGCCCGCGCCCGGTTCCTACTATCTGTCAATGGACGGTGATCCCGAACCCGAAGCTGCACTCAAGAGCAAGGCTGAAGACGCGGCGCTTGATGCGCTTCGGAAGCTGCTAGCGGTTGACCCAAAGATGGGCATCAACAAGCTACGGGATGCGCTGAAAAAGGCCGGGCACCGGAAGGGGGCGAAATGGGTAATGTCGGCGAAATGCACCATACTCGGCACGGGCGTAACTCTGACCGGGTAGCCGCGCCCATTCCAGGACACTACCGGAATGGCAATTTGGGCGGCGCGGGACCCCGTATCCCGTATCCGTACCCTTAGAGAAATAGAGAGAATACACATCCCCCCCACCTACGGTGAGGGGGAAGGTGATTGGGTACGGAACACAGAATGCCCGTATCAGGCCGAGATGAGA
The DNA here is from genome assembly GCA_049509995.1 of Occallatibacter sp. GTDB lineage: Bacteria > Acidobacteriota > Terriglobia > Terriglobales > Acidobacteriaceae > Telmatobacter. The sequence goes on along the minus strand of JBEKZJ010000105.1, from coordinate 14,191 downwards.
GTATGCGGCTGCTTACGAGCGGGCCGCCACCCCACCCGCACTTTCAATAGCATTCATTCGCGGCCATTCCGCACTTCAGTTTTCGCTCCACCAATCCGGGAGCTTGACGCTCTCTTTCCAATGCGTGTAGACCGAATCCGAAAGACGGGGTATTCCAGCCTGGAGGTCTCCCACTGCGCCCGGCCCATAGAATCCCATTGCTCGGCTCCCGTTGTAAATCAGTACCATCTCGGCACCGAGTCCGACTCCTGAAACCGCTTTTCCTGTCTCTCTAAAGATGAAAGAGGCGAGGAGGAGGATCTGAGCTTTTCCAAGCCCAGGCTGGTATAGCCTGTCTGCCAAAAAATCTGAGATGTACTTACCGCTGCCTTCTGCCGCATAGAATTCCTCACGGAGGAGCATCGCCGATTGAGTTCGATAGAGAAAAGGAATGCGAGGTTCCTTTTCAACTGCTGCAACGATCAATAAGCGAATTTCGTCTTGCTCGGTTCGGACGTACCGGGAATATGTAGATTCAAGAGCGCCTTCCAAAATCTCCTGATGGCGAGATTCAACATCGATGCCCTCAGCGGCAGCCTCAAAAATGGCCTGTTCGCATGCGTCTTGCGCTTTCTTGATGATGGCTGTCGATCCCGCGCCAGCGATGAACATCTGAAACTTGAGATTGGAAACGCGCGAGATTTTCCCAACCTCTCTTTTTGAAAAGCCGTCGTTCTCCTCGCGATCCGCGCAAAGCAGTATCCCGCCCTTGTCTGCTCGAAATGCCGCTATTAGTGTCATGCGACCATCTTACTCGCAAGTCACCGTCAATCCGCTCAAGGACCCTTCCCCCGCTCGGACTCTCCACGGGCGCGATTGCGTGGCCGCTGAAAAGCTGGCGGCTACCCACCCGCACTTTCCGCCGATGCGTCCACGGGGCTGTGGGCGCGATTGCGGGGCCTCCTGGATGAAGAGATTGCCGGTTGCCCTGCGCCAACCGGCGCTATAATCCGTGCGGGAGGATCGTATGCCAGTTGATGTTCGGTATCCCTTGCGCACTGAGGACCGCTGGTGCGCAAACTGCTCACAGCCCGCAAGCTCCGTTATCAATAACATCCCGCAATGCAATGAGCACGCGGGCCTTCGCATCATTCAAGAGTTCCCGGAAATTCTCGGAGCACTTTTAGCTCAAACGCTTAAGACCGGATGACGACCCTCTTTTCCGTTTGAAGTCCCATCAAAAGGCATTTTGACGCGCTGAAAATAGGAAGTATTTTCGTTTGTGTACGGAAAAGACTACTGGTGTGCTCTCCTAGCGACCCTCTTTAACTTTTGACCCCGCCCCACCCCCCCATTCCACACTGAGACTGGCTTTAGGGACGACGGGGTCCGTGCTCTTGGGATGCGTAGGCGCAAGCCAAGCCGGTGCTCGCGCGACCGCGTACTTTTGGTCATCTGAAGCGATGCGAACGTCCCGGAATGTCTTGGAGGTCTTTTCCAGATTTCCAAGAGTGCCCGCCTTCTGCACAACCCGCAATCGCCCTAGAATTGGTACAGAGGCTGTCCATGTTCGAGACGTTTTCATATCGCCAGAAGCAACGAAGTAAGAAGGCAGCGGATGTATTCACGTATGACGAGCTACCGAACAAGCTGCGTGTCCAGGCGGCACGCATCTGGTCTGATGCAATCGACGCGATTTACGAGCCCTTTAATGTTCCAAAGTTCGTATTCGAGAGCTTCCATGAGCTGATTTCAAAAGAACTCGGAGTTTATGAATTTGGGCTTTATGATCACCGGGAAAGAGCCGACATCATGAACTGCTTCACATCGGCGGGGTCCGAGGACGCGTTGGACATCCTCGAAATGATGTTCGTTGGCTTGACCAATGTGGCTGTAAATAGAAGGCGGGAGAACGGGGACGGGCGTGCAATGAGGGTCGTAGAAGACGCAGTTGACGAGCTGAACCGGCGCTTTTTGCAGCACGGGGTCGGCTACGCATTTGTAGTTGGAGACGCGCCACAAATCATTCGCATGGACAATGAGCATCTACATCACGACGTCGTTATGCCAGCGCTGATGTTACTGAGCGAGCAGGGGTTTGAGGGTGCGAATGACGAGTACAGAAAAGCGCACAAGCACTATCAGGATGGGAACGAAAAAGAGTGTCTGAATGAATGCCTCAAGGCATTTGAAAGCACAATGAAGACGATATGCGCACGGCGCAAGTGGAGCTACCAGAAGACGGACGCGGCCAAGAAGCTAATAGACATCTGCCTTAAGAACAACCTTTTGCCAGCGTTTATGCAAAGTCACCTCGGAACGGTAAGGTCGGCTCTGGAGAGTGCCATTCCGACAGTTCGGAACAAGATGGGCGGTCATGGCCAAGGACCAGCAACCACGACTGTGCCGCCCTTCTACGCTGTCTATCTTCTGCATGAGACGGCGGCGACCATAGTGTTTTTGGTGAGTGCCTTCAAGGCGCTCCCCTAAAACGGTGCGCCCGCGAATCTGGCAGGGGCGGGGTCAACCGGATTCAGCGGCGTGGTGGAGTTCCGGGGCTTAGGATAGCGGCCTATCTTGAAAGCAGACTCACGCGCTCATGCACAGCCTGTAAATCCGCCGTCACTAGGTTTGCATATCGCCGGGTCATCTCCAGCGTGGAATGCCCAAGCACCTTTTGCAGATGGAACACGCTGCCGCCGCGCCGGAGATAGTTGACCGCGAATGTGTGACGGAAAGCGTGGAGGGTGCGGCCTGGAGCCGTAAAGCCCAGCTTCTTGCAAAGCAGTTTCACGTCACGTAAGACATTCCTTCGCCCCAAGATCGTTTGAGTGCAGTTGGCAAAGAGAAGATGGTCTCCCGCACGATTCGATTCTTTGCAGTACCGCACCATCGCTTTTCGAAGCTCAAAACTGAAGGGGACAACACGCTGCTTGCGTCCTTTGCCGTCCAATGTGACGAGCAGATTCTCAAGGTTGATTTCGGTGACCCGCAGTGTGAGAGCTTCGGAGATGCGGCAGCCGGTGTCAAGCAGGAACAACGTGAGCAGATGGAGCCGCTCTTGATATTTGCTATTGGGCTTCCAGGCGACGAGCAACCGGATTTGTTGCTCCGTAAACGTGGGCAACACAAGCTGAGGCTCTTTAAGTTGAGCGATTTTCGGATGCTTGCATGTGGGGCCGCATTTGACCTCTGAGCCAACGTTGGCCCAATGCAGGTAAGTGTTAATGGCGCGGATGGCCGAATTACAGCCCGTGGCCTTCAGTCCCTTTTCGCGCATACGGACCACGGCGGCCTTGAGGTCCTCTTGTGAGGGTGATTCCGTCAGTAGCCATTTGAAGCTGTGCTTGTACCACTCCAGCGTTGACGGTGAGACGTTTGAGAGGAATTGGCGTTCGCGCATGAACTCAGCAAATCCCATATCGGCTTTCTCCAAGCGAGTACTCAAATTTGGAGTGAAACCGCATAAACTACTGATTCTAAAAGGACGTGGCTCAGCCTGGTAGAGCACTCGCTTGGGGTGCGAGGGGTCGGCAGTTCAAATCTGCCCGTCCCGACCATTACATTAAGAGTCGTGTTTTCACAAGCCTACAAGCGGACCCATCCGTCGTTCTTGAACTTACCGCCATCAGGCAATGATATCCGCTGTTCTTGGCATCTGAATCCCAAGGCGTCCTCAACTTCGGGATCGACGGCTATTCGCGCGGAAACAGTGCGCCGGAGCTCGCCCTATTTCTAACCCAGACTTTAGAAAGAACCAACGTTAAGCCCTCAAAATAATGAAAATATGTCCTATTCTAGGCCACCTTTCCCGCCGATGACTGCATTAAGCCATCGATAGGAGGCCGACGTGAATCAGCGAATACTGGTTGCTGACAATGATGAAGTCGTACGCAATGGGCTGGACGTCCTGCTCTCAACCGCAGGGTACACCACGTTCTTGGCGGTCGACGGGGTAAGCCTTATTGAGCAGGCTCGTAAACATCAACCACATCTGATCATGTTGAATCTCTGCCTCCCGGCTGGCACCGCCATCGAGCTAGTCCAAACGTTACGCAGATTCCCGGAATTCACACGTACACCCATCCTCGTGTTCGCTGGAAGGGAGTACCGAACGAACGCCAACCAAGTTTTCGAGGCAGGCGGTAACGCCTTCCTACCCACACCCTTCAGCCGGCAGATCCTGTTCTCGCTCATTGCCAAGTTCCTACCGTCTGAAAAGATCCTCAGCAGCATAACCCCTGTACTGGCCGTTGACCCCCGGCAAAAGCAACCCGTGCCCTTCTCCTGAATTCCCTTTGTCAATCCGGAAGAGGCATGAACGATTATCCACCGCCAGCTTCAGGCTTGAGCGCACTCTGGGGCCTCGAAAGTTCCGGGGCGGAGCGGAAAAGTTCTAAAATCGTCCTCTAGCGCCGACCATTTACCCCACATTGCGACAATGAAATGCAGGTGCATTTTGGAGCCCACCTTGCATTGCGTGAGGAAGCGAGTTATGCGCCAGCTGAGTGCATTGGGGCAGGGCGGAATCTTTGTTTATAGAATATTTATGGCTCAGCATTAAAGGACTTATGTCTTAGCACGGCAGTCCAAGGCAGAATCCTTGAGATGCAGCACCATCCTCGATTCATTCAAAGTCAATCCCAAAGTGCAATGGCGATTATAGGCGCCCTTGCGATGAACTTTAGCTGCTTGTTCTCCGGGTTCTATCTTCCCGATGGCGAAGTTTCGAGGCCCGGCGAATCTCGAAAGCCTGCGGAATCCGCACATAATAGCGTTCAAGGCACCCGCGGCAGCGCACGGGGTATCGAAAGAGCATCAATTGCTTGATGTCCGACGCGTGAAACCGGGAGATCCGCAATTTGACCGAATCGCAAAAACGGCATTTCATAGTCATCCTGGCTCCAAGATTGAGGGAGGAACAGGTACTCGGGCCCAGGGGAAGAAGCCTTCCTGTACCGGAGTTCCAAACAGTGAAGAGACACTTTAAATTAGCACAGAAGTTGGCTATCAGCCGACCATTAGTTGAAGGACAAAGGATCCGCGCCCGACGAAAACCGGATTCAGCCCTGGACACGGGTGGGGATGGAGAGTGTTTGCGCGACGATGCCTGGCGGGGATTGACGAAGGCCGTTGGGTGCGAGACGGTGGCCGAGGCCGGGGCAACAACCGCCGGAAACAGCTGCTTGCGAGCAGGTTCTAAGAGGGGAAGAGCGAATCGGAAAGGTTGGGCACGGCGGCCAGATGGGTGCGGCGGCGCGCCGGGCGTGGAACCGGCGCGGCCAGCAGACTGGCAATCTCGCGCAGTTCGGCGCGGGCGTGGCCGATGGTTGCGGCGACGGCATCGAGGCTCTGGCCGGAGTCGGCGGCCAAGAGCGACAGGCGGGACTGAGAGCCGGGTGGGGGTTCCTGTCTAGGGTCTTGCTGGGGTGTGGGGCGACGGTGGAGCTGGTCAAGAGCCTGACGGGCACCGGCGAGCGTGTATCCCTCGGCGTGGACCAGGCGCTTGATCTCGAGAACCAGTTCGACATCGCGGCGGCGGTAAAGGCGCTGGCCGGTTCCGCTCTTGTTGGGTTTGAGGTGGGGAAACTGGGTCTCCCAAAAGCGCAGGACGTAGGTCTCGAGGCCGCAGATGCGGGCGACGTCGCCAATTTTGAAGTAGAGACGGTCGGGGATCGCGGGCGTGTTGGAGGCGCGGTTGTGAGAGAGCTGTGTGACCATGGAGACGATGAGGAGGGGCACCGGAATCGGGGTGGAAGCCTCGCTCTAAACGCAGTATAGGCCACGACTTGCACTCTTTGTGAAGCAAAATCGGAGAAATGGTTGGATAGTTGCCTGGAAATGCAACGTGGAGCGGGGCGAGAGGGCCCAGGCTTCCAGCCCGTACCCTGCCGGTGGTGGAATCGGGCTTCGCGTGTGCTGTTTTGTTTATTCGCTTTCGGGTCGGGTGACGGGGGTACGCGCGGGGGAGTGGCGGGGCGCGACGCGGAGGTACTGGGGCGGCCAACTGACGGACTGGCCGAGGGCGGCTGCGGCGTGGAGCGGCCAGTAGGGATCACGGAGCAGCCCGCGGGCCAGGAAGACGAGGTCGGCGTGGCCCTGGGCAACAACGGCGTTGGCCTGGGCTGGATCGGTGATGAGGCCGACCGCGGCCGTGGGGATGGCGGCCTCGCGGCGGATTCTGGCGGCAAACTCGACCTGGAAGCCGGGGGCGACGGGGATCTGGGCGTTGGGGACCTGGCCGCCGGAGGAAACATCGACCAGATCGACGCCATGGCTGCGGAAGAGATGGGCGAGTTGCACGGATTCTTCGATGTTCCAACCGCCTTCGGCCCAGTCGGTGGCGGAGATGCGGACGAGGAGGGGCAGGTGGGCAGGCCACTCTGCGCGCACGGCATCGACGACCTCGAGGACCAGGCGGGTGCGGTTTTCAAAACTGCCGCCGTAGGCATCGGTGCGGTGGTTGGCAAGCGGGGAGAGGAACTGGTGGAGCAGGTAGCCGTGGGCGGCGTGTATTTCGACCAAGTCGAAGCCGGCTGCGAGGGCACGGCGGGCGGCCTGGCGAAAGGCTTCGATGGTGGCGTCGATGCCGGCCTGGTCGAGGGGTTGGGGGACGGCGTAGGTGGGGGAAAACGCCAGGGGGCTGGGCGCAACCGGCTGCCATCCGCCTTCGGCGGGGAGAAGCAGGCGCTCGCCGGTGAAGGGCGGGGTCATGCTGCCTTTGCGGCCGGCGTGGGCCAGTTGAATGCCGGCACGGGCGCCCTGGGAGTGGATGAAGCTGACAATGCGCTCGAGGGCGGGGATGTGTGCGTCCTTCCAGATGCCGAGATCGCCGGAGGAGATGCGGCCTTCGGGGGTGACGGCGGAGGCTTCCAGTATGACCAGGGCGGCGCCACCCTGGGCGCGGGCGCCGAGGTGGACGAGATGCCAATCAGAGGCGAAGCCGTCCTGCGAGGAGTATTGGCACATGGGGGAGACGCCGATGCGGTTGGGGAAGGCGACGGAGCGAAGCTGAAAGGGGGAAAAAAGAGGATGGCTCATGAGTGAATGGATGAGCGGGAGGGGCTGGGGATGCAAAGGTCAGGCGCCCAAGAGATCTTTAAAGGACTTTAGAGGACATTTGAAGGCAATAAATAGGCGGATCTATCCCACGCTTTAGCCGCAAGGAACCCGGCGAAGGGGTACGCGGCTGGGTGGGGGTCGAAAGGCGGATTGTTCTACTGCTTTTTGAGGACGGCGGTGCCTTTTTCGTCGGAGAGGATGGCGCTTTCAAGCTTGCGGAAGGAGGTAGCCTTGTCGGGTGGAATCTGGACCTGGCGGACGACGTATTCGCGCTCGTAGTGGAGGTGGTTGTCCTTTGCCGTGATGGTGGAGTGGTAGCTGGCGAAATCGACATCGACGTCAACGGGGTCGGGGGTTTCATCGACGACGTAACCGGGGGGAATGGCGATGTCGTAGGAATCGTGCCAGCGGCCGGTGGCGGTGAGGTCGATGGGGACGGTGCGGGGCTTGTCGTCGAAGGGTAAAACGTGGGAGCCGACAACGCGAGGGCGTACCAGGAGGAGCGAACCGGCCTGATGGGCGTACTAAGCGGCGGTGAGCTTGTAGTGGAGTTCAAGCGGCTTGTCGAGGGCGGCGGGCTGGACGAACTGGAAGGAGTTGAGCACGACACCGGGCAGGTCGTGGGCGACGGCTGTCTCCAAAGACTCGCGGCGCTCCTTTTCATCGGAGTATTTGAGGAGCAGGCGCACTTCCGCCCCTTGCGGACCGGAGTGGGAGGTATCGACGGAGCCGGTCAAGGTGCCGTCGGGCGAGATGGTGAAGTCGCCTTTGCGTTCAGTGCCGTTGGCGTCGGGTGCGAGCACGGGGAGGGCGATGATCTGGCTGGCGGGACCAGCGGCGAGGGCGCCGTAGCTGTCTTGCAGGGCGGAGCGCAGATTTCCGACCGGGGTGCGCTCGTCAGTGGGATCGAAGTTGAGGTAGCGCTTTCCGTCTTTGGCTTTGACGATGGCCATGAGGCGCGGGTCCTGGACGTCCGCAGGAACCTCGATGGCGGTAATCATGTGGTTGCCGTAGAGGGATGGATCGGCGGGGTCGACAATGCCGCGGCGGTCGTCCACGGGGACGTAGAAGGCATGTATGCCGGCCACCTGAAGCATGGAGATGAGCAGGGTGGTCTTGTCTTTGCAGTCGCCGTATTTGTTGTGGAAGATGTCGGCGGCGTGATTTGCCTGCAGGCCGCCGATGCCACGGAGGACGACAAAATAGCGGATGTTTTTCTGAATGAAATCGGTAATGCGGGTGAGTTTGGCGTAGAAGTCGGGGGCATCGGCGATCAGAGTCTGCACCTGGGCGGTGATTTCGGGGGAAGGTGCAGGGCGGTCCGCTTCAAGGGTGGTGACCCACTGGCCGATGGCGCGCCACTGGTTGTCATTTCCCTCGACGGCGGCATCGCCCCATTGGACGGACATGCGGGCAGCGATGGCGGCCCACTCCGGGCGGGAGGGAATGTCGCGGAGTGTAAGCGCGGGCATGTCCTTGAGCTCCCAGCGCCAGTGGTTGGGAGTTACTTCGACGGGTTGGAGGGGCTTGAAGTTGTGCCAGGACTGGGTGTGCGCGCGGCCCGGTGGCAGGTCGATTTCGAGAGCCTGGAAGGCTATGGGAATGCCGTTCTGGATGGACCAGACCTTCTCCTGGAGATAGGGCTCCATGAGTTCCTCAGATTCGCAGATGATGGTGGCGCCCACATCGACCGCGGGAGGGTGGGCGATGCGATATTTGCGGGTGGAGAGCATGATGGGGACGCTGGTGTCGCCTTCTTCGGTGAAATCGGTGTCCTGGGCCTGGTACTGCTTTTCGTCGGCAGCGATGGTCCAGACGCGGAAGTAGTTGATCTTCTCGTCCACGTCGTAGTTGACCTCACAGGTATTGCCACGGCCCTGCGGCTTGAGGATGCGAATGGCCTCGCGCTCGCGCTCGACGGCGCGGTCACTGGCATCAACGGTTTCGACGTACTCATCGAAGAGGATGACGGCGGCGGCGTCCTTGGCGTAATCCGGGGTGTGCGTTTTTGCAGCGTCGAGGCCCCACTGGGGCGGGGTCTGGGACTTGCCGAAGAGGCCGGCATGGCCTGTCCTGCAGGCATAGACAAGGAGAGCAGCCACGAGAAGGCGGGCGGGAAGAGACTTAGAAGAAAGCGGATTCCGCATGATCAGTTTCCTTTTGCGACGGGTGCGCGTGTGAGGACGAGTTGCTGTTGATCGGCGGTGGCTACCTTCTGGTAGAAGTCATGGAGGTTCTGGTAGTCCTTGGGGTCAAGCAGTGTGAAGTTGTAGGCCAGGGTCCGCACGACTCTGACACTGTCTGCTGTTGATTGAGAGCCTATTTTGAGCAGGGCGTGATCTGGCCATGCGGCATTGGCGGTTTGCGGCGCGCTTTCGACGTTGAACCCGGGCGGCAGGTGATACGTGACGTCATCCTGTTCCAACTTGGCGTAGCGAACATCGACCGGAGTAAGACGCTTGTCTTGCGCGACGAAGGGGTGTTTGGCGCGCGATTCAAAGAAGAGGCCGGGCAGGAAGAAGTGCTTGCCCGTTGCGGTGCCGATGTTGCCGTTTACCTTGATGACGCCGACGAGATTGACTTCGTAATCATCGAGGCCGAGGAAGTGGTCGAAGTCGGCCTGAACGCCGTCGGGAAATTGGTCCTGCATGGATTCGTTGAATTGCTTCTTGACCTCTTCCTGATCGTTTTCGAGAGTAAGTTGCCGCCAGTGGACGGCGTCGGGGCCAATCATCACAATGCGAACGGTTCCATTGACTGCTCCTGAGGGATCGGTGGTGAGATCTGCGATGCGCTGGGCAACCGCATTCTTGTAAGTCCCGGCGGGAGTTGTTGCAAGGGTGGCGCCCTTTTCTGTAAGCCGGAATCCGGAGGCGAGAGCGTGCTTCCAATTCAAGGTACCGAAGGGGCACATTCTCTGACCCGGGTCGACGTAGACCTCTTTACCGTCAATCTCGACAATTGCGATGTAGTCGTCTAACTGGCTGACGCTCAAAAAACGGGGATCGAAGATGGCGCGGCCGCGGTCGGTGACCTGCATGGGCCAAACCTTCAATCCTGCTGCACGGGCCAAGGCAACATAGAGGAGCGTGATCTCGTCGTCCGAGCCGCTCTGCTGCTTCCACACGTCCTCGGCATCTTTGATGACCTTCAGCTTCTCGGCTTTGCGCTCGGCCTCCGATTTTCTGCGAGTAAACCGGGTGTTATCGAGCTTCATGACCGCGGCATAGATTTTGCGAGCCCTCTGTTCATCGGAATCCGCGGGAGAGACGATCTGAGAGGCGGCATTCTTCAGCTGGCCGGAAGGGTTGGTGAAGTGTTCGGCTTCCTTGGCCCAGCGCTTGCCCTCAGAATCCCAGAAATCAACGCCGGAGTGGGCGTAGGTGTAGTAAAACTCGACGCGCCACTTCAGGGTGTTGAGGGGCGGCATCCAGTCATCGCTGGGAGTGGCCGGGATATCGGCAACATCGACGGTGTAGCGTCCCCTACCGTCATGAACCACCGTTTCGGCTGGGACTCCGCTGGTGATCCACATGATCCGATCGAGAGTCTGACCCCGGTTGTTGGTAATGTAATGCCCGCCGCTGCTCTCGGGATTGAAAAAGTAGTGGGCCTTGTGGACGAAGAAGGGTTGCTGGAGTTCCCAAGTAGGGGACGAGACGATGGTGTCGCTGTAGTCGATCTGAAGACGATATTCGATGATGCTGCCGACTTCGACGCTGGGAAGAGTGAAGACCATCTGATTCACCTGGCGGGCTTTGGTCTTGAAGTCCATCAGGTCGCTTGGCTTGGTGGTGAGGGGGATGATGGTTCCATCGGAATGGATGGTGCGGCCCTTGATGTCGTTCACCTTGAACTCTCCGGGCTCGTAGGGGATGCGAATCGTCGCCTGCTCTTCACCCTTCTCGGTTAGAACCTTGATGCGCTCGTAGTAGGTCTGGAAATGGAGCGAATCGTCGGTTGTCTCCTCGCGGTAAAGGTAGACGGCGGCGGCTCCCGGGGCTTTGGGATCGGCGGTCATCTTGAGCTCTTCGTCGGTGGGCGGCTGGAACTGCGCGCGAACGAGGGCCGGCGAGGAGATGGCGAGGAGCAGGAGCGTGGAACGCAGGAACGTATGAGTCCGCATGAGTTTTGCCTTTGCTTGAGAGCTAATGGAAGTGTAACCCGGAAGGGCAAGACAGGGAATTCGGGATAGGAAACAGGAAATAGGGAGCAGATGGCAGATGACAGGTCACTGACCCCTGACAACTGATCCCCGTCCCCTGTTCCCTGTCTTTTGTACAACCATTTCCGAATTCTCGTGTCTAATCCAGTAGTGATGAAGCAGATACGGTTGTGCAGATTTGCCCTTTTTCCCTTGGTCGCAGTCCTTCTTGCCATGGCTGCCGTCCCCGCCTTCGCCCAACCCGGCAGCTTCATCATCGCCCAGCACGGCCAGCCCGTCGGCACCGCCAACTTCAACTTCGTCTCCACCCCCCACGGCTACAGCTCCACCTCCGTCGTCCGCATCGCCATGCAGGGCCTTGACTACGCCCTCTCCAAAACTGAGCTGCTCTCTCCGGCCAACCACCTCCGCCACGTCCAGTTGAGCGCCACCGTCAACAACTCCGCCGTCTACGTCACCGCCGCCCCTGACGCCGCCCAGTTCCTCCTCAACATCTCCGCCAACGGTCGCAGCTCCACCACCCGGCTCCCCTTCCACCCCGCCGCCGTCTTCCTTCTCGACTTCGACCCTGGCGCTCTTGAAACCCTCCTCGCCCTTGGCGTCACCCACAACAACAGCGGCCTCTGGGCCATCATCCCCAAACAGGCCGGCTCCATCACCCCCATCCAGCTCGCCACCTATGCCGACGAGCAAGGCGCCCTCAACGGCAAGCCCATTTCCGTCCACCACCTCGTCGCCACCATCGCCGGCGCCACAACTGACCTCTTTTCCGGCCCCGAAAACCAGCTCCTCCAGGCCGAACTCCCCCAGCAAGGCTTCGCCCTCGTCCGCAAAGGCTTCGTCCTGACCCCGCCCGCCAAACCCGGCGCCCCGCCAGAATCAGGCGCTTCGCCGGACCCCGCCGCGCCGCCGACCCAGCAGTAATCTCCGCCTGCCCCGACCCGCCTTGAACATACCGGGGCAATCCCGTCACACTCACCCTCGGACGCTCCGCCCGCGGTTTCGCTACAATTCTGTTTCTATGGCCGAGCAATCCTCCATGCCTCAGGAAACCGTATCAGTCGAGTTCACCGTCGGCATTGGCGATGGCAAATTCACCGCCACCACCACGGTCCCTGCCGGCCAAACCAACCTCACCCGGATCCTGCCCATCCTGCAGGCGCTTGACAGCTCATTCATCGACGGCGTCACTGCTCAGTTAGCCCAGGCCGGCCGTGCCGTCTCCTGCAAGGCTGGCTGCGGCGCCTGTTGCCGCCAACTGGTCGCTCTCAGCATCTTCGAGGCCGAGTCCCTCGCCGCCTGGATTCGAGCCCTCCCCGAATCCCAACAGCAGGAACTCGCCCAACGCTTCCACCAGGCTCTCCTTAAGCTCGCCGCCGCCGGTCTCATCGACCGCATCGTCAAAGAAGACTGGCTCGCCGACACCGAATCCGCTCGCCAACTGGCGTTCGATTACTTTTACCAACGCGTCCCCTGTCCTTTTCTCGTGGACGAGTCCTGCTCCATTTACCCCATGCGCCCGCTCGTCTGCCGCGAGTATCTCGTCATCTCGCCGCCGCAGCACTGCTTCGATCCGGCGAACCTTCAGACCGATATCGTGCACCTGCCGCTCAAGTTTTCCCGCATCCTCCATGGCATCGGCGCCGAAGTCGAACATGATCGGCGCGGCTGGATCCCGCTGGTCTTCCTCTTTGCCTGGATGAAAGCAGGCGCCCACCCTGGAGACGCCGTCTCCGGCGAAGGTCCACATATCCTCTACGATTTTATAAAGCGCCTAAGCCATGCCAGCGTCCCCTCGCCGTCCACTGAGTAGGGCTGTTCCCTGGTCCCTGCTCCCTGTTCCCTAGTCCCTAGTCCCTGGTCCCTCACCACCCAAAACTGACAACTGTCTCTCACACCGCGCGCCCGCAGCTTCGCTACAATGCTCTCTATGGCCGAGCAACCCCCGATGAATCAGGAAACCGTCTCCGTCGAATTCACCGTCGGCATCGGCGACGACAAATTCTCCGCCGTCGCGGTCGTCCCTGCCGGCCAAACCAACCTCACCCAGATCCTGCCGGTCCTTCAGGCCCTTGACGACTCCCTCATCGCCGGTGTCGCCTCCCAGTTGAGCGAGGTCGGCCGCACCATCTCCTGCCGCGCCGGCTGCGGCGCATGCTGCCGCCAGATGGTACCCCTCAGCATCTTTGAGGCCGAGGCCCTCACCGCCTGGATTCGCACCCTTCCCGAATCCCGCCAGCAGGAACTCGCCCAACGCTTCCATCAGGCCCTCCTCAAGCTCTCCGCTTCCGGCCTGATCGACCGCATGGTCAACGAAGACTGGCTCGCCGAAACCGATTCCGCCCGCCAACTGGCCCTCGAATACCTTTACCAGCGCATCCCCTGTCCCTTCCTCGAGGATGAGTCCTGCTCCATTCATCCCATCCGCCCACTCATCTGCCGCGAATACCTCGTCACCTCTCCGCCCCAGCACTGCTTCGACCCAGCCACCCTCCAAACTGCCCCCGTTCACCTGCCGCTCAATCTTTCCCGCGTCCTCAATCGCATCGGCGCCGAGCTCGAAAACGACTCTCGCGGCTGGATACCGCTTCTCTTCCTCTTTGCCTGGATGAAAGCCGGCGCCCATCCCGGAAACGCAGTCGCCGGCGCCGGCCCAGAGGTCCTCTATGAATTCGTAAAACACCTCGGCCAGGCCCGCGTCCCCACGCCATCCGCCGAACCTTCACCCGAGAATTAGCCCCCCATCCACCGCTGACTTGCTGACCCGCTGGCCCGCCAACTCGCTGACTTGCTACCCCCACGTAGCGGAGCGCTAACTCGCTAACGCCCCAACCTGCCGACCCGCTGCTCCCTATTCCCTGCTCCCTAGTACATCGTCCGGTTAGTTATTTATAGTATTATGCCTGCGGCGGCGCTGCCTCGGTTTGCGGGGGTGCGCCGCCTGATATTCCTTGGTCGCTTCGATAATGCGCTGCAGCTTCTGCG
>JBEKZJ010000104.1:0-17724 GCA_049509995.1 Occallatibacter sp. | reverse complement strand
CCATCAGTTGCTCGCGGCAGAAGCCGGAGTCCCACCCCACGGACGAAGACCTGTCCGTGGGGACCCCGGAGTCGGCCCTCAACACGATCCGTGCGGGGGACCCTCTGGGTCGGGCCAGCGCTGGCGCACCTGAGTTACCGGGGACCCTCTGGGTACGACTTACTTCCTCGACCGCTTCGGCGGCATCTCCTCCGGACGGGTAGCGTGCGACTCCAGAAACAGGTCGCCCAGCGGGCGGTCCAGAGACTCGGCCGAGTAGCCGATCTTGTGATAGCGAGCGGTGCGGCCAACCAGTTCCAGCCGGTTCAGCGTGCTCTTCCACCCCACGGACGAAGACCCGTCCGTGGGGACCCCGGCTTGCCGGCCAGAGGTTCATCCACATCGCGCTTGCCGCTGAGCAGGGCCAGCAGCGGGTCCGAGCGCAACTGCTCATGATCGTTGAGGTCTTCGTAGCCCAGCGCCAGCCCGTAGATGCGCTGCGCCAGCATCTCGGGCAGTTGATGCTTGACCAGCAGCGGCGAGCGGCCGTCGCTGAAGCAGCCCGCCAGCCGCCCCAGCAGGTCGGCCGTCGCTGAAGCAGCCCGCCAGCCGCCCCAGCAGGTTGATCTTGCCGTCCACCTCGCGCAGCAACAGCGCCCCGCCGTCGCTGGACACTTGGCCGGTGGTAAACCCTGCTTCCACGCGGCGCGAAAAATGGGCTGTAAATATGAACGTTTCTTGTTTACACTCTGTCATCAGAAAGGCCGCCTCCGCACGGCAGAAACTACGTCCCGATAACGCAGTTATGCCATGAAAAGACGGCCTTTCCAAGCCTTTTCCAAATCCAAGAATCCCGACCGGCATCTCGCTTGTGAGAAATGCGGGCTAGTGATATGACTATATGCGAGGAAACCCCCAATGGCCTGGCAGGTTTACGACGCAAAAGCCCGATTCAGCGAGTTCCTCGATGCAACGCTCAAAGAAGGTCCACAGGTTGTGACCCGGCGCGGAGTGGAAACCGCGGTCCTTGTGTCTATCGATGAATGGAAGCGCCTGAAGGCTGGAGCACGGCCTTCGCTCAAGGACATTTTGCTTGACCCCGGCGGCCCACGATTCGAGGACATCGTGCCTCCACGTGGAGAGGACCCAAGCCGCCCTCCAGTTGAGTTCGAGTAAGGCCATGTACCTGCTCGACACCAACGTCGTCTCGGAGACGCGCAAGCCGCGCCCCCATCCTGCCGTTCTAGGGTGGATTCGCTCCGTCGATAAGAACGCTCTGTTCCTCGCGGCCGTCACGTTGGGGGAATTGCAGAAGGGTGTGGAGATCAACCGGCGGCAGGATCGGCAGAAGGCCGAAGAGGTCAGCGGATGGATTGACCGCCTTGCTTCTGTTTTCGAAATCCTCCCTGCGGGAGAACACATCTTTAGAGAATGGGCCAGGTTAATGAAGGGCCGCTCCAATCCGAAGTGGGAGGATGGCCTGATTGCCGCAACCGCCCGCATCCATCGCCTGATCGTCGTCACCCGCAACGTCGAGGATTTTGTGGGTCTGGGGGTAGAAGTATTCAATCCCTTCCCCGCAACTCCAGGAGAACCTCTTGATTGATGAACCCACGCATCCCCGCATCGGCGTACTGGCGATTCAAGGCGACTACGCCGCTCACGCCGAGGCCCTGGCCGAGGCCGGGGCCGAGCCTTGCGCGGTGCGCAAGCCGGACGAACTGGCAGATCTCGATGGGCTGATCCTGCCTGGCGGCGAATCGACCACCATGCTCCGATTCCTTGAGAAACGCCGTTTTTTTGAAGTTCTGGAGGAGTTCTGTGTCCGCAAGCCGGTCTTCGGCACTTGTGCCGGGGCCATCCTTCTGGCGCGCGAAGTCCGCAACCCAGCGCAGCGCAGCCTGGGCGTATTGGACGTCGTGGTCGAGCGCAACGCCTATGGCCGCCAAATCGACTCCACCATCCTGACAGCCGAAACGGCTCTTCCCGGCGGCCCTCTGGAGATGGTCTTCATCCGCGCCCCGCGCATCGTCGAGACCGGCGCCGGCGTTGAGGTGCTGGCCCTCCGCGATGGGTTCCCGGCGCTGGTGCGGCAGGGGGCGGTCCTGGCGGCCACGTTTCACCCCGAACTCTCCGCCGACCGCCGCGTGCACCGGCTTTTTGTCCAAACCGTGACCGCGGCACGTTCAAAATGACCGGCAGCGCTCGAATCCGGGTCCCGGACCTCCCTGGATGGAACTGTTGCCGCAAAAATGAACCCTTCCCCTTCGATTCTGGGTGCGTCCAACCCAAAGTGAGAGTAATCTCATCCTCACGAGGCCCAGTATGCCGTCCATGTTTACGCACACCCCAGCGGAAACCGAGCGGAAAGATCCGGGAATCGGCGGCAAACCGCCTGTGGACCGGCGGCCCACCGGCGGCGGTGGCGGCGGAGGGGACGACGACTGGAAGAATCAGCGCCGGGGTCCACGCGAGCTTCTGAACCGCATTCGGTTCTTCGTGTTTTCGGCTCTGGCGGCCGACATGCTGTTCTTTGCCGTCCTGGTCCTGTTCTTCTTCGCGCGCCAGGCGGGCATGCGCATGGATCCGCGGACGCACGAGCTGTTCGGCGACTGGCGCCCCGTTCTGCTGCCGCCCATCCTCTATCTGAATACCGCCATGCTGCTCCTCAGCAGCCTGACGATGGAACGGGCCCGGCAGAACATCTTCCGCGAAATCGACGTGCTGGAAGAGTGGCTCGGCCTGGGCCAGCCCGCTCTTCGCCGCACACTCCCCTGGGTGGGGGCCACGCTTCTCTTTGGTGTGCTGTTTCTCACCGGTCAGGCGATGGCCTGGAGGCAATTGACGGCGCAGGGCTTCGCTTTCGATCGCTGGTCGACGCCGGCAAGCTACTTCTTCTATGTCATCACCGGCCTGCACGCCGCCCATCTGCTGCTCGGCGTGCTGGCCCTGATACTGTGCCTGAGCGTTCTGGGCTGGCTCAAGCGCGTCGAGTTCCGCCAGATCGCCGTGGACGCAACCGCGTGGTACTGGCACACCATGGGTCTGGCGTGGCTGGTGTTGCTGGCGGTGCTGGTCCTGGGACAGTAGGGGAGAAGCAGCTATTCAGCGCGCCGGTCAATCTGCAACCCACTCTCCGGAACTGCCCCTTTGGCGCCCTGATGAGCCTGAGGCCAAGGCCGGAATCCTGACCGCGCCAAGGCAGCCGAAAACTCGGGCCGGAGTTAATTTCGAGGACAATCACGGCCCCAGGGCAGCATCTGCTCTTTGCCGGGGTTTTCAGTTTGCAGGATGAGGGGGTCCTTCGCGGCAAGATGCGCCATGGGGCTCATTTGACCGGAGCGCCATGGGTTGCAAGGCAACGGAGTTTGTGCGCCGCCCCTGCGGGAGGGCTATGCGGCGAGAAGATGCAGCAACGCGCGCCAACGCTCGCCAAAGGTCGGCACTTCCGGGCACTCGAAATATACCTGGCGATTGAGCGCCATAAGCAATTGCACGGCTTTCAGTTGCGCGTCGTTGGCGGTAGGCTCCACGCTGCGATGCACGAACTCGTCGGTGAGGTATTCGATCGCGTGGCCCAGGATCTCCAGGGCATGCCCTGCTTCGGGGGTGATGCGGCGGCGCCGGTTGGGGCGCACACGGACAGCCGCGGCGACCGGAGCAGAAATCGGAATCGTGAAGTCAGTGGTTATAGAAGCCGCCATGTTTTGATCCTCACCCGGTTCTTCGACCACTTCGGTGCTTTATTCAGATTACGCATGTAACGTGTACCGACTCGGTACTACCAAGTATTGCTTTTCTGTTTCGGGAATTGAACTGGTTTAGCTCACACTGCACATCCCGAACTCGCCAATACCAAATCCTGCGGGTACGGATAGGAAAACAGAACAAACAGGATCGATACCCGGAGGAACGTCTTAGAAGATTAATATGCGCCAACGGCGAACCCGGCAATAGCCCATTTTGACCAGGGAATAGCCATTTTGGGGCAGCGGCCCTTGTGTCGAGCCCGCATTGCAAGGCTCTCAGCCCCTTCCCCGATCACTTTTTGTCTTGTCTGACAGCACTGCGTACGTCCCGCTCCCGGCCGGCGTTCACCAACCCTGCTCCTCCGGGTCTGCCTTGACGGGATGCGGCTGAAAACCTAATCTCAAACCAGCATCCTGTTCCATCGGAGCCGTTGCAGGCCGCGGTGATCCGGGTGCAATCTTGCTGGGCTTTTTCTGGATTGGGCGGCGATGGTTCCTTACTACTGGCAGTATCTCCCGCTGTTGATGCAGATTGTTGCCGTGTTCTTGCTGGGGCTGGGGATGGTCGCGGCTTCCTGGTTCGTCGGCCGGCATCGCAACTCGGTCACCAAGCTGGCCGCCTACGAGTGCGGAATCGTGGCCGTCGGCGACGCACGCCAGCGGTTCAGCGTGCGCTTCTATCTGGTGGCTGTGCTCTTCATCCTGTTCGACGTGGAAGCGGTCTTCATGATGCCCTGGGCGGTGGTCTACCGCAAGCTGTACGGAATCACCGGCTCCCGGCTCTTCGGCTTCTGGGAAATGGTGGTCTATCTTGGCTTTGTGGCCGTGGGACTTTACTACATCGTGCGCAAAGGCGTCCTGAACTGGAGCCAGGACAAGGCGGACCTCTAGGATGGGCGATGCGAACACATTCATCGGCAAGCCGGCAGTGCTCGCAGGACTTCCCGGCCATCCCGCCGTCAAAGCCATCCTTGCCTGGAACCCTGAGGCGCTGACCGACGCAAAGTTCGACCGCAACGAGCTGACGCTGACCATCGCGGCCGAACAGATCCGCGCCGCGGCCGCCTCTGTGCAAGCGGCCGGCTACAACTTCTTTGAAGACATGACGGCTGTCGACTGGTTTCCTGCTTCGCCCCGCTTCCAGTTGAGCTACCACATCCTGTCGCATTCCTATAAAGAGCGCATCCGGCTGCGGGTGTTGCTGGAGGAGGCAAGCCCCGCCGTCGAATCCATCACTCCGGTGTGGCCTGCGGCCAACTTTTACGAGCGCGAGGTCTTCGACCTGTTCGGCGTGCGCTTCGAGGAGCATCCCAACCTGCGCCGCATCCTGATGCCCGACGATTGGCAGGGCCATCCCTTGCGCAAGGACTATCCGGTGGAGGGGTACCGCTAGATGACCGACGTTGCCGGCACGCCCATCCTCGGAGCCCCGCTGGCTGAAGGCGCCAAAGACCAGCACATGGTCATCAATATGGGGCCGCAGCACCCCGCCACGCATGGCGTTCTGCGCCTGGTGCTGGAGATCGACGGCGAGATTATTGTCCGCATCTACCCTGAAATCGGCTATCTGCACACCGGCATCGAGAAGACCTGCGAGGCCAAGTTCTACCAGCAGGTGGTGCCGCTGACCGACCGCGTCAACTACCTGGACCCTTTGGCCAACAACCTGTGTTATTGCCTGGCCGTCGAAAAGCTCCTCGCTCTCGAAATTCCCGGGAAAGCCCAGTGGCTGCGGGTCCTGCTGGCCGAGTTGAGCCGCCTCAATTCGCACCTTATCTGGCTGGGCACGCATGCCATGGACATTGGCGCGCTCACCGTCTTTCTCTACACCTTCCGCGAGCGCGAAGACATTCTCAGGCTCTTTGAGGCCGTGGCCGGGCAGCGCATGATGACCAGCTACATCCGCATCGGCGGCCTCTCCATGGAGCCGCCCCTTGACTTCCTCGACCGCGTGCAGGCGTTCATCCGCATCTTCCCGGAGAAGATCGACGAGTATTCCAACCTCCTCACCGGCAATCCGATCTTCCGCAACCGGCTCAAGGGCGTGGGCCATCTCTCGGCCGACGATGCCATTGCGCTCGGGGTCACCGGGCCCCCGCTGCGCGCCTCGGGCGTAGACTTCGACCTGCGCCGCGATATGCCTTACTCCAGCTATGAGAAGTTCCAATTCCACGTTCCGGTCTCCACCGGCTGCGATTGCTGGGCACGGTACGAAGTCAGGCTCGTCGAGATGCGCGAGAGCGTCAAGATCATTCAGCAGGCGCTGGACGGCATGCCCGAGGGTGCGGTGAAGGCCGACGCGCCCAAGATTGTGCTGCCCGACCGCGAGAAGATGAAGACCCAGATGGAGGCCCTGATCCATCACTTCAAGATCGTCACCGAGGGCTTTGCGGTGCCCGCCGGCGAGGTCTATCAGGGCATCGAATGCGGCCACGGGCAGATGGGCTACCATGTGGTTTCAGACGGCACCGCCAAGCCCTACCGCGTCCACATGCGCTATCCGTCGTTCGCCACGTTGCAGGCGCTTGAAACCATGTGCAAGGGACGCATGCTGGCCGACCTGGTTGCGGTCATCGGGTCCATCGACATCGTATTGGGAGAGATCGACAGGTAGCGCAGGAGGTGTTCATGGTTGATTACGCAAAGCTGGCGGCAGAGGAGAGAGCGCGGCAGGATTCCGCCGACTCGGTCGCTGAAGCACAAGGAAAACTGGAGACGGCGTTGCTCGATTTCTTCAAGAGTGTTGAGACCCACCTCGACGAGGAGATGGGCAAGGCCAACCAGGAGCTCGAGAAGCGCGGCGATCCTGTCTTTTCCGGGCCGTCAAGGCCTTTCAGAGGGGAAAACAGGATTGACCTGGCATACGGAACGCGAAGTCCGTGCTCCAAATTGACTCTTCAAACGAACGTCGCCGAAGTGGGCCTGTCAAGAATTCTGGTTGAGCTCTTGGATGATGCGGGGGATGTAATTGCCCAGACAGAATATGTCCTTGAAACAGAAGAATCAGCCTTGAAGGCGTACAAGCCTCTTGTTGAGGGATTCCCCGACCGGGCTGCCGAGGTGACTTCCGCTGAGATTGCGCAGGAGATCGTCTCGGGGATGATTCGTGGCCGGTTTGAGTGAGTTTGGGGCACAGGTCCACGCCGAGCTGTGGGTTTCGCTGGCTTCGCTCCTCAGCAGCTACACCGCGGCGCACGGGCTGAACGGCAAGCGGCAGGCGGCCGTGGAGCTGGGCGAGGAACGGATTATGGTCCGCCACGGCGACGGGTGGCTGGATTTAACGCGCAGCCGCGCCACGGTGAACTGGCAGCGCGAAGACGGACAAAGCGGAACGTTGCATTTCACGGAGGCCGGGCGGTTGCGCTCGGAGGCGGGCGAGGAAGAGATGGATATGGCGGCCGAACGTTGGGCGCGGGAGTTGATGCGATGAGCGATGAGACCATGACCCTCTTCTCGCCCCGGTTGGCGGCGCGCTTTGACGCGCTGGTCCTGAAGTATCCGCTGCGCCGTTCCGCGCTGATTCCCATGCTGCTCTACGCGCAGGACGAGATCGGCTACCTCTCCGACGCCGCAATCGCTGAAGTGGCCCAGCGCATTGGCATCCCCGAACTCGAGGTGCGCAACGTGGCTTCCTACTACTCCATGCTGCGCTTCAAGCCGGCGGGCAGGTACAACGTGCAGGTCTGCACCAACATCAGTTGCATGTTGCGGGGCGGCTACGACGTTTACGAGCGCTTTCAGGAGGAACTGGGCATCGGACACAAAGGCGTCACCGCAGACGGCCTCTTCTCCCTTGAAGAGGTTGAGTGCATCGGCGCCTGCTGCTGGGCGCCGGCCATCCAGGTCAACTACGACTTCCACGAGGAGCTCACGCCCGGCCATGTGCCCGGCATCCTGGCCGGCTATCGCGGCCGTGCCGAGGCGGAAGGGACGGTCTTCCATGTTTAGGCTGGTCTCACATCCCGATGAGGTCAAGATCGTAACCCGGCGCTTTGGCCTGGGCGCGGCAAACATCGACCGCTATCTCGAACTCGGCGGCTACGCCTCGGCAAGAAAGTGCCTCGCGCAGGGCCCCGACTGGATCATCAACGAGATGAAGGCCAGCAACCTGCGCGGGCGCGGCGGCGCAGGCTTTTCGGCGGGCCTCAAGTGGTCGTTCGTCCCCAGGAATTCGACCAGGCCCAAGTATGTGCTGGTCAACGGCGACGAGAGCGAGCCCGGAACCTGCAAAGATCACTTGATCTTTTTGCACGATCCTCATGCGGTGATTGAAGGCACCATCATTGCCGGCCTCGCCATCGGCGCCAAACTGGGCTTTATTTACCTGCGCGGCGAGTACCGCTATCTCCTCGAAATCATGGAGAAAGCCGTCGCCGATGCCTATGCCCGCGGCTTTCTCGGTGCCCACATCTTCGGTTCCAATACCGAGTTCCAGATCATCACCCAAACCGGCGCGGGCGCCTATGAGGTGGGCGAGGAGTCGGCGCTGATGGAGTCGCTCGAAGGCAAACGGGGGATTCCGCGCATCAAGCCCCCGTTCCCTGCCGTTGTCGGCCTCTACGGCGGTCCCACGGTCATCAACAACGCCGAGACCATCGCCACCGTGCCCCACGTCATCGAGATGGGCGCGGAAGCCTACGCCGCGGTGGGCACGCCGCGCAACGGCGGCACGCGCCTGTTCTCGATCAGCGGCCACGTCGAGCGGCCCGGCGTCTACGAGCTGCCCATGGGCTACAACCTGAAGAAGATGATCTACGAAGTGGCCGGCGGCATCCGCGGCGGACGCAAGTTGAAAGCCGTCGTCCCCGGCGGATCTTCGACTCCGGTGCTGTTGCCCGAAGAGATCGAGAACCTGGGCATGGACTTCGACCAGGTGGGCAAGGCTGGCTCCATGCTCGGCTCCGGCGGCGTGGTGGTCATCGACGACCGGACTTGCATCGTCGAGTTCGCGCTGCGGACGATCAGTTTTTATCAGCACGAAAGCTGCGGATGGTGCATTCCCTGCCGCGAGGGCACCGACTGGCTGAAGAAGTCGCTCACCCGCTTCCACGCCGGTTACGGCGTCGCCAGGGACATCGACAACATCCAGTACATCGCGGAAAACATGATGGGCCGCACATTTTGCCCGCTGGGTGACGCGGCGGCCATGCCCACGCTGGGTTTCGTGAAGAAGTTCCGCAAGGAGTTCGAGGATCACCTGAACGGGAAGCCGTGTCCGTTCGCTAAGCATGTTGAACTGGCCGTGATTTAAGGGGCGCTGGAGACGAATGGCAGATTTAACCTTCACAGCCGACCGAAGAACGATGACGGCGTGAGGCTGAGCTTGAGAATAGAAAGACGCGAACGCGAGACACTGAGTGAAACCGCAAGAGCTTGTACGCATTCTTGAAGCCGACGGCTGGAACAGCACGGGACAGACGGGAAGTCACCGGCATTTCCGTCATCCGGTAATGCCCGGATTGCTGATTGTGCCGATGCACGCCGGAAAGGAAATCGGGAAGGGGCTGCTTCACAGTATCCTCAAGAAAGCAGGACTGAAATGACGCGGGAATATCTGGTGGTTTACGAGAAGGGTGCAAACAACTGGAGCGCATTTTCTCCAGATCTGCCCGGATGCGGCTCGCTTGGCGACGCGCTGGAGGATACACGCGCAAATATGCGTGAAGCGATGGAGCTGTACCTGAGTGAAACGGTGAAAGCCGGCGAACCCATTCCGGATGCAGCGGCGACGAACGTCAATATCGACGAGTTCGATCCTGGCCACGAGACAAAACAGTATTTCGTGGAGTGGCTTCCAGTGTCGCTTCCCCAGTCTCGTTCATTCACAGAATCGACACAGGCCGCATAGGAAACGAATGGCAGACGTAACCTTCACAGTCGATGGCAAGAAGCTGACCGCTCCCGCGGGGACGCTGCTGATTGACGCCTGCCGCAAGGCGGGCATCGAGATCCCTGCGTTCTGCTATTACCCCGGCCTCAGCCTCCAGGCTGCCTGCCGCATGTGCGTGGTGCGCCAGGAAAGAGTGCCCAAGCTGCAAACGGCCTGCACCACCATGGTCGCCGAGGGGCAGGTCTTCATCACCGAGTCTGAGGAGATTGCGCAGGCGCGCAAATCCACCATCGAACTGCTGCTGGGCAACCATCCCCTCGACTGCCCGGTCTGCGATGCCGGCGGCGAGTGCGAACTCCAGGACATGACCTTCAAATACGGCGCGGGCGAGAGCCTCTACGCCGAGGCCAAAGAGCACCGCGAGGAGCAGCAGTGGTCCCCGGCCGTCTACTATGACCGCCCGCGCTGCATCCTCTGTTACCGCTGCATTCGCATGTGCGGCGAGGGCATGGACGTGTGGGCGCTGGGCGTGCAGAACCGCGGCGTAAGCTCGACGATCGTTCCCAACGGCGGCAACCAACTGGACTGCGAGCAGTGTGGCATGTGCATCGACGTCTGTCCGGTGGGCGCGCTCACCAGCGGCAGCTACCGCTACAAGACGCGGCCGTGGGAGATGAACCACGTCTCCACTGTTTGTACTCATTGCGCCGACGGCTGCAAGGTGACCCTGGGCGTGCGCCAGGTGAACGACGGATCGGAGATTGTGCGCGCCGACAATCGCGACAAGAGCGGCATCAACGGCGACTTTCTCTGCGCCAAGGGCCGCTTCGGCTTCGACTTTGTCGACAGTCCTGAGCGGCTCAGCAAGCCGTTGATTCGCAACGCCCAGGGCAAGCTGGAGCCGGCCACCTGGGAGCACGCGCTGCGTTTCGCGGCCGGCAAGCTGAAGGAGATTCGCGACAGCAGGGGCGGCGCGGCCATCGGCGTCGTCGGCTCCAATCAATCCACCAACGAGGAAAACTACCTGCTGCAGAAGTTCGCGCGGACCGTGCTCCACACCAACAACATCGACCACCAGCGCACCACCGACTACGCAGCCTTTGCCCACGCCCTTGCCGGGCACAAGGGCAAGGCAGCCAGCCTGCGCGAGACCACCTCTGCCCCCGCCATTCTGCTCCTCGGCGGAAACCCGACCGAAGAGCACCCGCTGTTGGCCTGGAACCTGCGCACCAATGTGCGGCTGAACCGGGCGCGGCTCTACATCGCAAACTCCAGGCGCATCAAGCTGGAGCGGCAGGCCAGGGCGACGTTGCGGCTGCCGGCGGACGGCTACCCAGCCGTTGCCGCTTACCTTGGGGGCAGCGATGCCGCAATCGACAACGCCACCTTCCGTGAGGCAGTCCTGACCGAGGAATCGCTGGTGGTGATCTTTGGCCAGGAGTTTCGCGGCCTCGAGGTCAAGGCGCTGGAAGCCTGGGGATTGAAGCGCGGCAATGTGCGCTTTGCCTGCCTCGGCGACCACGCCAACTCCCGCGGCGCGGCCGACATGGGGCTCTTTCCCGACCTGCTGCCCGGCTATGTGCCGATCACGCAGCCCGGCGCCTTCGGTGAATATCCGGGGCTTTCCCAAACGCCCGGCAAGAGCCTCGCCGAAATCTTCGCTGCGGCCGGTAAAGGCGAACTGGGCGCATTGCTCGTCGTCGGCGCCAATCCTGTGGCCGGCCTGGGCGTGGATCGAGCGGCATTGAAGGACACATTCGTCATCGTTCAGGACCTTTTTCTCACCGAGACGGCGGCCCTTGCCGACGTTGTGTTGCCGGCCGCAAGCCTCTACGAGAAAACCGGCACGGTGACCAACGCGTATGGCGATGTGCAACTGGTCAAAAAGGCAGCGGATCGCGCGGGTGTCAAGCCGGACTTCGAAATCCTGGTGCGGCTGGCCGGCTCCATGGGCGTCGATGTCAAGACGCTGGTGCCCTTCGGCAAAGGCGGCGTCACGGCCGACCTGGGTCAGTCGCGCGGCGCGCAGGCAGGCGAAGCCGACCGTCACGCCGTCTGGCTGGCAGCCAACAACCTCGAGCCCAGGCTGAGCCCATTCGATCCCCTCGCAGTCCTCGACGAGATCGAGCGCCTCGTCCCCGGCTATACACTGGACCGGATCAATCTCTTCGGCGGCAATGATGCGCAGACGGAACCGGGTTTTGTTCCGGTCTCCGCTTTGGCCCCGCCGGCCTTGGCTGAGCCGGATGGGCTGGTGCCCGCGCACGACGGGCTGTTCACTTCCGGAACGCTGGGCCGCTACAGCTCCGCGCTCAAGGAACTTGAACGGCACCAGGCAAACGAATTGGCGGAATCCGCGGCGGACTAGCGGTGAGTTCAAGATTCTGAGCAGTACGAAAACGAAAAGGCTGAGGGCACGTGACGATTTTCGAGTTTTTCCTGTGGAGCCTGCTCAAGGTGGCCGTGGTGACCGTGGTGCTGCTGCTTGGCGTCGCCTACACCGTGCTGCTTGAGCGCAAGCTGGTGGGCCGCATCCAGAACCGCTGGGGACCCAGCCGCGTGGGGCCGTTCGGCCTTTTGCAGCCGCTGGTGGACGGCGCGAAATCCTTTCTGAAAGAGGACCTGATCCCCACCGCCGTCTATAAGCCGCTCTATCTGCTTGCGCCCATCATCTCCCTGGGCTGCGCGCTGCTCTCCATCGCTGTAGTCCCCTTCGGCGAGCCCAACGTCGGGCCGGGCGGCGTGGATCTCTTTGAGATTTCCAATGTCAACATTGGCCTGCTGGTGATCCTGGGCGTCACCTCCATCGGCGTCTACGGAATTGCGCTGGCCGGCTGGTCGTCGAACAACAAGTACTCCCTGCTCGGCGCACTCCGCTCCTCGGCGCAACTGATCAGCTACGAGCTTGCGCTGGGCCTCTCGCTGGTGGGCGTTGTGCTCCGCGCCGGATCGTTCAATCTGCGCGTGATCGTGGAGCAGCAGGCCACCAAGGGCTTCGCCACCTGGAACATCTTCGGCGGATTCCAGTTCGTGGCCTTCTTCATTTACCTCATGGCTGCCTATGCCGAGACCAATCGTTCTCCCTTCGATCTGCCCGAGGCGGAAAGCGAGCTGACCGGCGGCTACCACACCGAGTACAGCTCCATGAAGTTCGCCATGTTCTTCATGGCCGAATACGGCAACATGATCACCGTGGGCTGCGTGGCCACGCTGCTCTTTCTTGGCGGATGGACCAGCCCCTTCGGCAACCTGATTCCTCCACCGGGAAACATCCTGGTCCACGCGCTGTTTCCCATCTTCTGGTTCGTGGCCAAGGTCTTTTGCTTCCTGTTCTTGTACATCTGGGTGCGGGGAACGCTACCCCGCTTCCGCTATGACCAGCTGATGAACTTCGGTTGGCGCTACCTTATGCCGCTGGCCATGTTGAACATTGTGGCCACCAGCCTCTGGCTTGCCTATCGCTGATAGCGTGTTTCAAAACCTCGATTTCGCCGGATTTGCGACGTATGGAATCGGGTAATTTGGGGTCCCCCGCCAAGCGGCGGCTGGCTTGGCGGGGTGAAAGAGGGAATCCGCAGGACGAGGGGGGGTCGGCAAGGCCCCCAGCGGTTGCCGACTACCAGAGGTCAGCGTCGAATCCGTCTGCGCTCAAGACCGTGAGCGATCTGCGGCCAAGGAGCTGCCCCCATCGGATTCGCTACTGTGCCGTGTAGGTGTAGTCAGCAGACTGCCAGACTGCGTCGATCTCCCACCACAACCGGACGTACACGGTCACTCCGGTGGTCGGTAGATCGCTCACGGTCTCAGTGGTAGCCGTCGTTGCACCCGATTCATACAAGTTGTGCGAGCCCACTCCGGTGGTGCCCACGTATAGTTGGTACGCCGCGGGCCCGGCCCCGGCCGTCCACGCGAAAGCCACGCTCGAACCTGCCAAAGTACTGCCCGGCGCGGGAGTGGTGAGCACCGGAAGCACCGGCGTTCCCGCTTCGGTGTAGGTGTAGTCGGCAGAGGACCAGGTGGTGCCAATCAACCACCACAGCCGCGCGTATACGGTCACCCCGGCGGTCGGCAGGTTGCTCACGGTCACAGTGGTAGCCGTCGTTGCACCCGATTCATAGAGGTTGTGCGAGCCCACTCCGGTGGTGCCCAGGTAGAGTTGGTACGCACTTGGCCCGCCCCCCGCCGTCCACGTAAAGGCCACGCTGGAACCTGGCAGAACACTGCCCGGCGTGGGAGTGGTGAGCACCGGAAGCACCGGTGAGCCCGCTTCGGTGTAGGTGTAGTCGGCAGACTTCCAGGCGGCGTCGATCTCCCACCACAGCCGCGCGTACACGGTCAACCCGTAGGTTGGCACGTTGTTCACGGTCACAGTGGTGGCCGTCGTTGAACCCGATTCATAGAGGTTTTGCGAGCCCACTCCGGTGGTGCCCAGCAACAGTTGGTAATTTGTGACACCGGTGCCGGGCGTCCACGTGAACGTCACGCTGGAACCGGCAAGCACGGTGCCCGGTGTGGGGGTGATGAGCGCGACCACCTGGTTCACCGTAAGTTGGACGGTTGCAGTGGCCGCGGTGTAGTCGGTGGTATTTGTCGGCGTGAAATTTGCCGTGAGTGTGTAGCTGCCGGTTGCGAGGATGGTCGCCGCGGTCACGGCCACGGCCGTTCCGCCTGTTGGCGTCGCGGTGTATGCAAAGCTGCCGGCTACGGAGGCGGGTCCGTTCCACGCCGTTGCATCCAGAATGCCGCCCAGGGCGGTTCCATAGGTTATCGGCGCAGGCGTTGCCCAGGTGATCGTTGGAGTGACCTGAGTGCCCGTGCCGCTCAACGCGATGGCCTGCGTCGCGTAATCGGGGGCAGGCGCGTTCAATGCATTGTCCGTCAAGGTCAGGAAACCGGTGAAAGCGCCCACCGTCGTCGGGGAGAAGCTGATGGGCAACGTGCAGGAAGCCGCGGCTGCCAGCGTCGCCGCCGTCGAGGAACCGGCGCTCAGCAGCGGGCAGGCAGTTGTCCCGCTGCTATTCAAGGTAAAATTCGCAGCGATGCTCGGATTGCTCCCCGTGCTCGGAATCGGAAACGTCAGTGCGGCGTTACCGACGTTCTCGAGCGTCACCGTCTGCGGACTGTCGCTGCTCGTCGCGCCGACTGGCGTCGAGGCGAAGCTCAGGCTGGGCGGATCGGCGAAGTCCAACTCCTTCACCGCGCTGTGGACGTAATCGGCGACGAAGACGTTGCCGCTTCCGTCCACCGCCACGCCTTCGGGCCCGTTGAAGCCGCCGCCCAGCGTGCTCAGCGTACCTGGTAAGAAATTCACTTGCGGTCCCGAACCGGCGCCATAGACGTAGCCGGTCGCAAAGACGTTGCCGGAACTATCCTTGAGCACGGCCGCGCCATACCGGGTCCCGGCAAACTTCGGCGTGAATGCCACGTTGACGTCGCAGCTATCCCCGGCGTCGTAGCTGTCGCCCGCTACGCATGTGTCGTCGCCGGCATCTGTAAAGTCCAGATTTGGCGCGCCCTGGGTTAGCACAGCCGTGCTGCCCAGCGTGCCCGCCGTGTCGAAGATGAAGTACACCGGGAAGGTTTGAGCAGAACTGACGCCAACGGCCACAGAGCCAAAGTTGCCGGCCGATCTCTCGATCTCCTTCATCGCATTGTCGCTAGGATCGGCGACGAAGACGTTCCCGCTTCCATCCACCGCCACGCCTTCGGGAGTGTCAAAGCCGCCGCCCAGCGTCGTGACGCAGGCGGAGGAAGTGCAGCCGGGCGGGATTTCCTTCACCGAACTGTGAGACAAATCGGCGACGAAGACGTTTCCGTTGCCGTCCACCGCCACGCCAGCGGGGTTCCAAAGCCGCCGCCCAGCGTCGTGACACAGGTGGACGATGTGCAGCCAGCCGGAATCTCCTTTACCGCATCGTTGTCGCCGGAATCGGCGACGAAGACGTTTCCGTTGCCGTCCACCGCCACGCCTTTGGGATACGAGAAGCCGCCGCCCAGCGTCGTTACGCAAGCGGAGGAAGTGCAGCCAGCCGGAATCTCCTTCACCGCATCGTTGCCGGCATCGGCGACGTAGACGTTCCCGCTGCCGTCCACCGCCACGCCTTCGGGATACGAGAAGCCGCCGCCCAGCGTCGTTACGCAAGCGGAGGAAGCGCAGCCAGCCGGAATCTCCTTCACCGCGTTGTTACCGTAATCGCCGACGAAGACGTTTCCGCTGCCGTCCACCGCCACGCCAATGGGCTCCTTGAAGCCGCCGCCCAGCGTCGTTACGCAAGCGGAGGAAGTGCAGCCAGCCGGCATCTCCTTCACCTCGCTGTTGCCGTTATCGGCGACGAAGACGTTTCCGCTGCCGTTCGCCGCCACGCCTTCGGGAATCGAGAAGCCGCCGCCCAGCATCTTGACTGCTCCGCTGAAGTGGGCGGTCTGTGCGGAGGCGGTGCAGCAGAAGGCGGCGCCGATCACCAGGAGCAGGGCCGCCGCGGAGCGCAGGGAGCCGACACGGCGGGTCCCGACTGGTTCTGATTCGGATGTCTCTGGGGTAAGAAAGGGCAGGCAGGTGCGACTCCGTCCGAATGACATCAAAACTCCCCTCCGGCCTCCCTGGGGATTCAAGGATGGACATCGCGAAGGAGTTATGTCCTCACAGCGTATTCGAGCGGGCAAACGCGATCGTGGCCCATTCGGTCGATCAGGCTATCACAACGATGCTCATACCGCAAACTACACTCTTTTTCGGCGTACCAACGCCCGGTCTAGTCTTGCTGGCAGTGAGGAGCGATCTCGCCGTGCCTGTCACTGTCCTCCGAATGGCTCAGGTCTGAAGGCAGGCCGCTCGATTTGAGAAGGGAATCAGGCACATCGAAGGTGGCGCAGACCGTAACTTCGTAATCCAGCCTTCATGATAAGGGCTTCAGAATCTCACGAGCACCCTATTGTAAAGAGCTTCAGTGAGCTGTGGACTTCTCTTTGTAGCCATCGCTGAAATCTCCCACCTGAGGTGTGCTCCTTGAACTCGGTCTCGTGCGCTTAGATACTCAAGCTGCCACTCAGCCAACTGCCAAGTTTCTCAATGGGCAGTCGCACGCCGATATAGAACTGGCCGAAGAGGGCGTAGACGGCGCTGACTTCATCGAAGCGCATCTCGTAGATGAGTTTTTTGAAGACGACGGGGTCTTCGGCGAAGAGGTCGACGCCCCACTCCCAGTCGTCTATGCCGATGGAGCCGGAGATGATTTGCTTGACTTGGTCGGCGTAGCGGCGACCGATGAGGCCGTGCTCGTGCATCATGCGCTGGCGCTCGGCGAAGGGGAGGGTGTACCAGTTCTCCTGTTCGCCGCGCTTGCGGTCCATGGGGTAGAAGCAGAGGTACTTGGCCTCGGGGAAGGCGGGGAAAAGGCGCGGAGCCATGGCGGCGGTCTGCCGCTTGAGGGTGGCGGCGACTTCAGCCTGCCATTCGGGGGTGTTGGCTTCAAGACCCTTGGCGGTGGCGGCTTCCCATACTTTGCGGCTGGACTCGTAGAGACCGAGTTCGACGACCGAGACATAGGAGTGGGAAGGCGAAAGGTAGTCGTACAGTTCGGTCTGGGCGAGGCCGAGTTCGACCTGGTTGAGGGCTTCGAAGGAGTCGCGGAAGTGAATGAAGATGAGGTCGCCCTTGTGGCCGAGTTGGGAGAAGAGAGCCGAGCGGATGGGGGCGTCGGCTCCGGCGCGTTCGAGGGATTGAAGCGTCGCGACGGCCTGAGCGGCGATGCGGTCGCGGTCGGCGGGCGGGGTGGCGCGCCATGCCTTCCAGTCGAAGCGGAAGAGCTGGTGCAGCAGGCTGGAGCCTTCAAGGGTAAGCGGGACTGGGGGAAAGTCGGACAACGGGAACACCTCGAATGAAAGCGTGGAACAACCCTCATCCTAGCAAAAAGGGGTGCGGAGGGGTTGGAAGCGTTCCCAGGCTGTGCAGAGGCAGGCTTTGGGGCAGGTTCTCTGAAAGGCTGCCTCAGGGGCTAAAGCCCGACAGCTAATTTGCGGTGTTTGCGGCACGGCTGAAGTCGTGCACTAAGGAACCTCTGCACAAGTCTGCAACCCGCGTCATATTTGAATAAACTATAAGCATGAGGCAAATCGCGCGTTTTCAGCAGACACTGGCATCGCAGGCGAGTTTTGAGAAGTTTGGCC
>JBEKZJ010000103.1:0-17182 GCA_049509995.1 Occallatibacter sp. | reverse complement strand
AACGAGAGCGTGTACTCAGAGAGCGGGGAGCTCTCGTGGATGACCAGCTCGATTCAAATGACGACGCACACGCAGCTGGGCGGGGGCGGCGGGTTTTTCGGGGCCCTGAAGCGGGTGGCCGGCGGCGGCAGCCTTTTCATGACCGAGTACCGGGCCTACCAGTATCCGGGCGAGGTTTCGTTTGCGACCAAGGTGCCGGGACACATTGTTCCGGTGCAGGTGGGTCCGGGGGCGGAATTCATGGTGCACCGGCACGGGTTTTTGTGCGCAACCGATGGGGTGACGATCGGGGTAGGCTTCCAGCAGTCGCTGGGGGCCGGCATCTTTGGCGGCAACGGGTTCCTGCTGCAGAGGGTGGCTGGGCAAGGAACGGCGTGGCTGGAGCTGAGCGGGGAGCTGGTGATCAAGAACCTGGCTCCAGGCGAGGTGCTGCGGGTGCATCCGGGACACGTGGGGGCGTTCCAGAGCTCGGTGCCGTTCCAGATCACGATGGTTCCAGGGCTGAAGAATGCGATTTTCGGCGGGGATGGGATTTTTCTGGCGGTGCTGCAAGGGCCGGGGACAGTGTGGCTGCAGACGCTGCCGATTTCGCGGCTGGCGCACCAGATCGGGGAATACCTGCCACGGGGCGAGTCGCGACAGACCGGATCCGCGGCGGGCGGGGCGCTGCTGGGCGGGATTGTGGGGTCGATCCTGGGCGGGGACAAGTAAAGGTAGATGACTGATGACAGCGGTCAATTGTCAGAGGTCAGTGGCCGGGTAGTCAGGTGTGAGCGCATCCCAGGTTTCGTCCGCCCTGGCGGACGAGACCCCGGCATGCCGGCTTAAACTGGCATATTGCCGGAAGTTTCTCAATCCGGCTTGCAGGAATTTCGCGCATGACCCAGTTGTCCGGCAATCGGGGCAGTTTTCGCAGCGACATAGTCTTCGCGTTTGCTCTTGGCCTGGCCTGCACCCTGGCGTGGCTGGTGCGGGACGTGCTCATGCTGCTGTATGTGAGCGCGCTGTTTGCGGTGGTGCTGACGCCCGTGGTGCAGTTCACCGCGCGGCTTCGGATTGGCCGCTGGCAACCGTTCAAGGGTACGGCCGTTTTTTTTCTTCTGCTGGCAATGGCCGCCGTGTTGACTGGCTTCGGCTTTCTGGCTCTGCCCCCGGTTATCCGGGATCTGGAGGAGTTCACCAGGGAGATGCCCGTGCGGTTCCCGCCGCTGCTGGAGAAGCTCAGGCAACTTCCCTTTGCGCAAAACCTGAATACTTACGCGATCAGTTCCAGGTTTCAGGATCTTGTCAGCAATGCGGCCACTTATCTTCTGCTTTCTGTCAGGGATTGGGCCGGGAGGCTGATGGATGCCGTCATGGCTTTCGTCCTTACGGTATATTTCGTTCTGGATGGCGAGCGCGCCTACGGCTGGTTTCTTTCCTTTTTCCCGCCCGCAGGCCGCGACCGGCTTGACAAGACCTTGCGGCGGGCACAGATCCGCATGGAGAAGTGGCTGCTGGGGCAAGGCAGCCTGATGCTGATCCTTGGGGTTCTGAGCACCGTAGTCTTTCTGTCGCTCCACGTTCGCTATGCTTTTGCGCTGGGCGTGCTGACCGGATTGCTGAACATCATCCCGGTGCTGGGCGCTGCCATCAGTATGTCGCTGGCGTTGGTGGTGGCAGCGATCGACTCCTGGGGCCGGGTGCTGGGAGTTGCCATCTTTTACGCCGTTTATCTGCAGGTCGAAAACTCATACCTGACTCCCCGCATCATGAGGAACAGCGTAGGCCTGCCCGGCCTGGCCATCCTGGTGGCCTTGCTGCTGGGCTCCGCGCTGGGAGGCGTGCCTGGAGCGCTTGTCTCGGTTCCTACCGCTGTGCTGGTCGCCGTACTTTTGGACGAGTACCTGGTGGACAAGAAGGCGGGTGGTGAAAACGGGTCACCGGGTTAAGGGAGCCGGCGGCGTTAGCGGAATTCGTGGCGGGTGGCCGGGCCGAGGGGAGAGCGAAGGACTTTCCTGGCGGGGATTCCGGCGGCTCCGGGGCTGGTTTTGAGTGTTTCCAGCGTTTCAGGTTGGGCGGGAATCGGGAACTGCGGCGGGTGGAGCAGGCCGGGAAAGCGGCGTTTGGCACCCATTGTGGTATCGTTGCGTCTATAGGGTGAGCGGCCTGTTTCCCCCAAGGGCTGCCCCGGTGGTGTGTGTGTCACTATTCTTCAAGCGCTTGGTGTTCGTGGTTTCCGTGGCGATTTTTGCCGCGCTGGGCCTGGGCTTTTGCCTGGGTGAGTTCGGTCTGTTCGGCGTTCATGCCGGGGGCCAGCAGGATGGCGCCTATCGGCAGATGCGCGTCTACGCCGAGGTTCTGAAGAAGGTCCAGACGGACTACGTGACCGAGCCCAACATCAACGACGTGACCACGGGGGCGCTGCACGGGCTGCTGGAGTCGCTGGACTCCGATTCCAGCTACCTGACGCCGGCGGAGTACAAGATTTACAAGGAGCGTCCCACCAGCGGCGTGGCCCAGGTGGGAATCAACGTGTCCAAGCGGTTCGGCTACGCCACGGTGGTGAGCGTGGTCCCCGGTTCGCCAGCGGACAAGGAGCATCTTGCCGACGGCGACGTGATCGAGTCCATCGGTGAACAATCGACCCGCGAAATGTCGCTGGAGGTGATCCGGCTGATGCTGGACGGCAAGCCGGGGACCTCGATTTCCGTCTCGGTGGTGCGCCCGCGCAAGGGCGACCCCGACAAGCTGACCCTGACTCGCAGCATCGCCGCCGCTGCCCCGCTGGGCGAGCAGGAATACGAAGGCTCGACCATCCTTTACCTCAAGCCGGGGCTCCTGACGGCGGCTCGCGTGGACGAAATCGGGGCCAAAATCAAAGCGTGGAGCAAGGGCCGCAAAGTGCTGCTGGACCTGCGGGATTCAAGCGGCGACGACGCCCAGCAGGGGCTGCGCCTGGCCAACTTCTTCCTCAAGCAGGGAACCCTGGCCACGCTCGAGGGCCAGAAGTTTCCCGCGCAGACCTTCACGGCCGATCCGGCGAAGTTTTTGACCGATGCGCCGCTGGCCGTGCTGGTGAACCGCGGCACCTACGGCGCGGCTGAATTGACGGCCGGCGCGATTCTGGACGCCAAGCGGGGCGACCTGGTGGGCGAACGCACCTTCGGCGAGGGCTCGGTGCAGAAGACCATCGAGTTGCCCGACGGCGGCGCGCTGCTGCTGACCGTGGCCAAATACCATAGCCCCGACGGCAAAAAGATCCAGGACGATGCCGTCACCCCCAGCGTGGTGGTGGGCCAGACCATCGAAGAGGAAGAAGAGGGAGTGACCCCCGCCAAGGGCGACGAGCCGCTGGACAAGGCGCTCAATCTGCTGAAGGCGAAAAACGGCTGACCGGGCCTGTTTCCCGATAACGGCCGGCCGGATTCGCCGCTTCCCGCTCTTGTATACCATGGTGCGGGCAAACGCGGTTGTGCATCCTCTGTTGACATGAGAATGCTAGCCTTAAGCTGAGGCATTTTCTCGTCCTGCAGGCAAGAGGAATGCTCACGAGGCCTGAATCGCTTGGCTGTCCCCCCTCCGCAGCGTCTGGAACCGCGACCCCTTGCACGGCCGCGCCGCGCGCAAATCCAGGCGTTTCCTCCGCATCGGCGGCGCAAGCTGGCCGGCCGGTTCACGCTCGTTGTGCTGTTGACGCTGGCGGTGATCACCGGCTCGCTGGCCGGGCTGACCCTGGTCTACTCGGTCGATCTGCCGCAGATCAACGATCTTGAGCGTTACCGTCCCTCCACCCTTACGGAACTGTATGACCAGAAGGGCCGCATCATCGGCTCCTTTGCCCTGGAACGGCGGGAGGTGATCGGCTACAACGAGTTTGCGCCCATTCTGCGCCAGGCTGTCATCTCCATTGAAGACAAGAGCTTCGAGTCCCACTGGGGCGTCAATGTGTTCCGCGTCGTGGGGGCGGCGTGGCATGACCTCCGCAACCACGGCCGCGCCCAGGGCGCCTCGACGCTGACCATGCAACTGGCGCGGAACCTTTTTCTCTCCTCCGAGCGCACGCCCACGCGCAAGGTGCAGGAAGCCTATCTTGCCATCCAGATCGAGCGGTCTTTCACCAAGGAGCAGATCTTCACGCTCTACGGCAACCAGATCTACCTGGGCAGCGGGATGTACGGCTTCGAAGCCGCCTCGGAGTACTTCTTCAGCAAGCACGCCAGGGACCTGAACCTGACCGAAGCGGCTCTGCTGGCCGGGCTGCCCAAGGGGCCGGTAGCCTTTTCGCCGCTGCTCAACCCGGAGAAGGCCATCCGGCGCCGCAACCTGGTGCTGACGGAGATGGAACTGGACAAAGTGATCTCCCACAGGGAAGCCGAGCAGGCGCGCAATGCCCCGCTGGGGCTGCGCATCGCCCAGCCGGAGGGTTCGGTGGCTCCCTGGTTCCAGGAGGAGGTGCGGCGGGAACTGGAAAAGCGCTTTGGAGCCGAGCAGGTGCATGAAGCCGGCTTGAAAGTGGAGACGACCCTGGACCTGGACCTGCAGCAGACCGCCAACCGCGCCGTGTTGGACGGGCTGGCGACCTACGAGCGCCGGCACGGGTGGTTGGGGAAGCTGGAAAACGTGGTGGACGAGGGGACGGCGATCGAGGACTACAAGCATCCCGATTGGGGGGTGAAGGTCCGGCCCGGAGACTACGTACATGCGCTGGTTACGAGCGACCTGCCGCTGGAGATTCACGCCCGCGTGGGCGGCGAGGAGATCGTGCTGCTGCCGGACGACTGGAAATGGACCGGGGAGCGCTGGGGAAGCGAGCTGGTGAAGCCGGGCGACCTGATCTATGTGCACCTGAGCGACACCATGGAGGGCCCCGAGCGGCGCGCCAGCCTGGAGCAGGACTCAGGGGCCCAAGGCTCAATGATGGCCATGGACAACACCACCGGCGACGTGCTGGCCATGGTGGGGGGGCGGGATTACGCGCTGTCGCAGTTCAATCGCGCCACCCAGGCCGAGCGGCAGACCGGCTCCAGCTTCAAGCCGTACGTATACACGGCGGCCATCGAGGACGGCGCCAGACCGGACGACATCATCGTGGACGGGCCGGTGAGCTTTGGGGGCTATACGCCGCACAACTACGAGAACGATTACAAGGGCGCGATGACGCTGACCAACGCCTTCGCCGAATCGCGCAACATTCCGGCGCTGAAGCTGGCCGCGCGCGTGGGAATTCACAAGGTGATCGACATGGCCCACCGCTTCGGCGTAACCTCGAACATTCCCGCCTATCTGCCCGTGGCCATCGGTGCGGTCGAAATCACGCTCGAGGAGCAGGTCGCTTCCTACTCTGTCTTTCCCAACGACGGCCTGCGCGTGACGCCGCGACTGGTCCGCAAGGTCTCCAACGCCGACGGCATCACGCTTTGGGAAGAGCCGCCGGCGGTGAACGAGGTGATCGACCAGCAGACCGCACGCACCATGATGACGCTTCTGCGCGCCGTGACGCGCTTTGGAACGGGCGCCGCCGCATCGCAACTGAACCACCCGCTGGGCGGCAAGACCGGCACCACCAGCGACTACACCGATGCCTGGTTTCTGGGCTTCTCGCCGTCCATCACCTGCGGGGTGTGGGTGGGGTTCGACAGCCGGCAGTCGCTGGGCGAGAAGGAAACCGGCGCCAAAGCCGCGCTGCCCATCTGGATGACGGTGATGCGCGTGGCCATCGCCGGCAAGGACAATGAACAGTTCCTCAGCGACAGCCCGGAGAGCGGCAGCGTGAAAGCAGCCGCGGAGATGCTCGCCAAGCCGGGCGCAGCCAGCGCCGCAACAGCCTCGAAGGCAGCCTTTCCGCCGGGTAACCGCGGGAGGTCCAACGCGGCCGCCGGGCCGCCGACAGCCAAGCCAGCGACGGGGACGGCCGCCAGGCCGGGGATTGTGAATGCGGTCAACAGGCCGGCCCCATTCCCGCCTGCGGCGTCCGTAAAGCCGGCAGTGCAGCCTGCCCTGAAGCCGCCAGCGACGCCGGCCACGCCCCCTGGAGCCTTCAAGGCTCAGGTGAAACCGGCTTTGCCGCCGAGAGCCGCTGTGGAAAGGCCCGCATACGGGGTTTATCCGGCGAGAAATTCCACACCCGACCCGAATAAACCAAAGAACCAGCGATGAGGGCAGCGGGCAGTTTCCGGGTTGCGCCCGGGTGGAAGCCTACACCTGGCCGGGCTTGGCGGAGGCAGTTGAGGGTGGTTCACGCAACGGCTTTCTCGTCAACCGGCTTCTGGATTTCTTCCGCCGCGTTCAGAATCGCCCGGGATGGGTCCCCTTTCGGGTACAGAAGCAGGTCCGGTCTGCGAAACTGCTCAGGAGCGGTGCAATTTGGGTAGTCGGTGTTCAAAAAAGGAGATGCGACCGGTGAATCGGCGTGACTCGTTAAAGTTATTATTGGCAGCCTCAGGCAGTTCCATCCTTGATCCACTCCTGGCGGCGGAACGCCAGTCGGCCGCGGTCTCGCCCGCGCCGGCCGGTGGACTGAAAGCGCCCTCTCAGGGCGGACACGATGGTGCAAAGGAGGCAATTGCGCCGGTGTTTAACTGGCTGATGTTAGGGGAGGTAAAACCTTCCGGATGGATCAAGGAGCAAATGGCCCGAGATCTCAACCAGGGTTTTGCCGGCCGGTTGGATGAGTTATGCCACGAAGCCTCATCGGATATCTTTGTGAGCCACCGCAACAGCGGAGTTACGGAGAACAGCGGTAATATCGCCAAAGTGAATTGGTGGAATGGCGAAACCGAAGGCAACTGGAGAGCCGGGTTCATCATGATGGCTTATCTGGCGGAAGATAAGCGGGCCATGGCGAAGGCGGATGCTTATGTCCGCCACATCTTGTCCTCGCAGGATGAGGATGGCTATCTGGGCGTCTTCGCGCCGGATCTCAGATATTCAAAGCCTGGAGATCTGTGGACACAAGCCTGCTTAATGCGGGGCCTGCTTGATTACGCCGAACTGGCTGGAGACAAGCGCGTAAGGGAAGCGGTGGTTCGGGCCACCGATCTGACCATCGCCAGATGCGGCTCCGGGAAAACGATCCTGCAGTCCGGTGTAGGAGGCGAGGGAGCAAGTCACGACTACATGATTTCCGACGTGATGGAAAGATTGTTCGATTTGACCGGCGACGTCAAGTATCGCGACTTTGTTCTTGACCTCTACCAGAGCCTGAGCCTTACGGCCCGGGATGCGGACACCAGTCTGCCTTCATTGCTCAACCGGGATTCCGGTTTTCGAGATCATGGCGTGAATACCTATGAAACCATCCGCGTGCCGCTGTGGCTATGGATGGCGACCGGCAGAGAAGATCTTGGCCGCGCTTGCCGCAACGCACTCGACAAGCTGAATCGCTACACAGAACCCAGCGGCTCGGCCGTGAGCCAGGAAGACATTGAGAACCTGAGTCCGGATCCGATGTTTACGCAGTACGAGTACTGCGCCACCAAAGAGATACAGTTCACTCTCGAGTCGGCGCTGCAGAAGACGGGCGTGGCCTTGCTCGGCGACAAGATCGAACGGATCTGGCTCAACGCCGCACAGGGTTCCCGGCTGCCGGATGGAAGCGCAATTACCTATCTTACCAATGAGAATCGGGAACACTGCGACGGGTTGGCGCCCGACGGCGCCAGTGCCGATGCCAGTAATAAATACTCCCCCACGCATGCGGATGTAGCTGTCTGCTGTAACCCCAATGCAGCGAATGTGGCCCCTCTTTACGTGCGTGGAATGTGGATGCGACCCGCGAGCGGCGGCCTGGCTGCCGTTCTCTATGGGCCTTGCGCGGTTTCGACAACAATTCATGATGTTCGAGTGCATATCGAGGAAAAGACCCGTTATCCATTCGAGAACGCGGTGGAGATCGAGATACAGCCGGAACGGGAAGCGGAGTTTCCTCTTTTCTTTCGGGATCCGTCATGGTCGAGAGACACGACGGTCACCTCGGCCGGCGCCACCATTCGCCGCGAGGGCGCATATTGGGTAGTGAACAAAAAATGGCGGGCCGGCGATACGGTGAGCCTCAACTTCCTGCCCAGTATCCAGGAGGTAGCTGCCGTCAATGGAGAAGTTGCGCTTCAGTACGGAGCCCTGATCTTTGCCTTGCCGATCGAGGCACATAAGTCGGTTACGAAGACCTATGCGGTGAAAGGCTTCGAGGATGCCTACTATTTGCCGGCAGCGAAATATGAAGCCCTGGCGCTTCCAGCTTCTTCAAGATGGCGATCGTTCGGGCTGAAGCCAGTTCAGGTTACGAAGGGCATCAATCCACTCCGTCCATTCGATGAGCCGGTTATCGTTCTGCAGGGAACGCTGACCCGACAGTCAGACGGCGGCGAGACAACCGTTGCGCTGGTGCCCCTGGGAAATGCCCCGATGTTACGCCGAGTTACTTTCCCGGTTGCGCCGTAGTGGAAGGAAGCTCCGCGCGGGCGCCTGGCCGGCTGCGATAAGAAGCCCGGCTGGCGGCATTGCTTCCGCGGTCAACCCGCGCCGGAACAAGAAACTGGGCCGGCCCCGAAATAGGAGACCCTACCTGAGCAGGCGGAAATAGCGCTTTGCCCGCGCTGCATCCTTGAAGATCTGGGCTTTCAGGGCTTCGGGGGAGGGCCACTGGAACTCCCCGCGAAGGCGCAAGAGAAACTCGAGTTCAATCGGCGTTTGCTCGTCGAGATCGACCGGCTCGAAATCGAGGAGGTGCGATTCCACGGCAAACGACGGCGCGCCAAAGGTGGGGCGGCTGCCAACGTTGGTGACGGCCTGAAAGCAGCGCGCGCCGATGGTGAGGCGCGTGACATAGACGCCAAAGGCCGGGAGGAGTTCCGGATAGGGGGCGAGATTGACCGTGGGCACAAGGAGGCGGGTTCCGATGCCGCGGCCGCGGGCGGGTGTGGAGCGGACGGCGAAGGGGCGGCCGAGCATCCAGCGCGCGCGGCGCACGTCTCCGGCGGCCACCAGAGCGCGGATCGCGGAACTGGAAACCTCCAGCCCGCGCACGCGCACAGAAGAATGCAGGTGAACGGCAAAGCCGAAGCCGGCGCCAAACTCCCTGAGTTCGGCCACGCCAGCCTCGGCGTGGTGGCCAAAACGGAAATTGCCGCCCTCGTGGACGGCGGAGACGCGCAGCGCCGCAACCAGGATCCGGCGCACAAAGTCCCGCGCCGGCAGGCCGGCCAGCGCGGCATCGAAGGGCAGCACCAGGACCACATCGATGCCCGTGGCAGCCAGCAGCCGGAGCCGCTCGGCGATGGGCGTGAGCAGCCGCGGGGCCTCGGCGGGGCGGAGAAACTGCTCCGGGTGGGGGTCGAATGTAATGGCAACCGAGCGCACGCCCAGGTCGCGCGCTTCGTTCACCACGGCGGAGAGGATCTCCCGGTGGCCGCGATGGACGCCGTCGAAGTTGCCGATGGCGGCTACCGAGGGGCCAAATCCAGCAGGGATCTCCTGAGCTGAGCGGAGAACGGGAATCATGGGCGCGGCAGCATCGCTCATAGGGTCACGGGGACGGTCTGGCCGTCGTAGGCCAGGGCGATTCCGTCCGGGAGCGCCCGGTTGGTGGCGTCGTGGGCCAGCTCGTGGGCGATGTGGGTGAGCCAGGTGTGTCTGGCGCCGATGCGCCGCGCCCAGCCCAGCGCCTGTTGGACCGTGGCGTGGCTGGGGTGGGGATTGTGGCGCAGCGCGGAGAGCACCAGGTGGTCCAGGTCCTGGAGCAGGGCAAAGCTTTCCTCGGGGAGAGCGCTGACGTCGGTGAGGTAAGCCGCGCGGCCAAAGCGATAGCCCGCTATTTCCATCTGGCCATGCATTACCGGAACGCGCAGGAAATCGACACCGTGGACAGGATTGCGGCCAGCCAGCGGTTGCAACCGCACGCGCGCCCGTGTGGGGTAGGTGGCCTGCAAGGAAAAGGTGTAGTCGAAGACGTGTTCCAGGACGGTGGCCGTCTCCGGCGCGGCGTAGAGCGGGATGGGCGCGCCCTCGCGAAAAGCCTTGAAGCTGAGCGGGCGCAGATCGTCCAAGCCGAGAATGTGGTCGGCGTGGCCGTGGGTGTAAAAGACCGCATCGACGCGGGAGATGCGGTTGCGCAGGGCCTGCTCGCGGAAGTCGGGGCCGGTGTCGATGACCACGACGCGCTCCGGAGCGCAGCCTGGCGCAGCGCCGCTTTGAGGGTCGTTCCAGCGCACCATGATCGAGGGCCGCAGGCGGCGGTCGTGGGGGTTGGCCGAGGTGCAAACCGCACAGTCGCAGCCCAGCGTCGGAACCCCCATGGAGGTTCCCGTGCCGAGAAATGTCAGCAGGCCGTCCATCGAGTATCTAGCGTTTTCCAGGCGGCGGGGTCTGGGGGGGCTGCATGGCCTGCAGGCTGATCATGCTGGTCAGCTCCAGGAAAGCCATGCGGACCTCAAAGAGCGCCGTCTGCAGGGCGCGATCCTCGGCCTCGGTGAGGTTGCCGCGGGTCTTTTCGGCGAGCACGCCGAGCAGGTCGATGGTGGTGCGGGCGCCGAGAATATCGACCCTCGGGCGCTGGCCCTCCTGCGTTCCTGCTCCCATCTGAATCATGGCGGAGACGTAGAACTGCTGGACCAGGTGCTCGAAGCCGACCGGCGGCTGCGGGCCCACGGCGGGATTCTGGGCGCGGATGATGTCTTCGAGGCGCTGTGCCGAGGCGTCGTAGGCGGTCTTTTGCTCATGGCTCTCCTCGGCGGTAGGCGCGGGGGGCAACTCCAGTTGCTCCTCCTGCCCGGATGCAGCGTCTTGAGCTTCGGCCGGAGCCGGCTGCTGTTCTTTCTCGTTGACGACCAGGTGGGGGCCGGCGGCCGTGGAGGCGTGCCGAGCCTGGGTGGGCTCCGGCGCGGGCTCAGCCGGTGGCTCGTGCGCAGGCGCGTTGTGACTATCTTGCTCTTCCTCCGCCTTGAATTTGCGGCGGTCAATCACGGTGAATTTGGGGGTATCGCTCATGGCTCCAGATTTCCGATGCGTGTGAATGATTTGCTAATTCAGATCAAGGTCAGGCGGCGTGGCCAGAATGTGGGCAGTCCCGGTGGCCGTGCCGGCAGTGTAGGTGAAGGGTTGGTTGCGCAGTTCGGCATCGCCGCGCACCATCGCCAGCGCAAAGACGCGGCTGCCTTGAGGCAACGCCAGCTCAGCCGCACTGGTAATGTGCCCGGCGACCGCCCCGCCTTCGAATGTCAGCTCCGTGCCGGCAGTTGGCACGGGTCCAAAAAGCTCAAGTTGCCGCAGATGCCTGTGCACGTTGCCGCGGGAACGAATCCGCTCCACAATCTCCTGTCCCAGGTAGCAGCCCTTGTTGAAGTGGAGCGCCCGCATCTGGGAGGTCTCCTGCGGCAGGTCGCGCTCCAGCATATCGATTCCATAGGCGGGAATCCCTTCCGCAATGCGAAACCCGTCGACCGACGCGCTTCCGACCGGGGTCGTCCCAGCCGTGCGCAGAAACTTCCACAGCTTCCCAATCTGCGCCTCCGGCACCCAGAGCCCATAGTGCGCCGCCAGTACGCCATATCCGCGCGCGATACGCAGATCGACGCCGTTCCACTCCACGCGGGCGCTCGTCAACGGCGCTGAGAGCGCGGGCAGGCTGAGGCGGGCCAGAACCTCATCGGCGGCCGGCCCGGTGAGGCCCAACGCCGCTTCGCCGGTGAGCGGAACCAGTTCCACATCGTCCATGATGATGAAGCGTTCCAGGTGGGCGAGCAGCTTATCGAATTGGCCGGCCTCAATCTCCAGTTCCAGGAGGTCGCCCTCCCGCCAAACCGTGAGGTCGCCCTGAATCCGGCCCTGCGCATTGAGCACCAGGTTCCAGGCGCCGGCATTCTCAGGCAAATCGACGACCATGTTGGTGACCATGCCGCTGAGCCAGCGAAAGCGGTCTTCGCCGTGCACGGCGACGCGCCTGAGCCATCCCAGGTCGTGGACCGCGGCTGCGGTTGAGAGCGCCGCTGTTTCAGCAACTGGCGCGTCCAACTCCCGTGGAGTAAGCACACCGCGATAAACGGCAAGTTCATGCGGCAGGGCCGCGGATTCCAGCAGTACGGCCAAGGCAGTGGCCTGAGAGGGTGCGGCAAGAGCGATTTCAGTCATAGGGGATCTTTTCCGGGGTGCGGCTAGAGTTTTCCAGGGGCAAACTCGCGCCAGACCGCATCTTAATTATAGCCTTGGAAGAAGATGTAGCCGTGCGGCCCCCAAAGCGCGGAGTTGCAGGGAGAACGAATGAGCGAGGAGCAGGCAGTAGCGGGAAAAGGCCGGCATGGATGGAGGCCGGCGCGGATCGCGGCGGCAGCCTTCTGCCTGGCAGCGACCATGGCGGCCGGAGCGCAGCAACCGGCGCCAGCGCAGCCCCCGCACGCGACTGCTCCCCAGGCTCAGACGGCATCCCCGTCCCCCGACAAGCAGGAAACCCGCATCACGCCCGAACAGGCCAAAGAGCTGTTCGGGCTGGTGGATGAACTGCTGCAGTTTTCCTCGCAGGAGACCGGCCTGCCCATCAAGAGCACGGTCAAGCGGCAGATCATAAGCCGCGCCGCCGTGGAAAGCTATCTGAAAGAGAAATTCGACGAGGACCAAAGCACCAAACGCTTGCAGCAGGGTGAAATCGTGCTCAA
The DNA here is from genome assembly GCA_049509995.1 of Occallatibacter sp. Taxonomy (GTDB): domain Bacteria; phylum Acidobacteriota; class Terriglobia; order Terriglobales; family Acidobacteriaceae; genus Telmatobacter. The sequence continues at coordinate 4,556 of JBEKZJ010000103.1, read as the reverse complement.
GAAGTTCGGGCTGCTGGACCGCGACTTCGCTCTCAAGCCCTTTCTGCTGGCGCTGCTCAAGGAGCAGATTGAAGCCTACTACGACTCCAAAACCAAGACCGTGAACATGCTGGATTGGGTGGACATCGAAGAGCAAAAGCCGGTGCTGGCGCACGAACTGACCCACGCCCTGCAGGACCAGCACATCGACCTGGAAAAGTGGGACGACCAGACCCCGGACAACGTCTCGCTGAACTCCTCCGACGACACTGACCACCTGGCCAAAGACGAGTTCGACGACGCGCGCGATGCCGTTGTCGAGGGCCAGGCCACAGCGGTGATGATGGACTACATCCTGAAGCCCATGGGCAAGAGCCTGCTGAAGGACCCCGAGGTGATGGAATTCGTCAAGCAGCAGATGTCGGCCTCGGATAGTTCCCCGGTGCTGGCGCGAGCTCCGCTGTTGCTGTCCGAGTCGATGCTTTTCCCTTATCGCGAGGGGCTGAGCTTTGAGCAGGACGTGTGGATGGACCAGGGCCAGGCCGCGGCGTTTGCCGGCACCATGGACCGCCCGCCCACATCCACCTGGGAGATCATCAACCCGCGCGAATACGAGCGGAAGCATTCTCCGGCCATACCCCTGCTGCCGGACATTCATCCTTTTGTGGACAAGCTCTACAAGCCCTACGACATCGGTCAGGTGGGGCAACTCGACCTGCACATCCTGGCCGAGCTTTTCGGGGGCGACAACGCGGCGCGCGATTTTACACCGGCCTGGGATGGCGGCATCTATTGGGCCGGCCAGCGCCTGAGCGCCAAGACCGCGGCGGAGCAGGCCAGCACCAAATCACTGGCGCTGTTTTACCTTTCGGCGTGGAAGAACGAGGGTTCGGCGCAGGCCTTTGCCCAGCTCTACGCCAACGAACTGGGGCGGAAATACTCCGGTCTCAAGGCGGACCTGGCCGCCCAGCGCTCCGCCGCTCCAGACCTCCCTTCCGGATCGGAAGAACTGGTGTTTACAACCAATGAGGGGCCGGTGGTGATTACCACGCGCGGAAAACTGGTGTTTGTGGCGGAGAGCTTCGACCTCGGCCTGGCCCGCAAGCTTGGCGCCCTCATCCTGGACGCGCAGGGAGCGGGCGAACTGAAGATGGCCGAGCGCACGACCTACCCCGAGTTACCAAGCGCCCCAGGTCTCGACCATGAGACCATGCAACCCCTGACAGCCGGGCTCATCCGCTTTTTCTCGAACTGCGGGGTGATGAAAGCGGCGGTCGAGGCGGGAGTAACTGGCGCACTCTCCCCGAGATAAGTCTCAACCTGAGCGACCTTTGCCTTAATCGGCGGTTCCAAGTGGTTGGGGCTGCAATCAAGATGGGGGAATCGATATGAAAGTTAGGTACCGGTCAATGATCTGGCCAAACGTCACACCAGCACGGCCGGCCAAGGTGTTCGCGTTCAGGGAGGCCAGTTGCGCCTCGATCCAATTGCGTACATCCCGCTCCGTCTTGTAGATGGCTGCGTCAAAGGTCTGAACTTTGAGTTTGCGCTGCCCGTTTGTATCCGTATAATGGTAGCGGAACTCCCGCGCGAACCCGTGGGCGCGAGGCACTTCACGCACAGTACCGGTCTGGTATCGTTGCCGGTGGATCTTCATCTCGCCCTCGTTTTCGGTGGCGCGGAAAAGTCCATTGCAGCGCCAATGGCGCTGTGTGGTATTGTTGGTATCGGAAGTTATCTTCATGTTGTTGAGTCTAAATAGGATGCGGGAGTAGTTCAGTGGCAGAACGTCAGCTTCCCAAGCTGAATGTCGCCGGTTCGATCCCGGTCTCCCGCTCCATAAAATCAACAAGTTACAGACAATAGTTAAAGTAGATAAAACCTCAAAACCCCGCTGATACAATTGACCAACAGTGGAACCGCACGGAGTGTCCATTATGAAGTTCAAAAGGCAGCGCTACCAAAAGGGCAGTGTTCGCAAAGTGACTCGTTCTCAAGGGTTTGCCTGGGAGTTCAGGTTTTATTACACCGATGAGGACGGGAATAGAAGAGAGAAGGTCCAGACTCTCGACTCCTCGGACTACGCGACGGAGTTCGAGGTTCGCAAGGCGATGGAGAGCCAGATGTCGGCGATCAACGCCGGCACGCTCCGAGAACGGATGGATTTGACGTTCGGGGATCTGGTCACCAAGTACCTGAATGAGGAACTGCCTAAACTAAAGCTGTCTACGCAGGGAACCAACGCGAGCATGGCCAAGCTGCACATTCTTCCACAGTGGGAGGACCGCCGGATCGCCGACGTCGATGCCTATGCCGTTGACGAGTGGCTGACAGCCCTCACGTTTGGACAGGCCTCGAAGGTGAGAGCGCGGAACATGATGAAGCGCCTCTTCGACCTGGCGATGCTGTGGAAGTGGATCCCCCTCGGGCGCAATCCGATGGACCTTGTCAAAGTGAAGAAGGGTTCAAAGCGTCTCAAACGAGTCGTGATTATCAGCCCGGAACAATTCCGGGCGATCGTCCGGGCGCTTCCCGAACCATACAATCTGATGGTGCTGGTTTGTGGCTGCCTTGGTCTCCGGGTGAGCGAGGCGCTGGCGCTGAGGTGGGCGGATATCAACTGGGAAGCTGCGACGCTTGGGATCGCGCAGGTCTACACACACAGCCAGCTGCAAGACAGCCCGAAGACGGACGCATCGGAATCCGAACTGCCGATCTTCCCGGCATTACTGGCAGCGTTGCGGGAATGGCAGGAACGCCAGCAGAACAAAGACTCTTACGTGTTCGCCAGCCCGCGCACGGGTAGGCCCTATAGCGCCGACACCATCCGAACCCGCTACCTCCGGCCGGCAGCCCTGCAGGCGGGGATCAAAGGGTTCGGCTGGCACTCGATCAGGCACAGCTACAAGTCGTGGATGGCCGCGGCAAAGATCAACCCGGCGCACATGAGAGATCTCATGAGGCACAGCGACATTGCCACAACAATGGACGTGTATGGGCACACCCTTACGCCGGAACTCCGGGAGAGCAATAGCCTCGTAGCCCGCCAGTTGTTTTGACGGGCTTGCGAGCGGTGATTACCCGAGAGCCTGCTGCCCAAGAAGTGAAGCATTACGCTCATTGAAAAGGCGATGGGGGGGGCCAGATCACCCTGGTTGTGCCGGTGCCGATTCAGGCAGCGTACTGCCTCATCCAAGCTTCAAGGTCCGGCCTGTAGAAGCGCCAAAGCGAGCCCAGCCGCTTATGCGGGATGTGAAGAATCTTCGCCCGACGCTTGATGGTTGTTGGGCAGCATTTCAAGAATGTTGCCGCATCCATCAAGGTCATCACATCCGATTCATTCGGAACATCGGTTGTCGGTGTTGTAGTTGAACCGCTCGAAACGCAGCGGCGACGGGTTGAGTGTTTTGTTTCCAATTGCAACCTCTTTATTGCGAGATTGCCGGAAGACCCTGACTGCTCGAGTGCAGTGCAGCCACCCAGACCGGCGGTCCAGGTCGGCGCTCTCCACAGCGGATCGATGACATGGTAAACAAACCAAGCCGGCGCACAATGTGACAACTGTCGCACCAGTGCGCGACCGGTCCAATACTGTGAAGCCCTTAATCCGGAACCACCAGGTAAGAGGGATTTCGCACACGAATGAGTTGGCGGAGTCCACGCCGTCACTCTGCGGTCGCATCAGTGATCCTAAACCAAAGCAACATCATTCCAATCCAAGGAAGAAACATGCGTAAGAACCAAGGGATCAGTGCGCCTTTTGAGATCGGCGACCTGGCGACAAGAATTGAGCGGTGGCCCCACGCCCTGACTGCACCTGAGCTCGCAGATCTGCTTGGCTTGGGAAAAAGGACGATTTACGACCTCGCGAAGCGGGGCGAGATTCCACACTACAGAGTGGCGAGCTCGATCCGCCTCGACCCTGCAACGACTGCTGCGTGGCTGCGCAATCGGGAAGTGGCCTTTCCGGAACGGAAGGGCGCATGAGCGAACTACACGAGGCAGTGAACATAGTTGCCGAGTTGAGGGGCAAGGGCGCCGTTCTGATCGAGCTGCAGGTACAGCGAATTATTGCTCAATCCGATAGCGAAGCGCTGCAGGAGCGCATGGCCAAGCTTGACCAGCTGATAGCCGAACTGGAGGCTGTTGACGCGATGACCCTATCCGTCGGCTCCGGTGCCTGTTTAGATGGATGACCTCGGATGGGCACAGGACAACTGGGTCATTCGTGTGGAAGAGGCGGGCTGGGTTAAATGCACCCGTGAAGGGGTTATCTCGTCCAGGGTGAAATGGTGGGAAGGGGCAGAGGATCGCGAACTGAAGGCTGAAGAGCCCTGTGGAAATCATGTGCAATTCGCGCAACCAAATGCGCTGAAACCCGCATGAAACACGGCTACTGATCAGTTTAGCTTTGTCGGGACATACTAGGTAGGTACAGAGCTACCTCACCGAAGAGTGGCTGACTCGCCTTTTTCGCTGGCGGTAAGGGTAAGGGGGATGGGGCTTCTGTAAGGTGGGACCACATCTGATCCTCAAAGCAGCCGCGGATATGGCCGCCCGCTGGCACTGGGTCAGCA
>JBEKZJ010000102.1:0-17334 GCA_049509995.1 Occallatibacter sp. | reverse complement strand
TGGCGATCCTCACCGGCATCGCCATGTCGCCCGCCGCGGTGAATCGCTTCCCCTGGTATGCAAAGCTGTTTGGAGGCAGACAAGCGGCGCGCTCCATTCACTTTCTGACCATGCTCAGCTTCTTTGCGTTCCTCGTCGTGCATGTGACACTCATCGTGATGACAGGTTTCGTTCGCAATATGAACCACATCGTCATGGGCACTGACGACGTGAGTCAACTGGGAGTAATCCTGGGCTCTGCCGGCATCGGCGTTGTTGTTCTTTCCTGGGTCATGGCACACTACGTTTCCTGGTTTCACCCTCGTCTTCTACAGCACGCGCAAAAGTCCATCACCTATCCATTGATGCTCACCACGCTGAACCGCCTCCCGCCAAACGAGAATTACTCAGAAAAGGACATCTCTCCGTATTTTTGGCCGAACGGCAAGATTCCGGAACGCGAGGATTGGAAGCAGTTAGCAAATGACGGCTTCCGGCAGTTCAAGCTGAAGGTCGGTGGACTGGTGGACAATCCAGTCGAGCTTTCTCTTGCGGACATCGAAAGGCTGGGCAAGGCCGAGAACATCACCATGCATCATTGCATTCAGGGTTGGACGGGCATCGCCAAATGGGGCGGGCTTCCCATGAAGTCTCTTGTCGAACTCGTCCGGCCGAAGCCGAATGCCAAGGTTGTCGCGTTCTTTTCCTTTGGCGGTTCACTCTACGGCGGCGAGTACTACGATACGCAGAGCATCGACAATGTACTCAAGGCGGAATGTCTGCTGGCTTCCGAGATGAATGGGAGACCCCTTACCGAGGTCTATGGAGCCCCCTTGCGGCTGCGGGTCGAGAATCAACTCGGCTACAAGATGGTGAAATGGATCGAGCGGATTGAATTCATCGAGTCGGAGAAGTCCGTCGGCCTGGGTGAGGGCGGCAAGAACGAAGATGATGAATACTTCGATCTGCTGCCGAATATCTGATGACTTCTATGGACAAACAGAGCCATTCGAATGCAACGCGCGGCGCCTTCGAGCATGTCCCGGTGCTGCTTGCATATATTCGGCTGGAGTGGCTCTTGCAGCACTTTTCACCACGCGTAGTCTGGGCTGTCTATGTCTGCATAAACAGCTTCATCACCATCGGGCTGCTCGCGATGCTGGCCCTTTTTACAGGCAGCCCTTTTGTATTTCCATCGCTCGGTCCAACTGCGTACCTGTTCTTCTTTTCCCCGCTAGCGGAAGCCTCAAGCCCGCGCAATACCATCCTGGGCCACGCGATCGGTCTCATCTGCGGTTACGGCGCCTTTGTCCTTACTGTGGCCTCGAGCCCGCCCTTCGGTATCCACCCCGGCGTCCATGGCCCAAGAGTCCTAGCCGCCGCGCTCTCGCTATCGGCTACGGGCGCGCTCATGGCTCTGCTCCGCGTGAGCCATCCGCCGGCAGGAGCGACTACGCTCATCGTTTCGCTCGGCATCATCTCCCGGCCCAAAGAGCTTGTCATCATCGAGGCTGCCGTGATCTTGCTCGCCGCCCAGGCTTTCGCCATCAATCGGCTTGCGGGACTGCCCTATCCCCTTTGGCGAAACCGCGATCCCGCGGAAACGATTGACATGACCGGGAGGGCCATTCCAGAGCGAGACAAATGACATCAGAGCGCGGATCCTTTCATCCGATCCGCACCACGGATGACGGGGTTGTGGCGCGGCGGTTCGCTGACTAAACGGCTGTGCCCATGGCGGACGATTCCAGATCGATGGCACGGGGAAACAGGATGTTGTTTTCCAGATGAATGTGCTGGTGCAGGTCCCGCTCAAATTCCTTCAGGCCGTCATAGAAAGCGTGATACGTGGGGCAGGCGCCAACCGGCGTGGTGAAGTCATCGCTCAAGCGGCGAATCTCGGCAAGCAATGCGCCGGCAGCATCATGTTCGCGGGTCATCATGGCGATAGGATTGGCCACGTTGCCGAAGCATGCATCGGGTTGCGAACTGCCTGATGCCAGTGCGGCCTCGAGGCGGGCTATGTAGGGAAACAGGACGTGCTCTTCCTTCCCGAGATGGTGGATCAGCTCGTCGTCGAGTTGCGCCAGCGCCTTCTGCATGGCGGGCAAATGTGCCTGCGTATCGCCGTGGCGATTCACGACTTTCTGTGCCAGCACCGCCAGGCGGGGCAGCTCTCTCTTCACGTAGGAGTGATGCGTGGCGACAATATGCTCTATGAGCTGGCCAAGCGAAGCCTGCGCCCAGGCAACTGTTGATGGCGCGTCGTTGCCAGCAGCGGATTCGAGCGCCGCGAGCACTTCGTCAACGTCGAGTTGGCTGGCGGCGCACGCTTCGGCGAGGGGTTTGCGCCCACCGCAGCAGTAGTCGATGCCGAAGCCCTCGAAGACGCGAATGGAAGAGGGTTGTTCGAGGGCAATCTCGCGTACGGTCATTGTAAGGTCAATCATGATGTCCTCCTAAGGTGACCATAGAAGGGTCGCGTGCGTAGCGCAGCGACTTTAGTCACTGGTGGCGGAATCAATCGGCGGCGCACGACCATGCCAATGCGCTAGACTTTTTCCATGGCGAGTGAACGCACGGATCTGGCAGCCATACTTGAGAAGACCGCGCTGCTTTCCAGCCTGTCGCGCGCGGAATTCCAGTTCCTGGCGGCGCGGACCGTACGCAGGCATTTCAAAAGCGGCGAACTTCTGTTTTCTGAGGACGAACCGTGTCACGGGCTGCACATCGTCGCGCGGGGCAAGGTACGCATCTTCAAGACGTCTGTGAACGGGCGCGAACAGGTGCTGGCGATGAACCATGCGGGCGAGTCGGTGGCTGAGCTGCCTGTGTTTGACGGTGGGCGCTACCCGGCTTCCGCCATGGCGGTCGAGGATGTGGAGATTGCGTTTATCTCGCGCCAGGATTTTCACGCATTTTGCATGGAGCATCCCGAGGTTGCGCTCAAAATGCTGGCAGTGGTGGGCGCGCGGTTGCGCAGGCTGGTGGGCATCATCGAAGAGCTTTCATTCACCACCATTCGTCAGCGCCTCATCTCTCTGTTGCTGCGGCTTGCGGAGAACGAGGGAAGGCAAACCGGGCGCGGAATTGAATTCCAGTTGCCGGTGAGCCACCAGGAGCTGGCCAGCCAATTGGGCACCGTGCGCGAATTGATCTCGCGCAACCTGATGAGGCTGCAAGCCGAAGGTCTGCTGGATGTGGACGCGCGACAGATCGTGTTGAAGGACAAGGCCGGCCTGTGCGCACTGCTGACGACGGCGCCGTAGCCGGGTCAGTGGTCGTAGTTGTCCGCGTCTGGCACAAGCTGCATGTAGATCTCGCGCGGGATGTTGGTCTGCCAGTGGCCGGTGACGCGCGCCGCGCCTATCAATCCAAAGAACACCAGCGCCAACACTGGGGCAACCACCTGCGGCTTTAGCGCGCGATGCCGCCATCGGCGCGCGACCGCTTCGGCCGCCGGCCCATCGGGAGTGCCCGACCTGCGTGGTGCAAGCGAGAGCTGCAGTGCGTTCTCCGCAGGGCACACTGCAATGCACTCCATGCACCCGGTGCACTCGACCGACCGGACTGCATCAGCCTGTCCACCGGGAGATGCAAAGGGCAGGGCTTGTTGCACTTCCCGCAGTCGATGCAGGCCTGAGCGTCGCGGCGAATCTTGACCGGGCTGAAAGTGGAGACGATCCCCACCAGTGCTCCGTATGGGCAGAGAAAGCGGCACCAGAAATTCTGGATAAGGACCGAAAACACGGTAAGCGCCGCAAGCACTACGATTCCGAGGGTACCTATGTTAAGGAAAAAGTTGAGCATCTTCACGTCCGCCACGATGCCAAACGGAGACGCCAGAAAACTGCCGAGCTCCTGCGCCGTCATGGTGAAGACAACGAAGAGAAAGAAAGCGAGCAGGAGATGCTTGACGCTTCGTAGCGACAGATGGAGCCACAGCGGCACGGTAAAGCTGCGGCGAAACAGCTTGCGTCCGAGCTTCCACAGATATTCTGAAACCGTGCCGACCGGGCAAAGCCAGGAGCAGAACGACTTCTTCACCAGCAGACTACACAGGATAAAGACGCAAACAAGAATCATCGCCGACGGATGGATCGCGGGAATATGGTGTGTGACGAGAGAATATCTCAGGTTCATAAGGCCGGCGATCGGCAACCAGCCGTCCACGCCGGCAGGCCGCTCGAAATAATGCGAACTGCCCTGGCTCTTAAAGGATCGGACCCACAGCACAAACTGGACTCCGATCATCGCGTTAAGCAAGAGAAAGGCGAACTGTACAACGCGGCAAATCTGCTGCGAGCGGTCGGGCACCAGCCTGCGCTCCAGAAGTTTCTTCTGCTTTGCCGGGGCGTTATCGGTTGATGCAGCCTCGTCTTGAGGCGCGGATAGAGTCAACATGGCGTCCTTCTGCAATCAACGATATCCGGCGCGACGCCGCGAATAGGACTTAAGTCACAGCGCTCAAAATGCGCTTTGTGCGAAGGTGACAAGTAACATATTTCGCGCGCGCACAGATCGGCAATGGCCTCAACGGCGGCAAAACAGAAATCGGAGAACCATGGCAACAGAACAGGCAATCACGAGCAGCGTCAGCGAGACCCATAAGAATGGTTGGTTCCTACCCCGCGAGCACGGAGCTACAGCAATGCTGTTGACTTCCATCGTGTGCACCGCGGTTCTTGCGCACACGTGGCGCTGGAGCGAAGTGACCACCCTGACGGCCGCATTTGCGGCATTGGCCGCCAAAGACCCTATGGTCGTGCTGGCGCGTCAGCGCTTCGTCTGGAAGCAATGGCATCGTGAGACCGCCGCCGCGGTGCGCTGGTTCGCTGGCTGGACTGTGGTCCTCATCCTCAGCGGCCTTGTTCTCGTCGCCGCGTGGCCCCCCAAGGCCATCATGTTCTTGGGCCTGGGCGTTGCTGTCTTTTCCGCGCTGGCCATCGCGGTGAATGTAAAGAACCGCCAGCGCTCTACGCTCTTTCAGATTGCCAGTGCGGTAGCTCTAACCTCAAGCTCACTGGCCACCTCCCTTTCAGCAACCGGAACCATTGCGCCCTGGTGCTGGTGGCTGTGGCTCCTGCTGGCATTGCAAGCCACTGTCGGAATCCTGGTAGTTCACGCTCGTCTTGACGCACGTATTGCCGCGCGCGTCGCGTTGCGCACAACCGAGCCCGCCAGGGAAGATTTTTGTCGCGCGGCTGAAATCTCGCTGATTGTGCTGGTCTGCGCTGCGGTTACCGCCACCATCCTCAGGCGTGGATTCGTCGCGTTGGCGCTGCTGGTGGCTGTTGTGGGCTACGGGTACGATCTCCGTTGCCAGCGGAGTACTGCAGCCCTCCAGGTTCCACTCACGAAAGTTGGCCAGCGGGCGCTGGCGCTGTCCTCTCTCTTCGCAAGCCTACTCATCCTGGGATTGTGGTGAGCAGACGAGGTTTGCGCCTCGGAAACCGGCCAACCGGCAGTTACTGTGCGCCGTGAGAGGCGCGGGACCACAGTGGGTGCAAGTCCCACCCGGGAACTGGATCGCTCCACCCGGTAGCAATCGAAGCAGCAGAGGAGGCGACGAATCTGCTGGAGCCTTCGGTGTAGAGGGTCGCATAGGCGACTTGGCGATCATGCAGGCCGTAATGGAGGTAAACGCTGAGCAGGCCCCGAAACCGGTGATGCAGGAGCCGACCCGCCAGTAACCGAGGGAAGGCCGACGCTGATGGGAGAGTACGAGCGAATAAGTTCCGTCAGTCCTGCCGGGGTACTGGCGACGGCATGTATGAAGACGTGGACCAGACGCAACACGGGAAGCCCCAGCGGTGATCCGTAGTTGGGATCAACTGGCAACTCGCGAGAGCCAGGCCGGGCTGTCTGGGGTGGCGGGGAGGCCCGTAGTGCCAATGAAGCCGGGTAATGCCGGTGGAGGGAAGGGGCCATGGCTATGGCCTCCGATTCCGCAACCAAAAGGCACGAGAAGAGGCTGCCGTGCACGCCTCGGAACGGAAGATTCTACTCCCCCATCGGAGACCGCCGCACGTAAGTATGGAGCAGTCAAGTTGCAAAGACTTTGTAAGGGCGAAAAGATGCAAATGCGCTGCCGACACAGTGCGAATTGATCGTGTAAGCCCTACAGTCTGCGAATCGCTGGGTCAAGCACAAACCGGGAGCAGTCCTTTCGCCGACCTTAGGGTTCTGAGGACAAATCCAAATTGGGAGTAGATTCCTGATTGTCGACAGTTCGAGCGGGAACGAAGAACTGCCGCGATGCCAAGGAACAGGCATCGGGAAGTGCAGATTGAAGAGTGTGCGCAGCCTGGTCCCATTTGTGGCTAAGCATTCACACCCGCATCAGAAGGCGGATGCCGAACCGCGCGGAGAGTTGATTAGTTCCATCTGCTGCAAAGTGGCCGGGTTTTCCGGGTCTACCGGGAAGAGGCAGTCTCCCTTGGAGGAGAAGACGATCTCACCCAAACTATCGGTCAAGTGAGCCGGCGGCGCTAATACCTTCTGGGCCCCGAAACTCAATCCTATCTGCTGGCCTTCGGAAAAACCCTGTCGGCCGAAGAACGTGGCTGGAATGGCAATGTCTCCCGAGTATCCGGTGGCGGTCTTCTTCCAGACAGCTTTGATCTCGCGGTTGTAGTCATGCGCCACGAGCCGGGCTGGAAACAGATCTTCATCGCAGTAAATCGATGGTTTTACGCCGTCAAAGTTCCCGGGGCTGAGATATAGGTCAAAGACGGTTGGCAGCCTTCCGAACCCGGCGGAGGCGGGAATCAGTGTGTTCAGCGTGAGCCGGAAGGAATCGCCGTTTTCCACGCCACGCCCGAAGAAAGGCTGGTAGAGCTGAGGACTCGTGACGTCGATGCCAAAGTAGAGATTCTTTTCATCCCAGGACATGGCCACGCGCGCGGAGAACTGCGATGGGCCTGTCCACAAATTCCGACCGTCGGCGATCTGCGGCTTGCTATTGAGGAGAAAGAGATGGCGCGACTCCCACTTGGCAAAATCGCCATCCAGGGCCGGCGTTGCGGCGATTCTGGACACGCTGAGCGTGTCCGATGCGCGGTTCCACTGGATTCTGCCGTCAGCAAGATGGTTGAAGGCGCCATCGGTGCGCAGGCGGTTCAACTGGCTGGTGAGCGCATCGGCGATGGGATTGAGCTCGGCCACGAGCTGACCAAACCGAGGCTGCCCCTGGAGCAAAACAATCATGGAACGGAGCCCGGCGATCCGCGCCTGGATGGAGGGCGCATCGATCGGATCCCAGGTCTCATCGAACAGGGACCGAAGGTCGGCTCTGGCCTTTCCGCCGGCGGCAAAGATCTCCAGCAGAGGGCTGAGCAGCGCGGGCGCATCCTGCCCGTACTGGCTGGCGATGGCATGCGTCTCGGAAGCTTGCGGATTGTAGGCGGTTGCGTTCCACAAATAGTCGGAGATCGTTTCCAGGGGGATCAGAGTGAGATGCGCCTGGTTCATGGGGTTGGAAAAGAGGCCGCTGACTGCGGTAAACAGCTTTGCATCCCGGCCGCGCAGCGGATCGATGTTGGGCAAGGCATTGTTGCCGTCGTCGGTCGGATAGTTGTCCCATACGAGCGGCTTGCGGTGCAGGCTGCCGGCCCACTGGTTGGCCTGCTCCACGGTGATGGCTGGCGGAATGACTTCGGTCCCCGTCCAATTGATGGGTATCTCAGGCCGCAGCTCCGCGCCCAGCTCGCGGATATAGTCGCGGCTGCCCCATTCGTTTGTATAGGTCGTTGGGCAGACCGTCAGGTGATAGCCTGGGGAGAGCGACTGCAAATAATCGTAGACGCGGTGCAGGAGCTGAACGTGAGCCTGAGCCAGGGAGTGAAAGCGGGCCCGGTCTTCGCCGTGGACCAGCTCCTGCGGCACGTCGTCGAGAAAGAGCGCGAAGTGCGTAACGCCCAGCCTGCGGACAGTATCGATTTTGCGGACCAGAGCCCGGAAGTCCGCGTCGCTCGAATAGGTCATGGACAGACCGGGGCTGATGGCAAAGCTGAAGTTAATGAAGTTTTCGCGCGCCGCGCGGGCCAGTTCACCCAGCCGCCTGAGCTGCTCAGGGGGATAAGGATCACGCCAGAGTTTGCGATGATAGGGGTCGTCCTTCGGTCCGTACAGGTAGAGATTCATTCCGTGCCGGCCCTCGAAGCGCAGGATGTCCAGCCGGTCAGACTGGCTCCACGGCTTTCCGTAGAAGCCTTCCACAACGCCACGAATGGGGAATGACGGGTAGTCGGCGATCACGCAGCGGGCGCCATGGTCCGCAATGCGCACGGATTGTGGACGGGGAATCAGCTCCGCATCCAGTTTGGCCGCGGGGATGGCGAGGATCGCCGGGATGCGCAGCAGCGCATGGTGCAGTCCTTCTGGAGTGGCTGCCTTGATGCGGAGCAGGCGGGGCGTGGCGTCCGGCGAGTAATCGATCTCCAGGATATAGCCTTCTCGCGCCAGTTCCTCGCTGGGCGGGGAGGCTGCCGCACCGGCTTCCCTGCGAAGTTCATCGAGGAATGACTGGCGATCCAACGCGAGATCGACGAAGAACTCCAGATTGTTTGCCGAGGATGGCATGGCCGGTTTCTCGCCGGCGCCGGAAGTAAAGCGAAGCGCAACCCCTTGTTGGGTTGCAAGCTGCTGGAATTGCCGCTCAATTCGGCTGTCCATCTTCCTGGAGGATACGACGAGCCACGCGGGATGATGCTGGACCGCGCAGGACACAGATATGGCACTGCAGATGGCCAGAACCGTCAGGGCGAAAAGCCCTCGAGTTGTGCTTTGAACTTGAACCTGATGCGCCATGGAGACCTCAAAGGGAATGGGGCGTCGCTCCGGGATGCGAACCTGGGCGGCGCCGTCTTCATTGGCCGGCAAGCAAGCGAAAATCCCCTGCCCCCAGACGTCGCCGCCGCGGAACCGCGACTGGCCGTAAGAAGCTAGAAGGAGACACGCATCCCAATCTGCACGTTGCGCCCGCCCACCTGGACCCAGGAGATGTTGGCGGGGCTAGTGTAGGGCGTGCCAGGGCCCGAAGAACCGCTCAGGTACTGGTTGGGCACACCGAAGCTGGGGTGATTGAACGCGTTGACCGCATCCACGTGGGCCTTCAGTTCGATCCCTTCCCAAGGCAGCTTAATGGTTTTGGCGGCGGACAGGTTCACCTCGTTGTTTCCGGGACCATAGAGGCTGTTCCTTCTCACGTTGCCGAAGGTTCCGTTGGCCGGCTGCAAAAAGGCCGCCGGGTTATACCACTCGCTGACGCTGCGATTGGCGGGCGTCGGGTTCACCCCGCTCCAGTTGGGGAAGGCCGACCCGACCTGCGCGTAGGTGTTTTGCGTGGAAAACACGGTGAAGGGATTGCCCGACAGCTGCACATCGGTGGTGGAGATCTGCCATCCGCCGACCAGCGGCTCCAACCCCGGACTCGAACTGAGGAACTTTCTGCCTTTGCCGAAGGGAAGTTCATAGACCGCATAGGCCTTGAAGGCGTTGCGGGTATCGAAGTTGGAGTTGCTGTAGTCCGCGGAGGGGTCCTGGGCAATCTGGAACGGCCTTTCGCCGCCGGCGCGGCCAGTGCCGCCGGAGTCCTGGCTGTCGAGGAAGTGCGACCAGACGTAGTTGGCGCTCAGGCTCAACCCGTTGCTCATGCGCCGGGTGATGATGGCCTGCAGCGAGTTGTAGTTGGAGCGACCGTTGTTGGTGCTTCCGGAGATGCTGGTGTAGTTGGGATAGGGACGGTACTGGGTGTCGTTGGGAGACAACTCGCTCTCCGGCACCTGGTCGAGGTCGGTCAAATAGCTGAGGTCGAAGCCGTGGCTGCCCACATAGGCGAGCGAGGCCATGGTGTGCTGGCCGAGCATGTGCTGCGCGGTCAGGTTCCACTGGTAGATCTTGGGCACCGGCGTGTGGTACGTGTAGTAGCCGACATTCTGGCCGTTGTAGGCGTCCGGCGTGGTGATGGCAGCCGTGTAAGGCAGCGGAGTTGTTGTAGAAACAAGCCCCGACTGACCCTTGACCGGCGTCGCGATCATTGTGCCGTTGCCGTCCAGCTTGACCACCGGAGTGACGCCGCTGGTACTGTCCGAAATATTGCCGGAGGTGCTGAAGGGTCCGCCCATGCCCATGGGGGATAGGACGGCGTACATATCCAGCGTGAAGTTGTAGGTGTAGACGCCGAAGCCGCCGCGAAATGTTGTATCGGGCTTGACCGACCAGGAGAATCCCACGCGGGGAAGAACGGAGTTGAAGGTGTTTGCCTCGAGCGCGGTGCGGCCGTTGGCATGGGTGCTGCCGTACCAGATGGCGCCCAGCGTGTTGGTTGCCGGGTTCATCACCGTCGGGTCGAAGCTGTCCAAATTGCCGTGGACCTCGCTCATGCCGTGGGTGATCTGGTAACGCAGGCCGAGGTTCACGGTCAGATTCGGGCGGATCTTGTAGTCGTCTTGGAAAAACATCTGCGGAATCTTCAGCCGGGCTCCATACTCGGGGATCACGCCCGCATTCCAGCTCTGCGCCAGGCCGAGCAGGAAGTCGGCGTAATCCAGGCCGGTGGTGGGGTCGGGCGAAGCCACGCCCTGGCTGTTCAATGACCAGTTCTGCGTGTACTGGCCGGAGAAGTTCATGGTTCCGGCGTTCTCGTCGCCCCAGGCCGTATAGTTCATGCGGTAGGCAAGCAGTTCTCCGCCAAAGTGAAGGATGTGTTTGCCGCGGATCATGGTCACCACGTCGGAAGGTTCCCAGACATTCTCGAATCCGGTCGCGTTGGAGGCAGGCCCCATCGACTGGTAGTTGGTCAGATAAACCGTCGGAAAATCATCCACCTTGGCAAACTGCCAGCCCACTTTCGATGCATATCCATGGTCGAGCGCGTTGTCGTCGAACCAGTTGCCCTGGAAGGTAAAACCCATGCGGGCTTCGTTGATGACGCGGGGACTGATATTCCAGACATCGGTAATCTGCGCATTGTTGTTGTCCACGTCGCCGCCCTCGCAACCCAGCGGGCAGGCGGTGAAGCTGCTCGGATACTCCACCGGCGTATCGTTCTGGGTGTCCGACATCGACAGCCTGTTCTTCGAAGTGATGTCGTAGTCCAGGCGGCCGAAGAACTTCCGGTAAGGCGTCGACTGCGGCAGGCTGGAGAAGAAGTTTTGCGTTTGCACCCCCAGTGAATTGGTGATCGGGGTGACGAACTTGGAACCGGGAATATGGTTCGAGGGCGTGGGGAAGTATTGCTGCACGGCGTTTGCAACGCTGTCGATCAGGTTCGAGGGAATGGCGTTCGTTCCGTACTCCTGCTGGAAGGACTTCCTTACCGGGTAGAGATTGCCGGCAGAGTCGGTGGCGATGGTCTGCGAGGTCGGATCGTAAATGGTCGGCACGATGCCGGCGGCGGCAAAGTTACCGCTCATCACGTCGGAGGTGGGAATGGTCAAAGTGGTGTTGCTTGCCGAACCGTGATCGACAACCTGGTCGTAGTTGAAGAAGAAGAACATCTTCTTCTTCAGAATGGGCCCGCTTACGTCTCCGCCAAAGTTGTTGAAGCGGATGTAGGGAATCGGCACCCTGTTGCCAAAGCCGTACTCGGCCGCGTTCAGCTTGTTGTTCTGCAGAAAGTCGTAGCCGGCGCCGTGAAACTGGTTGGTTCCACCCTTGGTGATCTGGTTGATCACCACGCCGCCCGAGCCGTACTGCGCGGAGAAGTTCGACAGCGAAACCTGCAGTTCGGCCACCGTGTCGAGGGTGGCGTCGCTGGCAATCATGCTGCCGCCGAGCGAGTTGGAGGCGCCATCTTCCAGGATGTTGTTATACGGAAGACTGCCGTTCGCCGACCCCCACTGCTGCATCATGGTCACGCCGTAGGAGCCGGTCGGGGTGCCCGACATGCCGGGCAGAAAGACCACCTGGTTGCCCCAGTCCTCGCCCTGGATGCCGGAGACCTCGGGCATCGCATCCATGGTCTGCGCGTCCCAGGTGACCGTCTGCTCCCCGGACTCGGTCTGCAGCAGCGGCACATCGGTGGTGACCGTGATCTGCTCCTTGGTCGAACCGACCTCCAACTGGGCGTTCACCGTCGTCATGCCCACCTGGAGCGTGATGGGGCCGCGCACCAACTGCTCGAACCCGGTCTTGGTGAAGGTCACCGTGTAGCTTCCGGCCACGATCGAGGACGTGTCGTACAGTCCATCCTGATTGGTGGAGTAGTCCTTCGATACGCCCGTATCGACATTCAGCACGGTCACCGTCACATCGGGGATCAGCGCTCCCGACTTGTCAGTTGCGCTGCCGCGGATGTCGCCGGAGTTTGTGCTTTGCGCGAAACAAGCCTCATTTACCAGCAGCAAAAGGAGGGGAAGGAGCAATCCGGCCGCATGGCCCAGACGCACGCGCCCCCATTGCTTTCTCCGCGAAACAATCGTGGACGGAACGGAAAGGAATAAGCTGATAAATGGAAGGATTCCGGCAAGGCGCAGGTTCAACCAGCCATCGCGGTGTGTCATTTTTGGTCCTCCAGGTCTTCACAGCAAACGATGACGAACCGCTACCGCAGCAGGTGGGAGCGGATAGTGGGCATCGACACCGAAACTGTGCTGCTTGCAGGCTCAGTCCGTCCAGTTCTAAACGGTTCATTTCGAGAGCCCATCCGGGTGAACGAAGTTATGTGCATGTTTAGAACATCTTTATATCATTGAAAAGCAACGGGTTCTCCCCACCTCAAACGAGCTTTGTCACCGTCAAAGGTGCTATACTTCTGCGCGAGGTTCGAATGGAACAGACCCCGCACGCACCGTCCACATCCCACCAGGATGCGACACGCAGTGGGCACGCCGTGCCCGAAGCGCTGGTGCGGGAGGAGTTGGAGCGTGTGCTGGCCAGCCGGGAATTCCAGGCCAGCAAGCTTTGCCAGAACTTCCTTCGCTACACGGTGGAGAAGACCCTGGCCGGCCAGACCGCCCAGCTGAAGGAACGCACCATCGGGATGGAGGTCTTTGGCAAGCCAACATCCTACGATCCGAGCGAGGACGCCGGAGTGCGCGTCAGAGCAGGCGAAGTTCGAAAACGGCTGCGTGCCTACTACGTCGATCCACCTGTGGACGCCAAGATCGTCATTGAACTTCGACACGGAACCTATGTTCCCGAGTTCAGCACACTTGCTCCAGAGGAGGAACGGGCTCCTGCTATTTCCGGTGCTCCCAACTGGCGCTTGCCGCTCCTGTTTGCTGCCGTGGTCCTGCTTCTCTCTGCCGTGGCCTTTTATTGGTTACGGCCGCACCCGGTTGCGGAGCCGCTGCGCGCCTTTTGGACGCCGGTCTTTCAGAGCCACAAGCCGGTTCTCGTGTGCGTGGCGCCCGTCCCCGTCTACTCCACCATGCGCAATACCTCCTCCAGTGACCGGCCAAACAAGGCGGAGGACTTCGTTCTGGTTCCAGGCCAGTTTGCGTCCATTGGCGACGTGAATGCGTCGCTCCGCATCATCGACCTGCTGGGGCGCATGCGAGAGCCCTCCAAGCTGTATGTCGGGAAAGAGGTTTCGTTCGCCGATCTGCGCACCGGCCCTGCGGTGCTGGTGGGATTCACCTATACCCAGTGGCATGAGATCGGCGCTCACTTCCGCTATTCCATCGATCTCGCTCGCCGGCCCTTCGGCATTCTCCAGGACGGAGCGCCTACGGATTGGGCCATTAAGATGCATCCCGACGATCCCAACCTGCCGGAAGACTACGCGATTGTCTCGCGCTTCTTTTATCCGGGCACGAACGACATGGTCGTCCAGATCACCGGAATCTCTCACTACGGAACCGAAGCCGCCGCCGACTTGGTGACGAACCCTGTGATTCTCGAACAGGTGCTTCGCAAACTGCCCGCCGGCTGGCAGCAAAGGAATCTTCAGATCGTGATTCACATGGACGTGATTTCCGGTTTCCCGTCCGTTCCTACTGTGGTGGCCACTTATGTCTGGTGAATCCCTTCGGTGAGAACGCACGTACCGGCCATGGCATGTCTTCTTGGGGCTGACCACATTCCTCCCGCTGGCGATTGGACGTACTCCAGCATTCATCTCATTCAGTCTCGCTCGTGACGAACTTAGGTTAAGACTCGCGCATTACAGATGCTCATTGAGGTATGCGGGGAGTCTGATTTGCTGCGATTGCACCCGCGTCATGTAGTCTTATGGTCGTTGCAGGGGCCAAGTTCATTGTGCACACGGGTGCTGGACTGAGCAGGTGAGGATTGCTTATGGATGAAGCGCGGGAGTATGTCGACAGGTTCATTCGATCTGGAATTTTGATCGCCTTCTTACTAGCCGCGAGTGTGGCAGCGAATGAATGTCTGGAGGCTCAACAGCCGAGCGCGCATGCACCATTAGAGGACGCCCGCAATACCGATATTCGGACTACCGAATCGCGCCTGCCTCTGCCAGAGTTCACCAGTTTGAAGGCTTGGGAGCAACGCAGAACCTTCCTCCGCAATCAGATCCTGGTTTCAGCAGGACTCTCGCCGATGCCGGAGAAAACTCCGCTTCACGTGCAGGTTTTCGGGAAGATTGAGGAGAAGGACTATACCATCGAGAAGGTGCTGATCGAAACGTGGCCCGGGTTTTATCTGGGAGGCAATCTCTACCGGCCGCGCAATGGCAGCGTCAGGCATCCGGGTGTCCTCACCCCGCATGGACATTGGCCGTATGGCCGCCTCGAGAACGAGCCTCTCTTCTCCGGACCCTCGCTTGGCATCAGCCTTGCGCGCCAGGGATATGTCGCCTTTGCGTATGACATGGTTGGGTATACAGACACCGTCCAACTCCCTCATCAATTTGGCAGTCCCGAGCAACGGCTCTGGTCCTTTGGTCCGCTGGGCCTGCAACTTTGGAATTCCATCCGTTCGCTCGACTTTTTGGCATCGCTGGAAGACGTGGATGCAACCCGTCTGGGGATAGCAGGGGCGTCCGGAGGCGGAACACAGACTTTTCTGCTGGCGGCCGTGGACGATCGTGTGCAGTTTGCCTCTCCGGTCAACATGGTGTCGACGATCATGCAGGGTGGCGACCAATGCGAAAACGCCCCTGGGCTGCGACTCAATACCAGCAACGTTGAGATTGTCGCCTTGTTTGCGCCCAAGCCGATGTTGCTTGTTTCCGCGACGGGAGACTGGACACACAATGTTCCCAAGGAGGAGTTTCCCGCAATCCAAAGGATCTACGATCTCTACGGAAAAGGCGACCAGGTCGAAGCAGTCCAATTCGATCAGGTGCACAACTTCAACCAGCTCAGCAGGGAGGCAGTTTACCGGTTCTTCGCGAGGGTTAATCCCGGTCTCAGCAACAGCCGCGAACTCATCGAACACGACATCTCCGTGCCGAAGCTGCAGGAGATGCTGGCACTCTCGCGTCGTACGCTGCCCGCAAACGCCCTCGATCTGGACGGTCTGTTTCGTTCCTGGGAGGATAGGTTACAAGCGCAGAACGACCGGATTCAGGATGTCGAGTTTCTGCGCGATCGGCTGAGGCAAACTCTGGCGGTAGAGATCCCGCAGAACGTCATCGCCGATCTCGATGGCCGATCGATCATCCTCACCCGGCCTTCGAGAGGTGATCGTGTGCCCGGCATTTTCCTCCCGGGGTCCGGCCCGATCGAGATCGTCGTGAATCCGAATGGTTCAGCCGCAGCACTGGAAACAGCGCTCGTCAGCCGCCTGAAAATGGAAGGACGGCCCATTCTGCTTCTAGACGTCTTTCAGACCGGGGACGCCAAGGCACCACGGAATGGAGATGTGGCAACTGGATTCAAACCGAAACTGGCCGATGACGCCGACGATGAGGCGCGAGCCGATGCCGCGGCCGGAGGAGCAAAGTTCCTGACCTTCAATATTTCCGTTGCCGCCTCTCGCGTTCAGGACATTGTGACAGCTGTCTCCTACGCGAGCAGGAGCGGTGGCGCGGTGGATGTATTTGCTCAAGGGGACGCAGCAGTGTGGTCCATCTTCGCGGCTGCCGTCAGCTCAGTTCCGGTTTCGTTGCACCTGGAGAATGTGCCCAAACTGAAGTCGAATGCCGACTACCTGGAGCATTTCAACGTTCCCGGAATTCTGCGCGCGGGGGGCTACCCGGTTGCAGAGAGATTGGCAAGTACCAGGTAGATGGGAATTGAATCGGACTGCTCTTCAGGTTGATGTGTAGCATCCGGCAATTGCACAAAGGAGAATCGAGGTAGGGCGTTCAAAGGGAAAGATCGCAGGGAGTTCCTGAAGCTGGGTGGTACGGCGTTGGCCGCGGGCGCGGCTTCGTTTAGTTGGTCTGTCCGGTGATTTCGCCGTAGTTGAGCCGAAACGACTGCCACCCGCTCCAACATCCACTACACTCACCAAATCGGGTGTCAGATCCGGTTTCTGATTGTTCGATCTAGCTAGAGAGCCTGTTCCGCTCGACGATCTCTTGTTGTTTTTCCCACCGCACGGGTAGCCGATCCAAGGTGGACTCAAGCGTCAGCTGCGGACTGCACCTCCCATTCAGGATTGTTTCCACAGACTCCGGTCCGAGCCATGCGCAAGGAAGGATCTTCTTCACATACCGCGGAGTGACACCGTGCCTCCTGGCGAGATCGGGGATACCGTTCACTTCGCCAGCGACAATCTGGTCGTACCAGGACCGCGCGCGGGCAAGTGCTCTGAGGATTGCGTTGGCGCTTTCCGGGGAGGCGGTCTGAACGTTGCCAAGAACGAGTCGGAGAGCCTTTCCGCGGTGAATTGACTTGAAAGGGCACGAGAGCGCGAACATTCGTGATTCGTCGAGTTCATTCTGACCGGCTAAACGCAGACACCCAGTCATGACGCAGCCGTTTCGCTCCCGGTCCCGTACGGTCCTGCTCATCCAGCGAGATTTAGTCATCATTTCATCAATATCCATAGGGCTTTTAGTCAGGTTCGTGTTCGAATCCCCCTCTCTCCGCCATAGATTTCTGTATCTTCATGATTCTAAACGCTATCGATAGAACCTAAAGGGTTTACGCCAACTCCCTTTTGTCTCTTTAGTCTCCATTTTCTCTCCAATTCCGCTTTTTACCCCTTTTTTGAATGACAAAGCACCCAGTGAATGACAACGGCGGACCATCAATGCTTTGCGGGAGTGGGTGTTCCTCGCCAAAATGCGATCCGGGGGCGAAATGGGCCTGATTCACCGACTTGGTGGTGGTCTTGGCAGTAGCTTTCGACTCGGGATCGGCTGTTCGGTGACTGCCGACCAGAATAAAATAACGGCGAAGCGTAGAGTGTCGGGATACCGGGCACACTTCTCCCGCCGGTTCATCCTCAATTTTGACCAGGGATGTCCGACGCAGCAGTTCAGGCAGCACGATT
>JBEKZJ010000101.1:0-17497 GCA_049509995.1 Occallatibacter sp. | reverse complement strand
TGAGCGCTGGGTGCGGAAGATTTGCTGCGGAACGGCCAGAAACCGGCAGGCTTGCGGTTGCGGCCAGCGCAGCGCACGGCTGAACGTGCAAGGGGGCGGCGGAAGCGAATACACGCTGCGCGGCTTGCAGGCGGGCTGGGTCGTCGCTCCAGCCAAGACGATCAAGACCGGCAACACCTTCTCTGCGCACCCACTCGACATTGAGCGGCTGCAGGAAGCGATGAAGATCCCCGGTTGCCTGTACGGCGACGTTTGCCGCCTCACCAACCTCAAGCCGCTGCGCCCGGCGGAGCAGTGCTTCGGACTCGAGCAGCAGGATGGTGAGCGTGAACCCGGCCATCACGGTGGCGAGTTGTGGGAGCGAGTTGTATCTGGAAGCACGCATGGTGTCGGAACCGGAAATAGATGAAGGGCGCCACGCCGGTTGGTCCCAGCAACTCGATGACGAAGATGGCGATGGCGAACGCAGCGCCGCGCAGCATGGTGGGCCAGCAGCTCAGTAGAATGCCCAGCCTTTGGGCCCGGCCAGGCGGGGCCGTTTTTATGCATCTGTCCTGCCCGCATTAGAAAAAACCAATAGTAACGCAAGAAACGCCGATCGTATTGATGCTCCATTAGAATTCTCCGATAAAACGCCTATTGCCGCGAAATCCCGACTGGGGCAAGAAGAAGGAGTTTCTATGCGTGTTTTGGGCGAAGCTAAAATCGGTTGGGCGCTGCGAGTTGTGCGTCAGTTTCATTCTGCTGCATTACTGAGCGCCGTAACACTCCTTCTGTTGTCCCCGGACCAGATTCAAGCCCAGATTCAGGGCCAGATCGCCGGCGAATTGGCCTCCGCGCCGGTACCGGCCCGCATTCTGAGCCCCGTGGACAATTCGGATCTGACGATCGTCCGCGGCAGCACGCATCCAGCCGTCCGCAACGCCATCGACAATGGCCGCCTGGCGTCCACGGAGGCCATGGGCGATCTGATTCTTGTCCTCAAGCGCTCAGACGCCCAGCAAGCGGCGCTCGAGTCCTTCAATGCGCAGCAGTACGATCCCGCCTCACCGGAGTTTCATCACTGGCTTACGCCGGCGGAGTTGGGCGCAACCTACGGGGTCGCGGAGAGCGATCTGGAGACGGTGAGCAACTGGCTTCAGAATCAAGGGTTCACCATTGATGAGATTGCGCCTTCGCATACCTCCATCCGCTTCAGCGGCAACGTGGGCCAGGTGGAGACCGCCTTCCATACCGAGATGCACGCCATAACCTCCGGTGAGGTGGCGCATATCGTCAACATGAGCGATATCAGCATTCCCACGGCGCTGACGCCGGTGGTAGTTGGCGTCAAAGCCCTGCACAACTTCTTTGCCAAGCCGCAGCATCACACCCGGCCGCTGCTCAGCGGGAGCGCATCGGGAGGATGGGCGCCGGCCAGCGAGCAGAGCGCAACTCTGAATAAGCGGGGCGGGCCTGATGTCGCGGCTGCGGACACCACAGGGCTGGCCGGTGTGCGCCCCGGATACGCGCCGGGCGACGGCTACCAGTTGCTCGTGCCCTACGACATGGCGACGATCTACAACTACAAGTCGCTGTGGACCGCCTCGACGCCGATCAACGGCACGGGACAGACCGTCGCTCTGGCCGGCACCAGTAACATCGTGCTGAGCGATATCGCCACGTTCCGCTCCGCCACGGGATTGCCCGCCAAGGTTCCCACGGTCATCATCACCAACTCCGATCCCGGAACAACCAATCTGCTCGACGACCGCATGGAAAACACGCTGGACGTGGAGTGGTCGGGCGCAGCGGCTCCCGGCGCGTCGATTGTGCTGGTTACCTCCAGCCAGACGAGCCAGACTACCGACGCCTTGTATGCCAGCGAGAGCTACATCATCAACAACAATGTAGCCAAAATCATGAGCGTCAGCTACGGCGAGTGCGAGCTGGGGATGGGAACAGCAGGCAATCAGGAGTACGCCAACCTGTGGCAGCAGGCTTACACACAGGGCATCGCTGTTTTTGTCAGCAGCGGCGACTCGATGGCGGCGGTTTGCGACGATGGCGACTACAACCCCTCCGCTGATTATGCAGTGGAGTACGGCCTTACCGTCAGCGGCATGACCAGCACGCCCTATAACGTGTCCGTGGGAGGCACCGACTTCAACTCCACCAGCGCCAACTGGAGCGGCACCAATAACAGCGCCAATATGTCCAACGCCGCCGGTTACATTCCCGAGGTTCCCTGGAATGACACGGTCACCAATCCCATTCTCATCAGCGATTACAACAGCGAGCTAAGCGTGAACTACAGCGCGGAGCAATGGGCCAATTACCTGCTGAAAAATTACGGCATCGGCAGCGGCTTGTATGAAGAGGTGATTCCGCCCACCGGCGGTTCGGGCGGCGTCAGCAGTTGCACGGCGTCGAACGGCAGCACTCCCTCCTCTTGCAGCGGCGGCTACGTCAAACCCAGTTGGCAGACCGGCGTTACCGGAATCGTCTCTTCCGACAAGCGCACCGTACCCGATGTTTCCTTCTTCGCCTCGAACGGCTTCCTGGGCGTCACCTATCTCATCTGCGATACGCAGCCGCCGGGCTTCTCCAGCCCGATTCCTTGCAGCTATCCCGCCAACGCGCTCGACATGGCCGTGGGCGGAACCTCGGTCTCCAGTCCGGTGATGGCTGGCGTCATGGCGCTCATCAACCAGAAGGCCGGCAGCACCCAGGGCAATCCCAACTCCGTTTTCTATAGTCTGGCAGCCAGGCAGACCTACGGAAACTGCAGCGCGGAATCGACGACCAATTCGAGCGCCTGCTACTTCAACGACATCGACACCGGCACCATCGCGGCTGTCTGCTACGGCGGCACCGCCAATTGCACCCCCCAGACCAGCGGCGACACGCTGGGAATCCTGCCCGGCTACGCGGCTACAGCCGGCTACGACAAAGCCACCGGCCTCGGCTCGCTCAACGTCGCCAATGTGGTGAACGGCTGGCCAGGGGTCTCGTCCGCGCCCGCAGCGCCGGCGGCCAACTTGTCCCCCTCAAGCCTCACTTTCTCTTCGACCACGGTCAGTTCCTCGTCCGCCGCGCAAACGGTCACGCTCACCAATTCCGGAACCGCCTACATGACCGTCTCTGGCGTTAGCCTGACCGGCACCAACGCCTCTTCGTTCTCCCAGACGAACACCTGCGGCGCAACGCTGGCGGTCAACGCCTCCTGTACTGTTACCGTCACTTTCAAGCCTGCCGCATCCGGCGCGCTGACGGCTGCGGTCAGCTTTGCCGATAACGCTGCCAATTCCCCGCAGACGGTCGCACTCAGCGGCACAGGAGCGGCTCCGGGCACGTCTTCGGCCAGCGTATCGCCCACCAGCCTCACCTTCCCATCGACCACAGTCGGTGGCGCCTCGGCTGCGCAGACCGTCACGCTCACCAACACCGGAACAGCCCCACTGACTCTTACCAGTAGCCCCACAATCACCGGAACCTACGGCTCACTCTTCCACGGTGCCAGCTCGTGCAGCGGCACACTGGCGGCTGGTGCCTCCTGCCTCACCACATTTACCTTCAACCCCACCGCGGCAGGAACCTTCACAGCCACTCTCAGCTTTAACGACACCGCCCCCGGTTCTCCGCAAACCGTTGCGCTCACCGGAACCGGCGGGGGAGCGCCGGCGGTCAGCCTCTCGCCCACCAGCCTCACCTTTGCCTCGACCAACGTCGGCTCCTCGTCCGCCGCGCAAGTCGTAACGCTCAAGAACACCGGCGCCGGCGCTCTGACGATTTCCAGCGTCTCTTTCAACGGCGCCAGCGCTGCTTCGTACGCTCAAACCAAGACCTGCGGCACGTCGCTGGCGGCCGGCGCCTCCTGCGCCGTCTCAATCACCTTCAACCCCTCTGCGGTCGGCGCGGCCTCTGCCTCGCTCAGCTTTGCCGATAACGTCACTGGCTCTCCGCAAACCGTTGCGCTCACCGGCACCGGCGTGGGAGTCCCAGTGGTCAGTCTCTCGCCCACCAGCCTCGCCTTTGCCTCGACCAACGTCGGCTCCACATCCGCCGCGCAAGTCGTAACGCTCAAGAACACCGGAACAGCAGCGCTTACGATTTCCAACGTCACCTTCACCGGCAGCAGCGCCGCTTCTTACCTTCAAACCAACACTTGCGGCGCGTCGCTGGCAGCCAACATTTCCTGTGCGATTTCGGTAACCTTCAAGCCCACCACCGCAGGAACACTCACCGCCTCGCTGAGCCTTGCCGGCAACGCCACATCCTCTCCGCAAAACGTCGCGCTCACCGGAACCGGAGTCGCACCGCTGCCCGCCGTGACCCTCTCGACCACATCGCTGAGCTTCCCGGTCACCGCGATCAATTCGTCAGTTGGCTACGCCTACAGCCCGGCCCAGACCATCACCCTGACTAATTCAGGCACGGCCGCCCTCACCCTCACCTCCATTGCACTGGGCGGAACAAACCCAACCTCCTTCTCGCAAATGAACAACTGTCCCAACTCCTTGGCGGTGTCCGCCAGTTGCACGGTCCTGACCCGCTTCGCTCCCACGGCTTCGGGCAGCAGGTCCGCCACGCTGGTCTTCACGGACAATGCAAACCCCGCCACGCAGACCGTCACTTTGACAGGAACCGGTGTTAGCGCACCGGCATTGGCACTCTCCGCCACCACGCTGAACTACGGAACGGTCACATCGGGAACCACCAGCGCCGCGCAAGCTATCACCGTGACCAACAGCAGCACCACCACGCCCGTCAATCTGACCTCGATTGCGCTCAGCGGCGCCGGGGCCGCCTCCTTCGTACAGGTGAGCAATTGCGGAAACACGCTGGCAGCCAGCTCCAGTTGCATCATCCTGGTTGAATTCACACCAACGACTGCAAGCGCAATGACAGCGAACCTCACCGTCACCGCCAACAACCCCAGCGCAACCGCAACTGTTGCTCTTAGCGGAACGGGCCACTAAACTCGGAAGCTGACCCACTACGCCGAAAGGCGCCGGCTCGTCCATCTTAGCCAATCTTCTACACTATCCCTGATGGAAGTCTTATACGGGGTGCATCCGGTCGAGGAGGCGCTCAGGGCCGGTAAACGGCGCTTTGACCACGTGCTGGTGGCGCGCGAGCGCGACGATGCCCGGCTGGAGCGGCTGGTGGCCCTGTGCCGCCAAGCCGGCGTCCGGGTGCGGCAGGAATCGCGGGAGCAGTTGACGCTGCTGGCCAGGACCGCCGCGCACCAGGGCGTGGTGGCAATGGTCCGCGCGCAGGAGTTTCTGGCCATCGAGGACCTATTCACGGCGGATCCGGCCGCTGCAAAGGCGGGCGGCAACGCTGGTTTTGGGCGGCTGCTTCTGGCGCTGGATGGAATCGAGGACCCGCAGAACCTGGGCGCGCTGCTGCGCGTGGCTGACGGCGCCGGGGTGGACGGGGTGGTGCTGACGGAGCGGCGGTCGGCGCCGCTGAGCCCGGTTGCGGTGAAGGCCAGCGCCGGCGCGGCCGAGCACTTGCGCATCGTGCGCGTCGTGAACCTGGTGCGGGCGCTGGAAGAACTCAAAGGCCGGAATCTATGGATCATCGGACTGGATGAGCGCGGCCAGACGGACTACGATCGGTTCGACCTGACGGGGGACTGCGTGATTGTACTGGGACGGGAGGGCGCGGGGCTGCACGATCTGGTCCGTCGCACCTGCGACCATTTGCTGCGGATTCCCATGGCCGGCGGCGTCAGCTCGCTCAACGTCTCGGCGGCCGGAGCGGTGGTGCTGTATGAAGCCTTCCGCCAGCGCCGCAACGCCGCGCACCCGCTCGCCGGTTCCGCGTCCGGCGCTCGCCCAGCCTCCGGCGTCGCGTCCAATCCTAAGACACAAAAGGGCTTGGGGAAACAGAAAGGCTTGGGCTCATGAAGTTTTCACTTGCCAGGACCACGCAAGCCGCGGAGAATCTCCTCCGTGCGGTAGGTCCGGGCTTTAGCCCGGACGCGAACGATGCACAGTCAGGGGGGGCTTTAGACCCTGAGGTATGCTTTTTCCGGACAAATCGCCTATTTCGGCGGTTTCGCCCCAGCCTTGCAGCCGCAACTGTCGCCTTCCTTCTGCTTTTGCCTTCCGCGGCGCAAACCACCACTTACACACCGCCAACCCCGGAGCCCGTAGCCCCGGCAGCCCAACAGAAGCCACCCGGCGGCAAAGTAATCTTTTCGCGTTCAACCGACGAAAACGGCCAGACCACGACCCAAACCTCGCCGCAGGCCGGCCCGGCAGCAGCCCCGCCCGCGGTCCAAATGGCTAACGCGCCTACCGCAGAGGACGCCGAGCGGCAGGCGGTCACCTTCACGGATTTCGACTTGGACGTGCGCCTGCGCACCGCGGAGCAGCATATTGCCGTCCGGGCGCTGCTAACGGTGCGCAACGACGGCAATACGCCGCTGGCGCACATCCCGCTCCAAATCTCCTCCTCGCTCAACTGGGAGCGCATTCGCGTCAACGTCAAAGACGTTGCCTTTCCCGTGGCCACGCTCAACTCCGACGCCGACCATACGGGCCAGTTGCACGAGGCGGCTGTGCTGCTTGCCCAGCCGCTTGCGCCGGGAGCCAGCCTGCAACTGGACGTCACCTACTCCGGTTCGATCGCCCCGTCCGCCCAGCGGCTGCTGGCGATTGGAACCCCTGAAGACGTGGCGCTGCACTCGGACTGGGACCGGATCGGCGTCGATTTCACCGGCCTGCGCGGCTTTGGCAACGTGGTCTGGTACCCGGTCTCGAGCGTGCCGGTGATTCTGGGCGACGGGGCGCGCCTGTTCGACGAGATCGGCGAGCACAAGCTGCGCCTGGCCGGGGCGCGCTTCCGGCTGCGGCTGACGGTCGAGTTTCCTCACGGCCATGCCCCCTCCGTGGCGCTCATCAACGGCCATCTGGCTCCGCTTACGGTCACCGATGCCGGCGGCCTGGATGAGGAGGTTGCGGGCGTGGCCACCGCCGGCGACGGAGGCGAGACCCTGGGCTTCGAGGCGCCCAGCCTGTTTGTGGCCATCCGCACGCCCCGCACCGGCGCCAACACCATGATCTGGGTGCTCCCGGACGACGAAGCAGCTGTGCAGGACTGGACTGCGGCGGCGGCCACGGTTACGCCCTTCCTGCAGGGCTGGCTGGGGCAACGGCCCCGCTCCCAGCTCACCCTGCTGGACCTGCCCGACGCACAGGACGCGCCCTACGAGACCGGCTCGATGCTGGCCACGGCCATCCGTCCGGCCGGCGCGGAGCAGTTGGAAGGCATTCTGGCCCACGCGCTTACTCACGCCTGGATGGAGTCGCCGCGCGCCTGGCTGAGCGAGGGCGTCGCGCACTTCATGGGCACGTTATGGATAGAAAAACAGCGCGGCCGCGAGCAGGCTCTGGGTACTCTCGAGGCGGCGCGCAGCGCGCTGGCGCTGGCCGAGCCGGAAAGTCCCGGCCAGGGCGTGGGCCAGCCGCTGGCCGACGCCATCTCCCCTGTTTACTACCGCACCAAGGCCACCTATGTGCTTTGGATGCTGCGCGATGTGGCCGGCGACCCAACGCTCTCGGCGGCCCTGCGGGCCTACGATCCCGCCGCCGATGTGAGTCTGGGATACAGCAGAGACACGGGCCCCAGTTCGTTCGAGAAGCTGCTCGAACAGGCTGGAACGCGCCGCGACCTCTCCTGGTTCTTTGCCGATTGGGTGAATGCGGACAAGGGCCTGCCCGACCTGAGCATCGCCAGCGTCTTCCCCAGCCCTGCCACAGCGGGAGAGTGGCTGGTCACGGTCAACGTTGCCAACAACGGCTACGCCTCGGCCGAGGTTCCCGTGACGGTCCGCTCCGGCTCGAACTCGGTGACCCAGCGGGTTCAAGTTCCCGCCCGCGGCAAGGCTGCTCAGCGCCTGCTGATTCTTGGCAAGCCGTTTGAGGTGCAGGTAAACGACGGAACCATCCCCGAAACCCAGGCCAGCGTCCATGTCACCAGGCTGGACCAGGCGGCTGGGGATTCGCCTGCGGCTACTCAACCGTAGACCGGCCAGGCGTTATCGCGCAGACGGATGGTTTTCCTCATGTCTGTGATCGCGGATTAACTGGAAGTCTGTCAACGGAGAAATGAACCATGCAGTTCTTTCAGATCAAAATCACGCTCAAACACACCAAGCCGCCCATCTGGCGCAGAATCGTTGTCGCGCCGGAGATCGAACTGGACAGACTTCACGCCGTTCTGCAGATGGTGATGGGGTGGGATAACTCGCATCTCTATGAGTTCGAGACTAGCTGCGGGCGCTTTTCCGATTCAAGGGTGACTGATTCCGCATTCGAGTCGGAGGAGACGGAGAGCTCTGCGAAGGTAACCCTCAAATCCGTGTTAACTAGACCCCGCTCGTCCATCCGCTACAAGTACGACTTTGGCGACGGTTGGGACCACCAAATCCTGCTTGAAAAAGTCGTGGAGTTGGATGAGCCCGTCCTTGCCCTCTGTCTTGCTGGAGCGCGTTCCTGCCCTCCGGAGGATTGCGGTGGTCCCGGGGGATACGCCAACCTGCTCGAGATCCTGAAAGATCCCAAGCACCCTGAGCACAAGTCGATGTCCGAGTGGATCGGTCCCAGGTTCGATCCCGAATCTTTCAATGTCGAGGAGATCAACAAACAGCTTGCCCGCCTCGCGCCACCGCGCCAGAAGAAGGCGTCAGCCAAGAAAACCGCAGGCCGAAGCGGCAAGCAGGCGCGGCTTCCAGGCGTGTAAAGCGGGCTTGAACTGCAGAGCCGCCCTACGCGTCCTTCTTCTCCGCGTTGCGCGCCCGCACCTTGAACCAGATGGGCGTGCCTTTGAAGCCGAAGGCCTCGCGGATCTGGTTTTCGAGGAACCGCTCGAAGCTGAAGTGCAGCTTGATGTCGCGGTCGGTAAACAGGATGAACGTCGGCGGCGCTACGGCGGCCTGCGTCATATAAAAGATACGAATGCGCTTGGCCATGGGCACCGGCGCCCTCTGGAAGTCGATGCGCTCGAGGAAGCGGTTCATCTGGCCGGTGGAGACGCGCTTGCGGCGCTCGGCGGCCACGGCCTTTACTTCGTTCAGCACCCGGCCGAGGCCGGTTCCTTCCAGCGCGGAGAGAAAGATGACCGGCGCATAGTGCAGATACTTGAGCACCGTGCGCAGTTGCTTCTCGAAGATCTCGCGATCGGCGGGCGGTTTGCCGTCGGTGCGGCCGGTGGTGACCGCGTCCCACTTGTTCACTAGAATAATCACGCTGCGGCCGCTCTCGTGAGCATATCCGCCAATAGTGGCGTCGGCGGCGGCTACCCCGTCGGTGGCGTCGATCATCAGCAGGGCCACGTCCGCGGCCTCCAGGTGACGGCGGGCCATCACCACACTCATCTTTTCCGCCATCAGGTGGGTCTTGCCCTTGCGGCGAATGCCGGCCGTGTCCACAAAGCGAAACTGGCTGCCCTCGAACTCGACGACCTCGTCGACGGCGTCGCGGGTGGTGCCGGGGATGGGCGAGACGATGGCTCGGGATGTGCCGGTGAGCGCGTTCAGCAGCGTGGACTTGCCCACGTTGGGCCGGCCGATGATGGCCACCGAGGTTTCGTGCTGCTCGAACTCGCCGTGGGTGCGGTGCAGCGGACGCAGCTCCTCGTCCGCTGCCTCTGCCGAAATATTTTCCGCTTCCGCGGCGTCGAGATCAGCGGCGGCCTCGGCTTCCTGGGCGGCCAGCGCCTCGTCCTCCGTCAGCGCGGGCTCCGCAGGCGCCGGAATTGCCTCCGAAATAGCGTCCAGCAGATCGCCGATGCCAAGGCCGTGCTCGGAGCTGATGGAAAAGACGTTGCAAATGCCCAACTGGCGAAAGTTCTCGGCGGCGGCGGCCATGGCGTCGCCCTCAACCTTGTTGACGGCCAGAAACACGGGCTTGCCGCCGCGAATCAGCAGCTTCACCAGGTCGTAGTCGGGGCTGGCCAGCTCAGTGCGCGCGTCCACCACCAGCACCAGTGCATCGGCCTCTTTGAGCGCCACCTTGGCCTGGGCGTAAATCGCCGTGGGCATCAGTTCGGGGTCGTCGGGCACGATGCCGCCGGTGTCGACCAGGCGAAATTGCCGGCCGGCCCACTCGTACTCGCCATAGATGCGGTCGCGTGTGATGCCGGACTCGTCCCCAACAATGGATCGGCGGCTCTTGGTGAGCCGGTTGAAGAGCGTGGATTTGCCCACGTTGGGCCGGCCCACAATGGCCACCAGCGGCAGCGCTTCCGCGCCCGATTTGGTGGGCAATCCCGATCTGCGATACTTCGCCAAAACTTGTCTCCAATCACCGTCCGGCCGAGAGGAGCGAAACGGCGCAAAACCACTCCCAGATCGATTTCAATCCCAGATCCGCTGCACACCATAGGAATCAAAAACCTTGTCCCGGCCGAGCAGCGGGACTCGCAAATCCGAAGCTTGCGCGGCCAACAGGCGGTCGAAGGGGTCGCGGTGATGAAAAGGCAACCTGCCTCCGCGAATGACCTGCCGGACCGTGGTCTCAAGAACGGCGAACCCTCCGCGAGTGGCTGCCCCTTCAAAGTCATCGAGAATGTCTGCCGCATCCAGCTTGCCGCTGGCGACCTTGATCGCCATCTCCCAGGGAGTTGCGATCGAAATCAGCAGGGTGACGGAACGATCCTTGACGATGCTCTGAACCAGCGCCGGAAGTACTTCCGGAACATTCAGAACCCAGAGAAACGCGTGCGTATCGAGCAGATAAGTCATTTGTTTGGTGACCCAACCGGGGGCAGGACAAACGGGGCGTCCAGCATGTACCCCAGGCCGCACTCCACCAACTCTTCGTCCGTCATCGGATCGAACGCGTCTTCATCCCAGTGCATGCGCCCCCGGTACGCGCCAGCCAGCCGGAAGTTGGGCTCGGGCTGCTCCGCCGCCGGCTCATTGATAGGCACGATCTTCGCTACCGGTTTTTTGCCGCGCATGACAACCACCTCCTTGCCGGCCTCTGCCTCTTTCAGCAGCCGCGAGAAGTGGGTCTTTGCCTGATGGACGGTGTGGGGCATGGGCTAAGTATGCTTAGTCCACTTGGCGAAGTCAACCGGGACCACGCAGGCGCAGCCACCTTCGTTCTCGGCGTTGGCATTCATTCAGGCGCCATCGCCCGATAAGGTGCGGCCTGTCTTTCCATCCGTTCCGCACTACAATGAACCGGTATGCCAACCGCCGTCCGTTCGCACGCAAAGATCAACCTCGGCCTCTATATCGGCGCGCCGCGGCCTGACGGGTTCCATGCGCTGGTAACCGTCTATCAGACCCTTGCACTCTACGACGTGGTCACGGTGAGGGTCCGGCCCGCGGCGGCAACCGCATTGCGGCTGACTTCGAATGACAGCCGGGTTCCCACCGACAGCCGCAATACGGCCTGGAAGATGGTTGTCCTGGCGCTTGAGGCCCTCGGGCTCTCCGCCGAGGTGGAGATAGCCATCGAAAAGCGGCTGCCGGTGCAGGGCGGGCTGGGCGCCGGCTCGGCCAACGCGGTGGCGGCGTTGGTGGGGCTGGAGGCGGAACTGGGGATTGCGAACGAACTTCGTGGTCTCCTACCCTCCGAGCAAAATACGCTCGAAGGATGGGGCACCCAGCGTTTCAGCGAGGCAGCGAGGCAGCAAGTCAGCGAGCCGGCGGCGAAGGTGGGCGGCAGGCCGGGCTGGCCGACGCGGCGCCTGGAGATTGCCGCGCAGGTGGGGTCCGATGTGCCGTTGTTCCTGATCGGCGGTACGGTTCTGGGCCTTGACCGGGGCCAGCAGGTCCATTCTCTGCCGGATCTGGAACCCGTGTGGTGCGTCATCGCCACGCCCGAAGTCGGCGTCTCCACCCCGCAGGCCTTTCGCGACTGGGACGCGCTCTGCGCCGTCGAAGGTTTGACCGCGGAGGCCAGTACGGCTAAACTGGATAAGTTGAGCCGCGCCTATGCCAGCGCCTTTGCGGGAGCAATCCCGTCGGGTGGGCAGGGAGCAGGCTCCTCCGGTGTCCTCTCAGTCGGAGAGGACCTGGCCGGACCCCAAGAGTCCGCGCTTGTCCGCACCGGGATCAGTAGCTGGATCCAGAACGACTTCGAACGCGTCGTCTTCCCCCAGCATCCCTCCCTTGCAGAGATCAAGCGCATTCTTTCGGGGCTAGGCACACCGGAGGCAGCCCTCCATGCCTCGCTGTCCGGGTCCGGGTCGGCACTCTACGGGTTGTACCGGACCCGCGGAGATGCGGAAGCAGCCCGTGAACGGTTGCGGGCGGCCGGAGTGGCGAGTCTTCTGACCCGCACCCTGCCGCGCCCGGCCTACTGGGGCGAAATGCTTTCGCAAGAAGCACGTTGACAGTCAACCGTGGTGCGAGAGAGACTCGCCAACGGCTGCCAAGTTGGGCGATCGTCTAATGGTAGGACAGTGCCCTTTGGAGGCACTTGTCCAGGTTCGAATCCTGGTCGCCCAGCCAAAGTTTTTGAATGCGTACTCCGGAAAGCAGCCAAAGCCAACCAGCTTGGAGGTTCTCTTCAGATGGAAGCGGAAACATTGACGGTGACAGCGGAAGACAGGCAACCGGAAAGCGGTCCGAACGCTCAGCGGGACGGCGCGGGCAAGGAGCCCACGCCGAAGGAGCCTCAGCAGGGTGCGGGCCCGGACGCCGCCGTCAGGGCGAAAGATGCCAAAACGGCGCCTGAGCGCAAACGAACCCGCAACCTGAGCGAGGACAAACGGTTCAAGCTCTTCTCGGGCACGGCCAACCGGCCGCTGGCCGAGGAAATCGGCCGCCACATCGGCGTTCCGGTGGGCGAGGCCAAGATCCAGCGCTTTGCCGACGGGGAAGTTTACTTCCAACTGCTCGAAAACGTGCGCGGAGTCGATGTTTTTGTGGTGCAGCCCACCTGCTATCCGGTCGACCAGCACCTGATCGAGCTCCTGGTGATGATCGACGCCCTTAAGCGAGCCTCGGCGGCCAGGATCACGGTGGTGGTGCCTTATTACGGCTACGCCCGCCAGGATCGGAAGGACCGCCCCCGTGTGGCCATCAGCGCCAAGCTCATCGCCGACCTGCTCACCACTGCGGGGGCCAACCGCGCCCTGTTCGTCGACCTGCACGCCGCGCAGATTCAGGGCTTCTTCAACATTCCCGTCGATCACCTCTTCGCCAGCCCGGTGCTGGTGAGCTACTTCCGCGAACTCAACCTGCCCAACCTGACGGTGGTTTCACCGGACGCCGGCGGCGTGGAACGCGCCCGGTTCTTTGCGCAGAAGGTCGGCGCGCCGCTGGCCATCGTCGACAAGCGCCGCACCGACATCAACGTCTCCGAGGTCATGAACGTGATCGGCGACGTGACCGGCAAGACCTGCCTCATCATTGACGACATCATCGATACGGCCGGCACTTTGGTAAAAACCGTGGATGCCCTCTACGCAGCCGGCGCGGCCACCGTGTATGCCTGCGCCAGCCACGCCGTACTCTCCGGCCCAGCCATCGACCGCATTGCCAACTCCCGCCTGGAACAAGTCGTTGTCACCAACACCGTGCCTCTGCGCGATGCGGCGCAGAAGCTCACCTTACCGCCGGGCGATGCGGCGCAGAAATTGCCCAAAATCAAGGTGCTATCCATCGCCGGCCTGTTGGGCGCGGCCATCGAGAGCATCCACATGGAGACCAGCGTAAGTTCGCTGTTTAATTAGCTGACAGCATACAGTTGACAGCTAACAGTTTTTGCTGGCGACTGACAACTTACAACTGTTAGCTGATAGCTGTTAGCTGTCAACTGGCCCCAACAAAGGGAGCGGACCCCAACCGGACCGTGCCCGAAAATGAGGAAACGAGAGACCGAATGCCAGAAGTAGTCGTAGCCAAGCCCCGTGAGGGCAAATTCAATAAGAACGCCGCACGCCGCGTGCGCGTCGCAGGCAAGATTCCCGCTGTGCTGTATGGCTCCGGGCACGACCCGGTGGCCATCGAGGTGGACCCCAAGCAGATTTCACGGATTCTCTTCTCAGAGACCGGCCACAACACCATTTTTGACGTCGAGATTGCCGGCCAGCCCGCGGCAAAGGCCATGATTGTCGACTGGCAGCGCGAACCGATCAAGGACCAGCTGATTCACATCGACCTGAAGCGCATTGCCCTGGACAAGACCCTGCGCGTCAAGGTGCGGGTCAAGCTGCTGGGCATACCTGTGGGCGTCAAGGCCTCCGGCGGCATCCTGGATCAGGTATTGCGCCAGGTCGAGATCGAGTGCCTGCCCGCGGACATCCCCGCCAACATTGCCGTGGACGTGAGCAACCTGGCCCTCTTCGAATCGTTGCGGGTCAGCGACCTGCCCCACTCGGGTTCCATCAAGTTCCTCAATGCCGAGGATGCGACCGTGGCCCACGTGGTCTCGATTCGCGAAGAGGCGCCTACTGCGGCCGAGGCCGAGGCAGCCGCCGCAGCAGCAGCAGCTACGGCAGCAGCTGCCGCTACCACAGCCGAGCCCGAGGTTGCCAAGAAGGGCAAGCCCGAGGCTGAAGCAGCAACCAAGAAGCCCGAGGCGAAGAAGTAACCCTTGGCCGAGGCAAGTGAGTCCGGTGCGCGGCGCAGCCCCTTTTTGGTGGTGGGGCTGGGCAACCCCGGCCTGGAGTATCTGTGGACCCCGCATAACGCAGGGTTCATGGCCATCGACCGCATCGCCCAACAAGAGGGAGTTGTGGTCCAAAACCGGCGCTGCCGGGCCGTTACCGCAACCTGCCGCATGGCGGGGCGCGAGGTGGTCCTGGCCAAGCCGGAGACTTTTATGAACCTGAGCGGGCTGGCAGTGGCCGCTCTGGTTCGAGAGTTTGAGGCGGACCCGGCGAAAGATTTGCTCGTTATCCACGACGAGCTGGACCTGACGCTGGGGACCTTCAAAATCAGGGAGCGTGGTTCGCCGGCGGGGCACAACGGAGCCCGCAGCGTAACCGGAGCCCTGGGAAACCAGGAGTGGTTGCGCCTGCGCATCGGCGTGGGACCGGATCTTCCACCGGAGGCCATTGCTGCCGTTGGCGGCAAGCGTCCCGGCAGGGATTATCTGCTGTCGCCCATGCGCAAGGCGGATTTGGCGGTTCTGGACGAGGTGCTGGACCGGGTGGCAACCGCCACGCGGCGCATCCTCGAGCTGGGGCCGGCAGCCGCGATGAACGAGTTCAACCGCCGGAGCGAAACTCCCCCGGCGGAGGAGTAAGCAAGGCACGAAGCCGCCAAGGCGGGAGAACGGTCTTCCATCAGGCAAGTGGAAGCCAACTCTAGCCGGCGGTGCAGGCTGGGCCCTGAGAGTCCAGCGGAAAAGGAATGCTGATGTCCCGTGTGTATGAGGTTATGTTCATTGTTCGGCCCGATGCGGCCGAAGAGGATGTCGACAAGTTGATCGCCGGCTTTACCGCCACCGTTACGGGTGGGGGTGGGGTGGTCAAGACTGTTGAGAAGATGGGGCGCCGCAAGCTCGCCTACACGGTGCGCAAGTTCAACGACGGCAACTACGTTCTGCTGACCATCGAGGCCAACGGCGCGGTGGTGTTGGAGTTGGAGCGCCGCCTGCGCGTCACCGAGCCGGTGATCAAGTTCATCACCGTGCGCATCGACGAGGAAGAGAAGCGCCTGGCCAAGGTCAAGGCCCTGCGCGGCGTCCGGCGGAAGTTGACCCCTGAACACACCGCACCGGTGGCAGCAGCCGCCCCTGCGGAAGCGACCGAGCCGGTTCAGGCCGCCGTCTAGCAAGGCTCACGCGAGTCGCCGCCGCGCCGTCCTTGTTGGCTCACCGGCTCCGGCCCGATCCGGTTTTCAATTTGTTCCGCAGCGCCCCATGGGCGCAATCGGGACCGAAGAGAGTGAAGAGGAAACGCTATGTCTGAAGAAACCCCTGGAAAGGCGCCCGAGACGGGCGCAGCACCCCAAGCATCGTCCGGATCGGATTCCGGCCCGGGTTCTGGACCCGGTTCTGGTTCAGGCCCCCGCTCCGGCGGCCGGCCTGGCGGCGGACCTGGCGGCAGGCCATCCGGCGGACCCGGCGCCCGCGGAAAGTTCTTCCGCCGCAAGAAGGTCTGCAAGTTCTGTACCGAGAAGATTGACGCGATCCCCTACCGCGATGTGCGGCTGCTGCAAGGGTTTGTAGCCGAGCGCGGCAAGATCGTGCCCCGGCGGCTCACCGGCGTTTGCACCACCCATCAGCGCCGCCTGACCCGCGCCATCAAGCAGGCCCGGAATATCGCCCTGCTGCCGTTTGCCACACGGCACTAACTTCCCGGCCCGGCTGTCGCCTGTTTGGCCGGTCACCTCATGCGTTCGCCCCGGTTAACTCTTTCGTAACGGGGACCAACCTTGATCGGACCGAATTTGGCAGGCGACAATCTTTCGGGTGCAGATGTAGAATCCTGCGCGGCGCAACCGACGGCTGGCATCTCCGTCAAAAAGACAAGACCGCCCACGGCCCCGCCGCCCGTAACACTGGAGAGTTTCCCATGGAAGTAATTCTGAAGGAAGACGTAACCAATCTGGGCCACCGCGGAGACGTGGTGAAAGTCGCCGATGGCTACGGCCGCAACTTTCTGCTGCCCCGCAAGCTGGCGCTGCAGGCTACCCTGGCCAACAAGGCCGTCATCGAGCAGATGAAGACTGCCGCTGCCCGCCGCTCCGCCTCTGAGAAGGCGCAGGCCGAGGAACTGGTCACCAAGCTCGAGCCGCTTGTGCTCAGCTTTACCCGCAAGTCGGGCGAGGCCGGCCACCTGTTCGGCTCCGTCACCTCGGCCGATATCGCCGCCGATCTCGCAACCAAGGGCTTCGAGGTCGATCGCCGCAAGATCCAGTTGGACGAGCCGCTCAGGAGCCTGGGCGACTTCAGCGTGGCCATCAAGCTGTACCGCGATGTCACCGCGCACGTAAAGGTCAAGGTGCTGAGCGAAGCCACCACCGAAGCTCCGGCAGCCGAGCCAGTCGCGCAGCCCGTTGCCGCAGAAGCCTTAGCCGAGTAGCCCCAACCTGACCCGCGCCTACGCCGCCCCTCGGTTTGCCGAGGGGCGGCGAGCATTTAACCAACTTTTTGCTTGCGGTCCTCGAGAATCAGCCGAATCGCTTCACTCAGGCTGGCGCGGCACTCCTCAACGTTGCGGCCCTGACCATTGGTGCCTGGGATTTCCGGTGACCAGCCGACGAACCACTTGCCATCCTGCCCAATGACTGCCGCGAACTCATTCCGCATGAGGAGAGCATATAGCTGATTTCTTTGTTTCAGGGCGGTATTGCCGCTGCGGTTCTTAGAACCAGTCCAAAAAACCAACAGCGTCGGGTACGGCGCTTGGTTCAGGGATGCTTCCCCATCGCACCC
Source organism: Occallatibacter sp. (assembly GCA_049509995.1). Taxonomy (GTDB): domain Bacteria; phylum Acidobacteriota; class Terriglobia; order Terriglobales; family Acidobacteriaceae; genus Telmatobacter. Next base: position 158 of record JBEKZJ010000101.1, on the reverse strand, counting down.
GGAAAACGGCTCACCTTTTTGCAGTAAATTATGTGTCCGCGGCGCACAATGTGAATTGAATAGGGCGCGATAGCCCGGCAGCAAGGGTGGTGAGCTCCACCATGCGAAGCACAGGTCGGAAAGCTGCGCACAGGCAGGCGCGGAAGCAGAGGGCCTTG
>JBEKZJ010000100.1:0-17792 GCA_049509995.1 Occallatibacter sp. | reverse complement strand
CCAAGGTGTCTCCCGACGGCCGCTGGATTGTTTTCGTCAAGTGCCGGAACGCACAGTTGATGCGCCCGGACAGTGAGTTATATATCATTCCGGCGGCCGGCGGAGTTGCGCGCCGCATGCGCTGCAACACATCGCGGATGAACTCCTGGCATAGCTTCTCGCCCAACGGGCGCTGGCTGGTTTTCTCTTCCAAGAGCCGTTCGCCTTACACGCAGATGTTTCTTACGCACATCGACGCCAAAGGGAATGACAGTCCGCCCATCTATGTCGATAACTCGACTGCCGCCAATCGGGCCGTCAACATTCCCGAGTTTGTCAATATTCCGCCCGATGGCATCGCGAGCATCGATGTTCCGGCGTCCGACTTCTATCGCATCGTCGACGAGGCGATAGACTTGCAGGGAAAGGGAGACAACGCCTCTGCGCTCACCAAGTGGCAGAATGCCCTTGAGATGGATCCCGAAGACGCGCGGGCAAACAACGGGATGGGGATCGCACTGGGGCTGTTGGGAAAATCCGACGCCGCCATTCCGTTTTTGCAGAAAGCCATTCGAATTGATGGAAACTTTTTTGAGGCTTACTACAATTTAGGAGTCTTGCAGGCAAGAGCAAACCGGCTCAATGAGGCCGTCGATGCCTGGCAGAATACTGTTCGTATCCGCCCCGGATTCTCCCAAGGGCATGAAAATCTTGGCTACGCATTTTATTTGCAGGCGAAGTTCTCCGATTCGCTCGCCCAGTTGCGTCTGGCGCTGAAGGAAGAACCCAATCGCCTCTTCGCGCTGAATCTAGCCGCGAGTCTGCTGGCAACCTGCCCGGACCCCTCGATCCGCAATGGCGCCAAGGCTCTTGCATTGGCCGATCGAGCGCAGCAGCTTACGGGCGGGAAAAACCCCGCCATTCTCGACACATTATCGGCGGCCCTTGCCGAAAATGGGCGCTTCGCTCAAGCAATCGAAATCGAACAGGAGGCTCTTGTGCTTGCTGCGAAGCAGAGTAACGCCACCCTGGAAACCAAGCTGAAGGCTCACCTGGCGAGTTACTCATCGAACGCGCCTGTTCGTGAAGCACCGAACCATGCATCTTTCTGATTCGCTTCCTGACAGTCATCTGAGTTGTTCCAGTCAAGGGCGAAGACGTATTGTTTTGCATATTAAAGAGCCGCCCTGCACCATGCACAGAGAACCCCACAAATGGGAGAGCGCTGTAACTCACATAGCGCTGCAAACGGCGTTGGAAGACGGGCCTTCTCAAGGAAAGTGCCGCTTGGCTCTCCTGGGTTCCTATGGACCGATTCGGGAAATGCTGTAAAGGCGCCGCGAACCACGCAGAAAGAGCATCCTACCTGGCTGGCACAAGGTCCCTGGCCTTGACCCGTTCGGCGGCGGCATCGTCCGCGCGGCCCTGCCGCTCATAAGCGATGGCAAGCTGGCTGTGCGCGTCGGCGAAAGTGGGATCGGCGGCGATGGATTCCTGGTAGCGGAGGACCGCATCGGCGATTTGGCCGCGCAGCAACAGTTGATTGCCGGCGTTCAGGGCGAAGGACGCCTTCTGGCGATTGACAGCCGCGCGGCTTAGATCGGCGGCCTGGCGGCGATATTCGGCAGCCTGACTACGCAGTTCCTTGACCTGGTTCCGCTGCTGATCGGCCTTCTGCTGGTCTCCAGCCGCCTCGCTGGCGTCGGCGGCTGAGGCCGCGGCGCTGGCCTGCTCGGCCAACACAGCCGCCAATGTGACGCGCGGACCGGGCTGGCCGCGCAGGAGCGGGATCGCCTTTTCGAGCGCATCCCTGGCCTCTTCGAGCCGGGAGTCCTGCTTGAGCGTGCTGCCCAGGATCGCCCAGGCATCGCCATTCTCCGGACGAAGGGCCACGGCCTTCTTCAACTCCATGGCCGCCTCGTCCAGTTTGCCGATTTGCATGTACAGAATACCCAGCGTGTAAGGCGGGTCTTGGAGCGTGGGGTCCATTTGCCCGGCACGGGTTAGTTCCGCTATGGCGTCGTCTGCGCGATCTTTGAATTTGTACGCCAGGCCCAGGTCATAGTGGAGCTGCGGGTCGTTTGGGTCCAGCGACAGCGCGCTCTGAAAGTCGGCGATGGCGTCGTCGAAGGCGGAAAGCTGCACGTGGGCCACGCCCAGATCCTTGTAGATGACCGCATCCTTGGGAGCCTCGGCCAGCGCCCGCTGGAAGTACGCGAGGGCCTCCTTGGCCTTGCCGGTCAGGGTGAGAGCCAGCCCCAGGTTGGTCAATGCGCTCGCGTTGTGCGGCTCGCGCTCGATGGCCTTCTGGAACCAGGGAATCGCCTCCTGCTGGCGGCCCAGCCGCTGCAGGACCATGGCCAGTTCGTTCTCGATGCCGGGCAACTCGGGATTGAGCTTGACGGCCTGTTCCAGATGGGGCGTGGCGGCCTCGTCCTGGCCGGCCGCCTCGAGCGTGCGCCCGTATTCAGACTGGGCAAGTGCGTTGGCCGGCTCTTGCGCGACCGCTGCCTCAAAAGAGGCGAGAGCTGCGTCGAGCTCATGCTGCTGGCGCAGCACGATGCCGAGGTGGATGCGCGCGAGGAGATAGGAGCTGTCGATCGCGAGGGCGTGCTCGAACTGGGGCCGTGCCTGGCTCCAGTTGGCTGACTGGGCATAGAGGGAGCCGATCGCATCGAAGAGATTGGGGCTTGCGCCGCCGCGGTCTGCTGCCGCTTGAAACATCTGGATGGCTTCAGCCTGTTTGCCGGTAGCGGCGAGGGCCCACGCATAGGCCTCGCAGAAGTCAGCGCCGACGGGCTGCGCGCCGGGTTGTTGCGAGGTTTGGTAGGCAGCGCCGAAATGAGGGATGGACTTCGCCGGCTCACCGGCCTTGGCATAGGCCAGCGCGAGATTGGATTCGATTCCCTGGTCGCCGGGTTTGAGCTGGAGGGCGGCCTCGAGTTCGGGGACGGCCTGGGCCGGCTTGCCCAGCTCGACCAGAACGGCGCCCAGGGCCTCATGCGCTTCTGGGATTGCCGGCGCAAGCCGGGCGGCCTCGGCGAACTTCGCCCTGGCCAACTCGAGATTTCCGGCCTGATGGGCGGCATAACCGGCGCGGAAGGCAGCGTCCGCGCGCTTAATCAAGTCGGGCTTCTGCGGGCTTTTCGTCGCTTGAGCGGCAAGGAACAGGGGCAGTGCCGCCAGAATGCCGAGCAGGAGAACGGAAAAAATGCCGCGATGCAGGTGCATAGTCTATTTTCCCGCAACCTGCGGCTTGGCGTTGTGCTGCAGGTCCACGCCCAGCTTGAACTCGCGGTTGGCCTCGGCCAGTTGGCCGGTGGCCTTGTAGGCCTGGCCGAGCAGATTGTGCGTGATGTAGTTTGAGGGGTCCATTTTGACGGCATGGTCGAGGTAATGAAGCGCCTGGATGGGCTGATTGAGCTTGAGAAATGTCTGTCCCAGCAGGATGTATGGAGCGGTGGAGTTGGGTTCGAGCAGAACGGCGCGATTGAGAGCCTGCTGGGCCTCGGCATATTGCTCGTTGCGCAGGTAAGCATCGCCCAGCCGGTCATACAAAAGGCCGCTCAGCGGGTTGATCTTGCGTTCGGCCTGCAGTTGGAGGATAGCGGCAGCCGAATCACCCCTGGCCAGCGCCACTTCACCCAGGAGCTGGTGGGCGAGAGGCAGAGCGGGATTGATTGCGAGCGCCTTTTCGGCCTGCACCGCGGCCTCGGCAGCGAACTCACGGCGGAGAAACAGCCGGGCGGCGAGCAGATATGCCTCGGCGGAGTCGGGCGCAAAGCCGTACTGGGTGGCAAAGGCGTGGCGTGCATCGTCATAGCGCTTTACATCCGCGTAGCAGAGGCCAAGCACATACTCAGGGTCGATGTTGGCGCGCACCACCGTTGCGTGGGCCTTTTCAAGGAAGGGCAGCGCCTCAGGAGAGCGTCCCATGCGGAAGAGACTCACGCCGTGCATCTCGATGGACTCGCGATCGTTGGGGTCCTGGGCGGTGGCCCTGGTAAATGCCTCGATGGCTTCGGAAAATTGTTCGGTCTGATAGAAGATGATGCCGCGCAGCCGCTCTACGCCGGCGGGTTCGGGTGTCTGCGCCGCCAACTGGTTTAGCTGCGCCAGCGCCTTGTCGAGGCGTCCCCTTGCGGCCAGGTCCTGGGCAACTTCAAACGGCGTAGGCGCGGAGGCCGCGGCCTGGTCGCCGGACGGCGTCGCATTTTGCGCGGCCTGCGCAGGGGCGGCCAGGGTGAGGAGCGCGGCGAGAAACGCGGTGGCGAATGTGCGCTGCATTTGAGAAACCTATCTTGCAGTGTAGTTCCTGGATGGCGTTTTTCTCAGGCTTTGAGCATAGATGTTGCGGGTGAAAAGAAAGAGGGGAGCCGAAGCTCCCCTCGAGGTTTATTGCGGCTCCTTCGCGAAATCAGAACTGAATGCGAAGGGAGAATTCGAGCGCACGAGGCCCGCAGCCCTGTCCGCCAGGCCCGCACCCAGGCGCCTCGGAGGTGATGGAGCCCCCGGACTCAATGTTGCCACTGGGGTTGCCGGGGTTGATGTGGTTGAAGACGTTGTAGGAATCCATGCGGAACTTCACCGCCACGTTCTCCCAGATGGTGAATGCCTTGACGAGACCCAGGTCGGTGTTGAAGTACTTTGGGCCGCGGTAGGTGTTGAGGCCTACGTTGCCGTAGTGATCCAGTCCGGGGTTGAAGAAGGTTCCGTCGCCCAGCGAGTGCGGCGTTGTCCCTGGAGCATTGTAGAAGGAGCGTGCGCCGGTGCCGTGGGGGCCGGCAACGAAGCCGGTGAGCTTGGTTGCCATACGCCCGGTTGCGCTCGGATCGCACCCTCCGCTAGTCCCTGGATTAGGTGTGTCATTGACGTTGGAACCGCATTCGTTGTAACTGAGGGTGAACGGCAAGCCGCCCGACCAGTTGAGGGTGCTGCTCAGCTGCCAGCCGCCAACGATCAGGTCGGTTGCCCGATTGGCGTCGGGAAGATACTGCTTGCCCTTGCCGAAGGGCAGATCGTAGCTGCCGTACCCCACGAATTGCTGGGCGCGGACGTTGCTGTCGCGTAAATGGCCCAGAGAGTGGCTCCAGGTCCATAAATTCGTAGTGTCACCGAATGCGTTGGCCCACTCGTAGTTGCCGGTGAGCGCAAGACCCTTGGAGAGCGTCTCAGCGAGGGTGACCTGCATAGCGTCGAACTCGGTGTTCTCGGTATCACCCCTGAATGCGATACTGGGCCCCCAGCCGCACATGGGGGCCGTGATAAACGGTTCGCCCGTCGGTGTGGCATAGTTCGGATCTGCGCAGGCCTTCAGTGTGCCGCCGTAATAGCGCTGCAGGAAGTTGCCGGTGGAGGTGCCGCCGTTGGGCGCGATGGTATTGGCAGCCACCGAAGGGTCATAGTGCAAGGTTTGGCCGTTGACGCTGTAGGAACCAGGGAGACTGACGAATGACTCGTTGGGGTTGGTGCCGTTGCCGTCGCCGTCGCCCAGAGTGTGCGATCCCTTGTTGCCGACATAGGCAATGGTCAACGCGAGGGTGGGCGTAAGGGAGCGCTGCAGGCTCAGGTTCCAGGCGTCAATCGTCGGGAAGTTGAGCGGGTTGGCGCGCGCGCTGGCGGTGACCGCATATCCCGGATCGGGCAGCAAGCCGTTGGAGGGGGCCTGGACGATTGTGGGAGCTTTGGGGCCCACGTCCAGCGTGAACGCATTGCCGGTGGGGGTGGGTGCGGGGATCGATTGGTTGCCCAGAACCGGCAGGTTCTGGGTGACGGTGTGGCCGAAGATGGAGCCGAAGACGCCGGTGTCAAAGCTGCGTCCGTAGCCGGCGCGAATGACGGTCTTGGGATCAAGCTGGTAGGCGAGTCCAATGCGCGGCGCGAACATCTTCTTTTTGTCGATTCCCCAGCCCAGGTCGGAGGGGATGCCTCCAACGCCGGCCACATGCAGATAGCCGTCAGTGATGTTCAGCAGGGAACCGTTACCCGCGCCATTGACGCTCTCCGGGAAGTAGATCTCCCAACGGAGGCCCAGGTTCAAGGTCAGTTTGTGGCTGACGCGCCAGGTGTCTTGTGCATAGAAGAAGGTGCGCTTCTGGAATTCCTTGGCGTTGGTGGACGTGGAGTAGTAGCGGCCGAAGCTGTCTACCTGGCCCAGCATGAAGGTGGCGAATCCGAGACCGCCCGGGGTTTCGGAAGCGGGATCCTCGGTGGGGCCATTGTCGAAATGCATCAAGCCGGCGCGATCCGTGTCGGAGGGCACGCGCAGGTTGCGGCCGTAGCGCAAATCGGCGCCCACCTTGATGGAGTGGTTGCCCCTGATCATGGTCCAGTTGTTGACGATCTGGCCCTGGTCTTCGCGCTCGGTCAGGGGGCAGTTGCAGCGGTTGATGCCCAGGCCGGCGCCATAGGCCGGATACCCCTGGGTTCCCCCCTTCCCTCCCGGCACGTTAGCTATCTGGAACCCGGGCGAACCGGAGGTAAAGTTGCTGCCGCTGTTGATGCCCGGAATGCCGAGGGTGTTGGCAAACTCGACGCCCTGATCATACTTGGTGTCGATCACGTTGTAGCGGTAGTAGCCCAGGCGGAAGTCGGTGAGCAGCTTGGGGCTGATGGCGATATCCATGCCGGTAGCCAGGCTGTCGTTGGCGCCGTTGGAGTTGCCGCCGTAGTTGTTGATGCCGAAGCCCGGACCACCCGCGTCGCCGAACATCACCTTGCCCGACAAGGTGTCCCAGAAGCGCGAGAAGCGCTCAAACGCGTGCATCTTCTCGTTTATCGTGTAGTCCAGGCGTTCCGTCCATTGGTTGCTGTTGAACAGGCCGGTGCCGCCCTCGTTGAAGTTCGAGTCCAGGGCCGTGATCCCCTTGGTGTAGGGCTCGAGGTACTTCAAGAGTGCCAGCGCCGGGCCGGAATGTCCGGTCATGAGGTAGGACCTGGGAATGATGTTGTGCGCGAAGGCTGGGTAATGAAGTTTGCCGTCAGGGCCCAGGGTCGGTTCGGCGGACGTGTCGTAGATGGTGGCCGCATCCCCAAAGGCGGTCAGGTACTCGCTGAAGTCGCAGCCAGTCCCGCCCTGGGAGTCCGGGGCGCTGCCCAGGCATGACTCAGTGGCTAGGCTGGTGGGCAGGGTATTGGTCGCCGATGTGCCGACCTTCTGGCGCTGCGCCTCATAGTTTCCGAAGAAGAAGAACTTGTCCTTCAGAACCGGTCCGCCAATCGACCCGCCGAAGCGGTTTTTCAGCCCGGGAACGAGGGGCCCAGGAGCCTGAGAGAAAGGATCGCGGGCCAGGTTGGCGTTGCCGGTGCGAAAGTCATAGAGGCTGCCGTGGAACTTGTTGGTGCCCGACCTGGTCTGGGCGGTCACCACCGCGGAGACGGCCTTGCCCAACTCGGCGTCGAAGTTCTGCGTGGTGATCTTGGTCTCGGTCACCGAGTCCATGGCGGGGTTGATGACGATGATGCCCAGAATCGGATCCTGGTTGTCGGTGCCGTCCAACTCGAAGGCGGTGCCGCCAAAGGCCTGGCCGTCCACCTGAATCTGCTTGGAACCCTGGGGGTTCTCATCGGCCGCGTGGGACCAGCCGAGAAGCTGGGCGCCGGGCAGCAACAATTGCAGGTTGGTGAAGTTCTGGTCGCCTACCGGAAGACTGGAAGTCTGTTGCTCGTCGAATACGGTGGCGACGTCGGCGCGGTCGGTCTTCAACTCCGGCTCCTGGCTGGCGTTCACTTCGACGGTTTCAGAGCCGCCGCCGACTTCGAGGGTGGGATCGATGCGGGGCGCGGCGTCAGCTTCGACCTGAATGCCCTTGGTCTCGAAGGCCTTGAAGCCCTTGGCCGTGACTTTGAGGTCATAGACGTCGGGGATAAGGTGGGGGACGCTATAGTCGCCGGAGGCGTTGGAGGTTTCGGTAACGATGGTGCCCTTGGCCTCATCCTTTACCGTGACCAGGGCACCGGCGATGGCCGCCCCGGTCTTATCGGTCACAGTGCCGAAGATCGATCCGTAGACCGATTGCGCACGGGCCGGCACGATGAGCAGCAAACTCGCGCAGGCAAAAAGACCCAGCACGAGTGCGGTACGTATGATCTTGTTCATGTGGTCTCCCAAAAGTAACTCGTTTTATGTGTGAACTTGTAGTGGTGTATCCACATGCCCGGCGGGTTGAAACCCGCCATGGACATTAAAAAATGGTCACCTGCCGCGGTGGCAGGATCGCCCCAAAACCCGGTGTGGCTGCTCCCTGAAAAAGAGACAGCAGGAGCTAAAAGAGCGCACCCCGGCTCAACCGCCAACGATACGCAAGGAAAAGGTCCGTTGTCAACGCGTAAAAGCAAAATCTTGCAGGGTTTTGATATAAAGGCGAGACGTCGATACATAAAAAACGACATGTCAACACTTGAAAACATTTACATCTTCAGCCCCGTCCGGCCGCCGCGCCTTCGATTGTGGCCGCTTGCTTAACTAACTCGCGCAAATGAAACGATTTACTTGATTGTTTCCCCTGTTTCCCCACCCGATTCCCTGCTGGAAAGCCCTTCGCCGGAACGCATCGTCACCGTATTATCGAAGTTTGTTACCGTATCATCGAAGACTTGTTTTGAGGGGGAAATGTCCGCTCCATGACAGTACATTGCAGCTGCCCCGGCGGCCCGCCTTGCGGACGGCTGCAGGCAGCATTTCCCCGCCTGCGGGGGGAGCCATCTGCTCCTCTCGGTGGAGTGCAATATCAACCAAACGGTTGATTTATATGGCTTGATTTGCCTCGCGGGCGCTGGCCGGCGAACCCCTTTCAAACCGCATTTTCCCCGTCGAGGGAAGCGCAACGCGGGGTCGCGAGCCGGCCTTGCCGGGCCCCGCTTGCTCCGCAACTCCTGCCTGGGCAGGCGGTTTTGTATATAGCATTTGCGCACCTGGAGGGAACGCTGCCGTTTTGCCTGTTGACTGTGTGAATTCCCCCATGGCGGCGGGCTCCTTCATTGGCTCCCGCAGCGCCGTTTGCCGGAGCGAATCTCCACCGGCATGGCCGGGCTCTCTCGTTGTCCGGCGCAAACGGCAGCCGGCGGTCAGGCCCTCTTTTTCGATGCGGCAAATTCGTCCGTCTTGAGGATATTGCCGCCCTCCTGGATCACGTAGAGCCGGTTCACGTCCAGGGGCGCGGTCTTCACGTCGAAGTCGATGTAATTGCCCACAAAGAGATCCAGGTTGCCGTCCTTGTCGTAGTCCAGAAACGTGCAGCCCGAGTTCCAGCGCAGCCGGTCTTGCTCAAGCCCGGCTTCCCTGGTCACTTCGGTAAACGTCCCGTTCCCGTTGTTGCGGAACAGCGCGTTCTGCCCGTAGTAGCTGACGAACAGGTCGTTCCAGCCGTCGTTGTTGTAGTCCCCCACGCAGCACGCCTGGCCCCAGCCCGAGCGCCCCAGCCCCGCCTTCAGCGTCACGTCGGTAAACGTGCCGTCGCGGTTGTTCTTGAACAGGTGGCAGACCGGCTCCTTGCCCTTGGGAAACCCCTCCAGCCGCCAGCCATTGACCAGAAAAATGTCCACCCAGTCGTCCTGATCGTAGTCGAAGAAGGCCGCGCCGCAGCCGGTCGTCTCCAGCAGATATCTGTTGCGGTGCTCGCCGCCGAAGATCGTCTCCACGTTGAGCCCGGCTTCCCTGGCCACGTCCACAAACTGGACGCCCAGCGGCGTGCCGGTCACCGGCGAAGGAACTCCCTTGGGCGCCGGACGCGCCTGTGCCTCGTAAGCCTGGCGCGCACTGCCCGTGGGCTTCTGCGGCGCGGCAGCCTGCTGGCCCGGAAGCCCAATCGCCGGCCGTGCCAGCCTCAACACCTCTTCCAACGGCAAAACCAGTGCGGTCCTCGATAGCGACTTCAAAAATCCACGACGGGTAAATGGCAAAACACCGATCTCCCTAAGGCGCGCCGCTGTGGCTCGCAACTCCGCCCCAAAAGGCGAGTATATCCGCTAGCCTGTGGGGGATGCAGGCTGACGGTAGTGCCTGAAATGTGCGTTGACGCGGAATTGCGGGATTTGGCGGAACACAGCGGGAATCGGCGGAATCTTCTCTTTTCATTCTTTTGCCTGCATCGTGGTACTGGGTCAAGTGTTTTCCACAGGCCATTTCTTTGGCGACGTAATTGCCTATCGACGTTAGGGGGTGCTCAGTGAGAAACTGCGCTGAGGAATTTTTCGATGAACCCGGACATTCTATTGAAGGTCCTTGGGTATGCGGTAGTCCCGCTGGTAATGGCGTGGATCGGGAATCACCTTGCCTCCAAGGTTATCGAGGACAAAAGGAGGCGCAACATGTATAGGGGAGCCTTCTTTATTTTGGTGTTTTTAGGTATTGCGTTCACATGGCTCGTAGAATGGCGATCTGATATTTCACACGCGGTAGAAATAAAAGAAAGTAGAGAGGCGCTAGGAAAACTGCAATCAACACTGACCGCTAACCAAATTGAGAACGCATCCGCGTTGGGTTATTTAAAGGGGAAACTCGATCAACCAAGGCAACCTGCAGATTTTTCTGCATTAGGAGATGCGATTGCAAGAAGCAACGCGCAGCTAATAGCAAATGAGCAAAAACGGATTTCAGATAAAGACTTGAGCGCCCATGCAATTGACTTTGCAAAGAGAATGAGGGCTTTTGAAACCGCCATGAAAAGCGCAGAAGACGCCCAAATATATCCCCCGGCAAATCTTTCCTCAGCGCAATTGCAAGACTTCTATAAGAATCGTGGGGCCGCTATGGCGGCGTTCTATGAGAGGGCGACGGAGCAGTTCAGAAGCCAGTTTCTAGGCGAAGCCGTTAATCTACGAAACCAGATGGAGCAAAGGTTGAAGGATAAAGGGCAACCCCTCCCGCCGCATGAGGCGTACAAGATGATTGCATTTGACGGTGCATTGGCGGGACCTTCCCCGATTTCCGACGCAGCCGATTATTTGGAGGCTCTCGCTAGGCGGCTCACGCAACCAAAGTGAGGCCATCCAGAATCGACCGCCCATCCAACAACTTCACCATCTCCTCAACCATCTAAACGTGGTTGGAGATTCCAGCTTCCATTGCCGGGGCGACTCTGAGCGTCTGATGTACGCGGCAGAAGTTGTAGTAAAGAAAATAGATAGCCAGCATGTGATCATGGTTCTCAACTTTCTTTGAGAAGGCATTCGTCAGCCGCGTGAACCAGCGCATGGACATACGCATAGTGAGGTTGTGGCGTTCCACGTAAGATGTGGAGACGTGGCGCGGGTCCGGGCTGCCCATCACCATGACCGTTTCCGTTCCCAAGCACACACCGGGACTGTAGCGCGTATCCGGGGCTGCCGGTGAGCCGTACAGCTTTATCAGCATCGCGTAGTCCACATCGGACTTAACGAGACCATTATATTGAAAATGGTGCCTGCGACGATGCTCCCGCCTAGACGGGAGCACCCCTCCCATAACTGCCGTGAGTTCCTTATAATCCAGAACCGGTGCCGCCATAAGCTTCAACAGGCGATCAATTCTTGAATCGTCCAGGTATGATCGGTAATCCCCGCTTCCATGGCCGGGGTAACGCGCAAGGTCTGATGAACCCGGCAAAAGTTGTAATACGCAAACCAAAGCGCATAGGCGGCCTCCAAATTCCCCCATTTCTTTGAAAACGCATTCGTCAGCCGCGTCATGCGCCGCATCCCCATGGCTAAGAACGTCGCCTCCGGGCTGCGACGCTACTTCTGATGTTCTGCGAGCCATTTGTTCGCCCGCTCCTGCACTTTAGCCAGTTCGGACGGTGTCAGTCTTGCAGCCACGCTGTCGCGTGCTTTCGCGGCCTGCTCCTGACGTGCTCCATTCCAGTTGGTGGCAGCAAGGTCCAGCCAGAAAAAGGCTTCCGCGTAGCTCATGGGAACGCCCTGGCCCATCGCATACATGGAGCCAAGATTGTATTGCGCGCGTGCCACACCCTGGTCGGCTGCCTTGTTGTACCAGACCGCCGCTTGCGCATAGTCCTGCGCTACGCCCTGGCCGTTGTCGTAAAGCAAGCCAAGGTTGAACTGTGCCGCGGAATTGCCCTGCTCGGCGGCTCTGCGATACAAGTCCGCGGCCTGCGCATAGTCCTGCGGTACGCCCTGGCCACGCTCGTAAAACAAACCAAGGTTGAACTGCGCTTCTGCAACGCCCTTCAAGGCCGCCTTGCGATACCAGCCGGCGGCCTGCGCGTAGTCCTGCGGGACCCCCTGGCCCTTGTCGTAAAGCACGCCCAGGTTGAGTTGTGCCTTGCCAACGCCCTGTTCGGCCGCCTTGCGGTACCACGCCGCCGCCCGCGCGTCGCCTTGCGGCACTCCCTGGCCAAAATGGAAAAGCACGCCAAGCTCGAATTGTGCCTGGGCCATACCCTGATCGGCGGCTTTCAGATACCAGGCGGCAGCCTGCGCGTAATCCTGCTCGACGCCATCGCCAAGCGCGTAAGCCTGCCCAACATGGTATTGCGATTGGGCGTCGCCCGCCGTGGCCTTTCCCAACAAAACGGGATCGATTCTCTTCATTTGCGCGAAAGCCGGAATCAGCGCCGGAACGAGTATCGATAACAGGAGCAGTTGCCTCCACCGCATGTTCATAATGCCTCTTGAAAGTACCCTGAGAATTCAAGCAGCCATAGACTTCCGGCGCAATTCATCCCGCGCGCTTTGGCCATGCTCGTTTCGTTGCCGGAGACTCGCCGCTTCCTGTCCATACCATTTTCTAAAATCCCCTGAGTCATTTTATCCGTGCAACTTCAGAACTCCATTGGAGGCCGGCCTTCGCAGAGATTCAATGCTCGTCCTCGTGCATGGGGTGGGCAATCTTTGTCTTTCCAATCTGGAAGGGCTTGACCTCGATCGGGTCGAGCACATCCCGGCCCTCCCGGATGTGGAACCTCCGGTCCACCGGCACATTCCTGAATCGCTGCCGCTCTCCCGAAACCGGCCACCAGACCTCGATCTCCTTGATCCGCGAAGCCTTCCCCACCCCGATGTGCTGTTGCATCGGGTTCCCGCCGAAGCTCGAAACCGACCCCACCGCCCGGTAAATCGACCGCTCGTGCTTCCCTTCCTCGATGGTTACCTTGATGCGCGCCCCATACGCCGCCCGGTTGGTCTTCACGCCCTCCAATTTGAGCGTCACCCAATGGTTCCCATGACCCGGATTGTGGTAGAGCGTGGGCATAAACCGGTCGCCCTGGAACGCTCCCCCCAATTCCTCGAACACATCCTCGTTGCCGTTGTTCTCAATGTCCGCAAACGCAATCCCATGCCCTTTTTGCAGGTTCCCGAAGCCTCCCGAGGTGGTCACGTCCTGGAAGTACCGCCCTTCGTCGTTGCGGAACATCCGCTTGGGCAGCAGCGACTCATACGACGACTCGCCCAGTCCCAGGTACACGTCCAGCCAGCCGTCGTTGTCCAGGTCGCCGAAGTTGGCCGCCATCGTGGTAATCGCCCGGTCCAGCCCCGCCGCGTGCGGCACATCGGTAAACGTCCCGTCGCCGTTGTTGCGGAACAGGTGCGAGACCGAGCCGTGGTTCGGCTTCTGAAACTCAAATGCCCCCACGTCTTCCATCGAATCGGTCGAGTAACCGCCGGCAAAGATGTCCAGCCAGCCGTCGTTGTCGTAATCGAAAAACCACGTCGGGAAGGTGTATCTCTGCCCGGCCAGCCCGGCCTGCTCCGTCACGTCGGTAAAAATCCACTCGCCCGTCTCCGCATGCTTTGGGTCGCGTGGACCGTCGTTGCGAAACAGAAAGCTCCGCCCCGTCATCGTCGATACATAAAGGTCCGGCCGCCCGTCGTTGTTGTAGTCGCCCCAGGCCACGCCCTTCACGAAACCTAGATTCACCCCCAGCTTGCCCGGCGCGGCCCCCGGCGCCTGCACCTCGGTGAAAGTCCCGTCGTGGTTGTTGTGAAACAACTGGCAAGGGTGCACATCCCCCAGCTTCGACTCGTGGCCGACGAAAAGGTCGAGCCAGCCGTCGCCGTCGTAATCCGCCCATGCCGCCGTCTGCGTCGGACCCGCCGCCATCAGCCCCGCCTCTTCCGTCACGTCGTCGAAGGTCCCGTCCCCGTTGTTTCTCAGCAGGCTCAGCGGGTACATCCCGTACTGCCTCCACCACGCCCCGCGCAGCACCAGCACGTCCGGATGGCCGTCGTTGTTGTAGTCCGTCAGCACCAGATTCAGCCCGCCGATTTCGTCTCCGAGTCCCGCCTCTTTCGTCCGGTCCGTGAACGTTCCGTCGCCGTTATTGTGAAAATAGTGCATGGGGTCCAGCGGACCCGACGAGGAGATCATCACGTCCAGCAGCCCATTGCCCTCGAAGTCCTCCACAATCGCCCCGCCGGAGAGCTCCATGGCGTGAATCCCCGCCATCCCCGCCACATCCGGAAAGAACCCGATGTCGTAATCGGAGGCGAACAACTCCGGCGCCGCCAGCCACTGCTTCGGCACATCCTGCGGGTAGCGCCCCAGTTGCTGATACGCGATGTTCAGCAGCCACATGCAGAGGTAGCTGTCGGGGTTCAGCTCCAGCGCCTTCGTATACTCCCGCACCGCGCCCTCGGCGCCTCGCGTCTTCTTATGCAGGCCGCCGCCGTGCAGCGGAAAGTTGCACGAGTCCGCGTTGTGCATCCCAATGCAGTTTTCCTGCTCGCCCAGCCGCAGGTAGGCCAGCGCCAGCTCCTGGTGAACCTGCGCCTGGATCGCCCGCGGCACCTGGCCCTGGTGATCGTCCATCAGCTTCACCAGTGCTTCCAGCGTATCCACCGCCCGTTCGCTGCGCCCGGCGCGCAATTGCTCGTTGCCCAGCTCCATGCGCACCATCATCTCGTCCGGAAACCGCAGCTTGTGCGTCAGCAGCGCCTGGTAGTAAGGAATCCTCTCGAACGGCTTGCTGGGGTCGGCTCTCCAGTCGCTGGCGTCGAAGAAGGCGTGCAGCCGCTCGCCCATCCGCCGCGCGCCTTCCCCATGCTTGAGCGGCGCACCGCGCACAATCGGCACATCGTGCACATCGTCCTGGCTCGGGACCCCGCTCTGCGCAACCGCCGACACCTGGCTCGACATCCCCGCCTGCGCCGCCGTCGGAACGGGAATCTGGCCGGAACCCTGCGCCGGGTTCTGGGCCAGCGCCCATCCGCCGGCCGCAAGCGCCATTCCTGCTGCCAGCATCCGCCAAACGGATCGCAAACGTATCTCGATCATCGCGCTTACCCACGCCGATGATAGCAGTGCTCCCGGCGCGCACTTATGCCGGGAGCGCAGGCCAGCGGGGATTCGAACCCATGCGCGCTGAAAACTTCTCCAGTCGCGCATGGAGATAGCGCTCCGCGATGTTCGGCGAGCGGCCGCTGTGCTAGACTAGCGGCCAAATGAAAGCCCGCCTGTTTACCGCTCTTCTCGTTCTTTGTGGAGCCCCGCTTCTGGCCCAGGCGCCGGCTTCTGCGCCCCCATCTGCGGCCACCCGGACCCACACCAACGACGTGGGCTTCAGTTACACCTTCCCGGCCGACTGGGAGGTTGTGGACATGAGTTCAACACTCCCCGCAGCGCAGCAGCAGGCGCAGCAGAACGCCACCAGCGACGATGAAAAGCGGGGCGCTGCCTGCACCCAGATCGCCCTCAGCGCGCGGCATGGAAGCCCGGTTTCCACGGTGGTCGCCGTAGTGCTGCCCTTTGCCTGCCTTGGAGCGGAGATGACCGACAAGGACCTTCCCGGCATGGGCTCGGGAGCCATGGAGGGAATCCAACAGAACTTCGACCTTGCCGAACCGGTTTACGGCGCCTATTCGTTGGGCGCCCACAGCGTGTGGATCGAGCGCGCCAAGGGCACTCTCAAAGGCCACCCCGAGGTCCCGTACACGGTGGAGACCGTTTGCAGCATTCTGAAGAAGGGCGCAGTCTGCTGGATGGCCATGGCCGCCGACGATGCCGCGCTGCAGACCTTCGAGCACGGCGGGGTCACCTTGGACAGCGAAGCCCCCACCCCGCTGGTTCCTGCTGACGCCTTTGTCAAAAAGCCGGCGTAGCATCCGTTTGTTACAACCTGCTTGAGAGTACCGGGATCTTCAAGTGTGTGTCTCGTGCGGCCAGGCGGGTTCCTTCGGTTCTGGACGAGTACCGTGACTGCATGATCTGGAAATGAATGGACCCGCGCCCGTGATGATGGCGATGTCGAATCCAAACAGCAGGCCTCCCAACGCGGCTGTACAGGCCAGGAAAGCGATGTAGCGCAAGTTGATGGATATCGGCGCCGGCTTCAGCGCACATTTCAAATGATCGCCGCAGACAATCCCACCCCCGCCCGGTTCTCATCTGGGGCGGCTTCTGTTGGTCGCGCATGTCGGTGGGAGTGACGCGCAGAGCGCAAGGCAGATGATACTTGTCGTGGTAACTCCGCAAATGGCGCTTCAGCAGCACCGTACTCGGCGCCCCACTCCGGCCGCTCGGTCATGGGCGGAAGAAGTTCAAACTCCAACACGATTCCAGGCGTCCGCAGAGAAGCCGCCCGGCGCAGAATCTGCCCCGCCATCTGCTCGTAGTGAGCCACCACTTCGCCCCAGGTGCCGTCGTCCATACTCATCGTCGGTAACGTAAAGTTGACCTCGGGATAGACGAGACCTCCGCCGATAGTCAGCCCCAGTCCGCACTCGAGCGGATGCGGGCTAACTCCATATAACAATCGATCCTGGCTTTGAATCGCCAGGCTGGAATACTTCCGGATTGCCCGTTCCATCATCGTCTCACTCTTCTTTAAGGAGGCTTCTCACCAGGCCCACAGCGCCGCTTGCGTTTTGTCTTGCGTGCCACCTTTCTTTCGTTTCCTGGCCGGCCTTGAACGATCGAGCCACGACCGGCGGAAGCGATACAAACCGAAAAATCCCAGGTCCGCATTTCCCTCGGATCCCCTGTGCCTGGGCCTTTGCCCGGCGACGCACAAACAGCGCAATCGCAGGCGGATGGCGGCCATCGCAAGCGGCCGCGCGAGCCTACGAAGTCAGTATCTTCAGCCCCAGGCCTGGCCCTGACGGCAATATCAACTTGCCCTTCCGCACCTTCACGCCTTCGTACGGATCGTCTGCAATCAGCAGATTTCCATCCAGATCGGGATAGTCAACGAGGGGCGACAGATGAGCCGCGGCGGTAACTGAACACGAACTCGAGATCATGCAGCCGAGCATAACTTTCATGTTCATCGCCCGGGCAAACTTGATCCATCGATAAGCCTCCATCATGCCTCCCGACTTATCAAGCTTCACGTTGATTCCGTCGTAAGCTTCCTTGAGCCGGGGAATCATCGCGGCCTCGGTGCAGGCTTCGTCGGCGATGACGGGTATATGCACCTTGCTGCGCACATACTTTGTCTCTTCAAACATGTGCGCGGGCATGGGTTGCTCAATCAGCTCCACGCCCTGCGTCTCCAGCCAGTTGATCTTGCGGACCGCTTCTTCCTTGTCGGTCCAGCCCTCATTGGCGTCCACGCGCAGCGGTTTCTTCGTGACGCTGCGCACGGCCTCGATGGTCTCCTCGTCGCTCTGCAATCCGACCTTTACCTTCAGAACGGGAAAATCCTCCGCCTCGCGCGTCTTCTGCCGCGTGATCTCCGGCGTGTCGATTCCGATCGAGAAAGTAGTTACAGGAGCGTCCGCGGGATCGAGCCCGAAATACTGGTACAGCGGAATTCCGAGTTTCTTGCCGAGCCAGTCGCATACCGCGATGTCCACCGCGGCCATGGCCGCGTGCTGACCGTCGCCGAGCGATCGGCGCACATCGGCAAGGAACTTATCGAACTTTTTGGGATCCCCCG
>JBEKZJ010000010.1:0-60571 GCA_049509995.1 Occallatibacter sp. | reverse complement strand
CGCTGAGGATAACAAGTTACCGCTCAGGATGACAAGTTACAGCGTTCGCTTGAACAGCGGCGTGGCGATGAGTAATGTGCCGATGCCGAAGACGAATAGAAATAACAGGTCGAACCGGATGGCTTCGAAGCCGCCGTCTTTTAACAGGATGGCTTTGAAGCCGTGGATGCAGTAGGTGAAGGGGTCGATGACGGCGATGGCCTGGAGCCACTTGGGAAAGGCGGCGATGGGATACATGGCTCCGGAAGGGTAGAACAGGAGCAGGTTGAGAACGCCGAACATGGCGCGAGGAGTGAGTGGGTCTTCGACGCGGACCATGAAAAGAAACATCATGCCGTTGAAGGCGATGGAGGTGCCGACGATCAGGCAAAGGAGTTCGAGGTCGGCCTCGGGATGGAAGATGACTCCCAGTCCGGCCAGGAGGGAGCCGATCACGGTGAGGCAGATGCCGGAGAGGACGGCCTTGATGGCTCCGGCCAGGTTCATGCCGAAAACTAACTCCAGCTTGGTGATGGGAGTTACAAGATAGCCTTCGTGGACGCCGCGGGCCTTGTCGTCGATGTATAACATGCCGCCGCCGATCATGACGGAGATATACATGGCGAGCGCGACGCAGGCGGGGAGCAGAAACTTCATGTAATTGACATAAGGGTAGAGCTCGACGATCTCGAGAGCGATGGAGTTGGCCAGGCGGGGCTGGATGACCGGTGCGGTGAGCGCGGTGACCAGCGATTGCATTTCGGACTCGAGGCTGCTGGATGTGAACAGGTCGGAGTTATCGACGACGAAGCCGAGCTGGGGCGCGTCCTGGGAGTAGACGCGGCGGGAGTACTGAGCGGGGATGATGACGGCGGCGTCGACCTTGCCGGTGCGAACGTCTTCGCGAGCCTTCATTTCGTCCGTGTACTCGACGGTGGTGAAGGTCTTGATGTTGACAGCGATGGAGTCGAAGCCTTCGCGGATTTTGACGGCTTGCGGGCCGTGGTCGTAGTCGACTATGGCGACGTGGGCGCCGACGATCTTGCCGCCGAAGGCATTGCCCATGATGAGCAACTGCAGAATCGGCATCATCAGGGACATGATCATGAGGGTGGGGGAGCGGAAGAACTTGCGCATCTCGCGCTCGACAATGGCGAACATTCTGTTCATGGCTGGGCTCCGGGACGGGGCGGCAGGGTGTAGGCGGCGGGCTTGACCTGCTCATCGCGGAGCTGGCGGCCGGTGTAGTGGACAAAGACGTCGTCGAGGGTGGTGTTCTGGACGCTGAGGGAAGTTAGTGTTTCGCCCAGGGAGGCAGCTAACTCGACTAACTGCATGGTGGTGCGGGAGCCGGACGAAGTTAGTACGCGATAGAAGCCGGCGGACTCGGCCTGCACGCTGGTGACTCCGTCGAGATCTTCGAGACGGGACTGCCACTGGGGGGTTTCGCGGTCGAAATGGACTTCGACGACGTTGGCGCCGGGGACGCTGCGCTTGAGCTCCGCGGGCGTGCCGAGGGCGACGAGGTTGCCGTAATCGACGATGGCGATGCGGTCGCAGAGCTTGTCGGCCTCTTCCATGTAATGGGTGGTGAGAAGCATGGTAAGGTGACGGGTTTTGCGCAGGTTGTCGAGCATCTCCCAGACGGCGATGCGGGAGACGGGATCGAGGCCGGTGGTGGGCTCGTCGAGAAAGAACATATGCGGGTTGTGGACCAGGCCGCGGGCAATTTCGAGGCGGCGGCGCATTCCGCCGGAGAGGGTTTTGGTTTGCGCGGTGCGCCACTTGGTGAGGTCGACGGCTTCGAGGACATCGGCGATGTTTTTCAGGCGCTCGGCCTTGGGAACGCTGTAGAGCTTGGCGTAGATGCTGAGGTTTTCCTCGACGGTGAGGTCGGGGTCGCTGGTCAGGGCCTGGGGAATGACGCCGATGACGCGGCGGACGGCGTCGGGGTCTTTGGCCACGTCGTAGCCGGCGACGATGGCCTTGCCGCTGGTGATGGGGACCAGCGTGGTCATCATGCGGATGAGGGTGCTTTTGCCGGCGCCGTTGGGTCCGAGCAGGCCGAAGATTTCGCCGTCGGCGACGGAGAAGCTCACGCCTTTGACGGCTTCGAAGCTGCCGTAGCGCTTGACGATGTTCTCGACGGCCATGGCGGTGTGCGGCGACCGCGCTCCGTTGCCGTTGATGGCCGGGCCGAGCCGGCCGGAGTCGGGCTGGGTGGACGTGGTCATTGCTTCACCAGCTTGTTTTTGGCGATGTAGACCTCGGCGGTCATTCCGGGGACAAAGCGCTCGTCGGGATTGTCGATGAGCAGCTTCAACTGGATGGTCTTGATGTCGCGCTTGCGGCTGCTGACGTCGCGCTGGGTGGCGAAGTCGGCTTCGGCGGCCTTGTTGATGACCTTGCCCTGGAGGGTAGCGCCGGAGGGCATGACGACGCGCAGCGAGTCGCCGAGTTGGACGGCGTCGGCCTGGGTTTCAGGCAGCGGCGCGTAAACCCAGGTCTCGGTGAGGTCCATGATGGTCACGATGGGCGCGCCGGCGGCGACCACTTCTCCCTGGCGGGCGGCGCGAACGTTGACCTTGCCGGTGACGGGGGCAAAGACCTGGGAGTAGCCGAGTTCGACCTTGGCCTGTTCGGCCAGGGCGCGGGCGTTTTCAACCTCGCCGCGGGTGGAGTCGACGGTGCGTTCGGCAACGGTGGTGAGCAGCTCGTGGGCGCGGGCCTGGCGCAGCGAGGCTTCAGCGGCGGTCACGTTGTCGCGGGCCGCATCGACCGCGGCCTTCGAGGCCTGCAGGCTGGTGGCGGCGTCGTCCCTGGCCTGCTGGCTCACGATGCCCTGCTGGGCCAGCGCAACGGTGCGGCTGGTGTCGGCCTGCTGATGGTCGTAGTTCGCCTGGGCCTGGGCCAGGGTGGCTCGCGCGGAGCTGAGCTGGGCCTCGGCGTTGACGGTGGCGCTGCCGGTTTCGCCGCGGGTCTGGCGCTCGGTCTCGACGGTCTCGCCGAGCTTGAACCTCTGGCTGATGGCGGTGGCCTCGGCGGCTTTGCGCGCGGCCTGCAGGTCGTCGCTCTCGATGATGGCGATGAGCTGGCCGGCTTTCACGTCCTGGCCCTCATCGACGGCCAGGGTCTGGATGCGGCCGGGAATCTTGGCGCTGACCACCACCTCGTTGGCGTCGACAGTGCCGATCAGTTGCAGGTCGCCCGTGGGCCGGACGGTGACAAAGTACCAGATCAGCGATCCGACGGTGAGCAAGCCCAGGATGAGAAAAACTCGGTTGCGTGCGTTCATTGGCGCCTCATACTTTTCCAGTCGTTCAGTTCACTTCGATATTGTGGTTCCAACGTTCAAATGTCGCAGAAAGCAATCACAGTGCTGTTGCCTTGAGTCCGTCGAACAGCCCGAATATCTCCTTCGACCAAATTATGCCACAACAAATTAAGCATGGTTAAGTTTTTTACTTAATATTAATTACGGAGACTCATCCACTGCTGCCTCCTGCCCCTTCCTCTCGCCGGGTTTTCGGGAAAAGAACTGGCGCAAAGGCGGGAGACCGGGACGCTCGGTCCCGATACTCGGCGGCATGGGCGTGGCCGCCAGCACCCGGGCGGCTACGCGCGCGCCGTGCTCGCGGTCCATGAAGATGGCCTGGCCCAGATACTCGACGGCTGCCTTGCGGCGAAACTCGAGCGCGGCAGGGTGGAAGGGATCGCCTTCCGCAACGAGCCGCATCATGGGGGCGGAGAGAAAGTAGAAGACATTGGGACCGAGCGCGGCGTAGATGAGCTGCGAACTTTCCACCGGAATCAGCTCGCCGGAGCGAATTCCCTCCTCCGCCACGGCGACCATCTTGTCTCCCATGGGCCTGAAGAGCTTTTCGACCAATGGGCTCATGGCGTTCGACTCGCCCTTGCGGAGGCGGATCATCTCCTGCTGCATGAGGGTCTGGAAGACGGGTTGGGAGTAGATGCGGTCAAAGTGGTTGAGCGCCGAGCGGACCAGCCGCTCGCCAGCCGAGCAGTCCAGGGCGAGTACGGACATGCTGGTGGCGGCCATGCGCGCGGCCACGGATTCGAGGGCTGCGGCGTAGAGGGCCTCCTTGCCCTGGAAGTAATAGTAGATAAGGGCCTTGTTGACGCCGGCGGCTTCGGCAATCTGTTCGGTGCGGGCGCCGGCCAGGCCATTGGCGCTGAACTCGCGGGTCGCGGCTTCGAGAATGCGGGCGCGGGTCAGGTCGGCGCGTTCGGCTTGGGAGCGTATTGGGGAGGCGGCTGTCATGTTTTAACTAACTAGTTAGTAAACTAAATGAAAGAACGGCAATTTGCAAGGGCGCCGAGTAAAAAAATCCTTGAATCCTTGTAAGAGGTTTGAAATCAACCTGATGACGACTCGCCTTAGCCGATTTCCGGCGCCGCCCGCGTTCACGGCGGCTCCCGTCTGGTGATCGTTGCGCAGACGGCCTGTTTGCAGAACCCGGGGCTCCAACTTCCAAACTGCCGTTGATCCGTGCGCAATCGCTTCCCGCAAAGCCGACATAGGGGGAGTAATGTTGCTCCGGGCATCAAGGGCGAGACTCAAGCCATCCGTCATCCCCGGTCCCCAAGTGCGAGGGACCGGGGGCACCCTCAGCTGAATAGTCGGCCCCCTAAGATCGTGGCCACCCGCCACGGAGGGAGTGCCGCAGGGGCTGAAGCCCACGTTTGTTTTGCGGCACCTGCGGCACGGCTGAACAGGTTGCGAAAAAAGGCTGGATTGGAGGGTGGTTTTCAAAAGGCACCCGGCAGGGGCTAAAGCCCGCGTTGATCCTGTTGGCTTTATGCGGGGGTTGAAACCCCCGCCTCCCTCCGGATCGAGTTTTTCCGCAACCTGTGAAGTCGTGCCCTGTTACAAGGCCCTCGAGAATTGCACCTTGAGGGAGTTTTTATACAGGTTCTGAGGTGGAAGACGGCATCACCAGACAGGTACGAATTACCTGCGGGTGGCGAGGTTTGTCCTTGACAATTCCCTTCTGGGTTTTCACTGCGTTCCCGCCGCAATTCTCCGGCTCCTCGCAGCCTGAAGGGCTCACTGGCGGGTGATGCGAAGCTTCAGAGCATGTGTCGAGCACGAGATGCAGGGATCGTAATTGCGCACCAGCCTTTCGCACTCGTCCACAATTTCCGCATCCGTTCGCTCGAGAATTCCGGGAATCAGCAGGCGCAGATCGTCTTCCATGCGGCGGTAGTTCTGAGCCGTGGGCGGAACGATCCTGGCGGTTTGCACCATACCCTGATCGTTGATGCGGTAGCGGTGATACAGCAATCCTCGCGGCGCCTCGGTGGCGGCGCAACCCTCCGCCGCGCGAACCGTGTATTCGAGCCGCGGCGGTTCCGGTTCCCGGTATGCGTCGATGAGCCGGAGGCTCTCTTCGCAGGCCATCACCAGCTCCACGGCCCGGGCTACGATTCCGGCATAAGGATTGAAGCACGGCCATGTGACACCGCTCTGGTCCGCGGCCTGGCGGGCGGCCGGAGACAGATGGTTCAAGTTCAGGTTGACGCGCGACAGCGGTCCAACCAGGTAACTTGATCCACGCTCGGCACGCACCGAGTGCAATGCCGTCGAATGCGCCACATGCATTTCGAGAAAAACCTGCTCGAACTCTTTGACGGGGATATCCAGCCCCGCCGAGGAGACAATGTGTCCTGCGTTCATCGCGTATTCCCGGGGATGGGAGAGCGCTACGCATTCATAGTCTGGAGCGAACTCCGGCAGCTTCAAAGAAGACACGAACTTCACGGTTTCGAGTGAGGCCTGGAGCGCCCACTCCAATGGCCCGCGCAGGGCGAGCAGTTCACTTCGCCGCGGAACCTTCCAGAATCCGCCGACACAGACGGAGACGGGATGGACGGACCGGCCTCCGATAGCCTCCATCAGCTCATTCCCGATCTTTTTCAGATCCAGGCCCCGGCGCACGAGATCGGGCTGTTTCGCTGCCAGCTCCACCGCGCTCTCCATCCCGAAAAAGTCGGGAGCCTGCAGCAGGTAGATATGCAGGGCGTGGCTCTGAATCCACTCCCCGCAGTAGAGCAATCGCCGCAGCGCCTGGATTTCCGGGCCGGGCGTGATCTCCAGCGCCGACTCGATGGCCTGTACGGAGCTCATCTGGTACGCGACCGGACAGATGCCGCAGATGCGCGCGGTGATATCCGGCACTTCGCGCAGCGAGCGCCCGCGGAGGAATGCCTCGAACATGCGGGGCGGCTCATAGATGTCCAGCCTGACGTCCTGTAGCCGCCCATCGCGGACCTCAATGCGCAGGCCGCCTTCTCCTTCCACCCGCGTCATCGATTCCAGCCGGATGGTACGAATTCCATTGGTCGTGGTCATGTCGATGTCTTCTCAAGCTTCTCCGCGGCGGAGCGGAATTCTTCGGCCCAGCCGGTAAATCCGTTCAGCAACCGCAGAATTTCGGCGCGTGGAATGCCTCGCATGGTGAGTGTGTGGCAAAGAGAATCCGGATTGGCGCTTTCCATGGGGCCGTAACAGCCAAAGCAGCCGCGGTCAAAAGCCGGACACAGTGCGCCGCACCCGGCCTGGGTGATGGGACCGATGCAGGCGATTCCGCGCGAGACCAGCACACAAACATTTCCTTTGCGTTTGCACTCCACGCACACCGAATACGTCGGCAGCTGTGGAGCGCGGCCAATCAGCAGCGACGTGAGCACTTCCAGCAACTGCTCCCTGGAGATGGGGCAGCCGTTGATGGCAAAATCCACTGTCACATGCGCTGCCACCGGCGTCGATTTCGACAGCGTATGAATATAGGAAGGATTGGCGTAAATGGACCGCGTGAATTCATCCACATCCTGCATGTTGCGCAGCGCCTGGATTCCGCCGGCGCTGGCGCAGGCGCCAATCGTGATGAGCATTTGCGAGTTTCGCCGGATGTCACGCACCCGCTCCACGTCATGCTCGGTGGTGACCGACCCCTCAACCAACGCCACGTCGTAAGGGCCGTCGAGGATCTGCGAGCGCGCCTCGAGAAAATAACAGATCTCCACTTCGCCCGCGATGTCGAGGAGTTCATCTTCCAGATTCAGCATCTGCAACTGGCAGCCATCGCAGGAAGCCAGTTTGAAAACCGCCAGGCGCGGTTTTGCATCCCCTGCCATCAGAACTCCTCCCTTCCGAAGAACGGTTCAATGGTCGAAAAATTGAACACCGGACCCTGTTTGCAGATGAAGACGGGCCCCAGCTGGCAATGGCCGCAGAAGCCGATGGCGCACTTCATATTGCGTTCCATCGAGACGTAAATCGCGTCCTTCGGAATGCGCCGCGCCATGGCCTCGTAGATGACGAAGCGCATCATGATCTCGGGGCCGCAGGAGAAGACCAGCGTGTTGCGGTGATCCAGGCGGATGCGGTAAAACGCCATCGGGATCACGCCCACCTGCCCCTTCCACGTTTCGTCGGCGCGGTCCACACTCACGTTCATCTCGATTCCGCTGTCCTGCCATTTTTCGAATTCGCCGGTATAGAGCAGGTCTTGCGGCGTGCGGCCCCCATAAAGGACGAGCACCCGGCCGAAGGCTCTGCGGCGATGGATCGCTTCCAGAATCACCGGCCGCAGCGGCGCCAGCCCAATGCCGCCGGAGGCGATCATCAGGTCCTTGCCTTCAGCAAGGTGCATGGGCCAGGGATTTCCGTAGGGTCCGCGCATTCCCACGGTGTCACCGACCTTGAGGCGGCCAATGGCGCGCGTGACGCTGCCCGCGTAGCGAACCGTATGATCCATGACCTTTGGAGTATTGGGATCGGAACAGATGGAAATCGCCACCTCGCCGAATCCGGGCAGATGAATCATGTTGAACTGGCCCGGGGCAAAACCCGCCTGTGCAGCGGGGTCAAGGTATTCGAGAGAGAAGGTCGAGATGCCGTAAGCCTCCGGCCGGATGGCGCGCACCACCGCCGGATAGGGCAGCATGGGATCGGCTACCGCCGCCGGCTCGAACATGGCTGTCTCAGTCATCGTGCCCCCAGTGAGCGCAGGGTATTCAGCTCTTCGGTAATATCAATTCCCACCGGGCACCATGCAATGCAGCGCCCGCACCCCACACAGCCGGAACGGCCGAACTGATCGATCCACGCCCCCATCTTGTGGGTCATCCACTGGCGGAAGCGCGACTTGACGGTGGGACGGCTGTTCCCCCCATGGAGGTGCGAAAAATCGAGGATGAAACAGGAATCCCACACGCGCGTTCGCTTGGTGTTTGTCCCGGTCAGATCGCTGTGGTCTTCCACCGTCGAGCAGAAGCAGGTGGGACAGACCAGGGTGCAGTTCGCGCAGGACAGGCATCGCGCGGCAATGGCGTCCCAATAAGGATGGTCGATTTTGTCGTTCAGGAGTTGCTGCAGGTCGCTTGTCGTTACCTGCCGCTGAATCTGCCGCTCGGTTCGCTGCATGATCTGCGCGACGCGGCCCAGATCGAAGGCGCTGGCCGGCTGCCAGTCCACGCCGGCCAGTGCGTTCGAGCCCGCCTCGGAGCCGATCTCGATGACAAACGATTCCGGAAGTTCCGTTAATGCAAGGTCGAATCCCGAGGCCACCCGCGGTCCCGTCTTCATTGACGTGCAGAAGCATGTGGGCGGCGCCGTGTTGCAGTTCACCGCCAGGATGAATGCGCGCTCGCGGCGGCGCGCGTAATGCGGATCGCTCACGGCGCCGTTGACGAACACATCGTCCTGGATGGAGATCGCATGCAGGTCGCACGACCTGACGCCTATGAAGGCCAACGGCGGACAGTCATCCCTGGTGGGCTCAAAGGTCCAGCCGTTGCCGTTCCGGTGCGCGGTCAGCAAATCGAAGTGCGGCGGGAAGAGATACCGCTTCCACGAATGCGGGCCGACGGAGCAGCCAAAGTAGTCGGTGGAGTGTGTTCGCAGCAGACGCGAGCTTCCCGCCTTTTGTTCGAGCGTCCACCCGATGGGCAGTTCAGAGATGTTCCGGATGGCGTCGAGAATCAGGGCGCCATCGCGGACCGTAGGACTGATTAACTGGAATCCGCTCTCACGCAGATTATCGAGAACCCGCTGCAAAGCTGGCTTGGGAAGGATCGCGGTAGCTGAGACCCGCGGAGCAGTGGAGCCGACCATATCACCTCCCCATGGAACCTGGAAGTGGTGTCGTTTCAGGTCATTCCCGTAAACGCGGGAATCTCTGAAAGTTTCGGCACTAAACCCGAAGCCATGATACACCCGGGATGCCTTGAGTCAAAGGGGGGTGGCAAAAGACTGATTCCGCGACCTTCATTGCGTACTGCAGCGCAGGGTCAGCGATCCAGTCAACCGGGAGGCTGCCGGGAAGGTCCAGTGCAGCTCGGATTCGTCCGTCTCAGGAAGCCGAAGCAGCGAAGCTTTTGTCGCAAGACCGTGACGCTTCGCTGATCAGTTCGAATCTGGCGTCCGTGTGGACGAGACCACCTCGAATGTGGCTTCCTGGCTGGCCAGCGAACTGCCTCCGATCCAGACCGTGTAATGAGTCGCTTCAATCGTTGGCGTACTCTCCAGGTTGAAGAAGAAAAGTTCGTTGAAGCCCAGAGGAAAGCTGACCTGTTGCGATTCGCCTGGAGCCAGAGTGACGCGCTTGAATCCTTTGAGGCTTCGTACCGGCTGTTCGATGCTTGCGCCCAGGTTGCGTACGTAGCACTGAACCACCTCGGTGGCCGTGCGGTTCCCGGTGTTGGTCACTGTCGCCGTGGCTTCAAGAAGTGGTGTGCTTCGGTTCGCGAGGGCCTGCGGCAGCGGGATACTGGTCTTCGACACCTTGACGTCCTGATAGGAGAAGTTGGAGTAGGAGAGACCGTAGCCAAAGGGGAAGAGGGCGTCGTTGGGGACATCGATATAGCGGGAGAAGAAGCGCGAATCACCGCCTGGCGGCTTGGATAGGTCGATCCCCGTGGGCGGGCGTCCCGTCGGGAACTGGTTGTAGTAGAGCGGCTCCTGGCCGACAGCGCGGGGGAAGCTCACGGGCAGCTTGCCACTGGGCGACACATCTCCGTAGAGAACGTTCGCGATGGCGTGCCCGGCCTCCGTTCCGGGGAACCAAACCTCCATGATCGCAGGAACATGTTTGGCTGCCCAGTCGAGGACCAGGGGGCGGCCAGAGAAGATGAGCAGGACGACAGGCTTGCCGGTAGCGGCGACCGCCTCCAATAGCTGCTGCTGGTTGCCCGGCAGATCGAGGTATGCGCGTGAGCCTGCCTCGCCGCTCATGGCGCTCGATTCCCCCAGCGCGAGGATCACCACATCGGCCGCCCTGGCCGCCTTGACGGCCTCAGGGAAACCGGCTTGCGAAGGATCGTCGATTGCGCTTCCCCTGGCGTAGAGCAGAGTGCCTCCCACTTGCTGGGCGCGCTCTTCCAGCGCCTGCCGGAGGGTGATGATGTCGCGATCGTTGCCGGCGCCGCCCCAGGCTCCTATCATTTCTCGAGCTTCGTCGCCGAGCGGTCCGATCAGAGCAACCCGTTTGCGTACTGGCGAAAGCGGAAGCAGTGGTGCGCCGTCTGCGAGTTTGTCGTTCTGAAGCAGGACAAAGGACTCTTCCGCCGCTTTGCGGACCAGCGGCCTGTGCGCGGGAACGGCAGCCGTGACCTCCACGCCTTCGGCGTAGGGATGTTCAAACAGGCCGGTTGCGAATTTTACCCGGAGCACGCGCCGCACAGCCTCATCGACCACACTCATTGGAACCTGGCCGGAGCGGATCAGCCCAGGCAACTGGGCGTCGTAGAAGTGCGACATCATATCGACATCGACGCCGGCGGTAATAGCCTTCCGGGTCGCAGTCGCGGGATCGAGCGCAATGCCATGGTTGGTCAACTCCATCACGGCGGTATAGTCGCTGACAACGAACCCGTTGAAGCCCCACTCCCCGCGCAGGATTTTGGTCAGAAGAAACGGATTGGCGCTCGATGGTACGCCATTCAGGGAGTTGAAGGCGCTCATGATGGTGGCGGAGCCCGCCTCGACAGCGGCCTTGTAAGGAGGCAGGTAGACCTGGCGGAGCGTGATCTCGGACATGTCTGTGGTGTTGTACTCGCGGCCGGCCTCAGCGGCGCCATAGGCGGCGAAATGCTTGACCGAAGCGGCGACGTTGCCTGGCTTCGAGAGGTCATCGCCCTGATAGCCGCGGATGTAGGCCCGCGCCATGGCGGCGCCAAGATAGGGGTCTTCGCCGGCGCCCTCCGCAGTTCGGCCCCAGCGGGGATCGCGGCTGATGTCGACCATGGGGGAGTAAAACCAGCGAACGCCCGCAGTCGTAGCCTCTTCGGCAGCCACGTGCGAGGCCGCAACCACGAGTTCCGGATCGAAGCTCGCAGCCAGGCCCAGTGGGATCGGATACACGGTACGAAAGCCGTGGATCACATCCGCGCCGAAGAGCAGAGGAATGTGCAGGCGGCTCCTTTCCACCGCCAGATGCTGATAGGTGTTGGTTCGCGCCGCACCGACGGTGTTGAGCATGGAACCGAGCCGGCCTGTGGCGGCCAGTTGCATGGCGTCCAGATGGTTGGCAGTCACAGGGTTTACGGCAACAATCACCCCTCCCTTGTCCGCAGCCGGTTTTGGCGCGGTTGTCTGCGCTGTGGGGGAATCGCCCGTATCGTTGTACTGGACGAGCTGCCCGATCTTCTCTTCGAACGTCATCTGGCGGAGCAGACGATCCACGCGGGCCTCGATCTTTGGATCGGCAAGCTGGGAGTTGGATGGATGCTCGACCTTGTTCGCATGGTGTGGAGAACCGGACGTGGCTGCTTGCGCCGCTGCATACGGTTCGAACCCAGCCATTGCCAGGCAGAGGATGGTACAAGTCAGGATGGAACGGACGCGAGAGTTCGTCCAGAGACCGTTGGCGAGCATCATGGCGATGCCGGCGGCATTGCAACGCATGGAATTCATTCGCAACACAAGATTTCTCCGGGGCAAGGTCTGTGGAACGCGCGCCGATTGCCAGCCGGCGCAGGTTACCAAAAAAGGATGACGGTAGTCGTGCAGTCCCGTCGGGCAAGAGGCCTTCTCGATGGCATTGGAAACAGCTTACCGACGCGTGCGCAATCGTTTGCGCTCAGCAGAATTTGTATCACTTGCAAATGTGGCGAGTCAAATGGGTCCGGGATGCCGGGCCACAGGGCGCCGCTGTGGCGAAGACCGAAGATCATGCCGGGGGAGTTGTTCCCGGGAATCGGGTTCTGCGCGGTCAATCTAAGTCTGCCCAGCCGAGCGTGGCGCGGAGGCAACTGGCGGAGATTGGTCCGTATCCGGGAGGCAAAATTGAAATTCCGGTTAAAAGCTTCAGCCAGGCTGCAACTGCCCGTCAACGGCGTCTTGCTGCTTGAAGTACTCACGCAGTAGTTCTGCCTGCGCGAAGTAAGCTAGGGGAAAAGGGTGGCGAAAGCCATGAAGTCAGTCACAAGTAGATCGCGCGCCTCGTGCAGGCGCTATCTTTTCGCTCTTCCGGTAGTTTTCTGCCTGCTCCCGTCGCTGGCGCATGCAACTTCGGACTACTACCGTCACGTCATTTTCGATAACAGTCTAACTTCTGACAGTTATTTCTACAGCAGGAGTCAAGCTTCCGGGAAAAGCTTTCTCGAAAAGCAAAGCGGCCGCTTGCCGGTGGAGACCAAGGTTTTTCTTACGCCCCCGAACGCGATTCGTCTTAAGTGGCAGTTTGCACCGGAAGGCGGACGCGGGCGCGAATGAACTTGGAGAACTACCGCGGCCTTCCCCAGACTTGAAGCAGGAATTCCATCGGAATGTGGGCAGAAATGCTCCTCAAGCAGGCCGAAAGTCATCTTTAGGGGGCAACTCTGAGTTCATCCAAATTGCGCAAGATTCCAAGGATGCTTGCAGTGATTACTTGGTATACAAGAAACTTTCTCTTGACATCGAGCGGGGGGCTGCGCCATGATTCGTACGCGCTTAGGATTTCCCCTCAAGCGCCTTCCCTCTGCCTGGCGGGCATCTGTGTCCTCATGGGTGGAATTCAGCAAGTGGACACTTCGGTGCTCTGTCCCCGGATCTCCCAGAGCATTCCGCTTGAATTGCATTCCGAAGTGCCTATCTCCCTGTTCGCTTCGAGTTTTTCGAGGCCTGACAAACGATTGATCTGATTCCCGCGGGCACGGCTCACGAGGGCTTGCTCCCACAGCGACTGGAGCAGCTGCCGCAAGCAAGCTGAAGCCGGGAAATCTTCGTTTGATCCTCGGATGAAAGAAGGATTAGCACCATGTCAAGTTACATCGTGATTCGTCTCGTTCCGGACTCGCCCGTCGACGGTGGAACCTTCAGCACTTACCTCGATGGACTTCAGATTCAGGTCTATCCCGCCGGCGCGTTACAGGTGCCGGCCAATCTTCTGGGCGAGACTCAGATCGTTACCTCCAACATTACGCTGGCGCAAGTGCCATGGCTGCCGACCACGTATGTGGCTTCCGTTTCCAAACTGGTGGAAACGGGGACGGCGCTGGTTTCTTCAGGCAACTATGGGACAACCCTCACTCTGGAGGATGCCAACGGCGTCGCCTATGCATCGGTTGTAACCTGCGCCGAGAACACAGGGCTTTTCAACTCGAACACGGAAGTGACGAAGATCCCGGCCGCCCCACCCAATACTGAACCAACGATCACGCTCAGCGGTTCCATTCCGAGCTTTGTCGCCGCGGGTACAGTCGTCACGTTCTTTTTTGCCTATGGCCCAGGCAGCATAGCACCGAGTTCTCCGACCATCGATGTGAACTTTGGGGGAAACAATCCCTCGTTTTCGTTCGTCTTGAACACGAGCGCCGCATCCAGCACGAAAACCGTGAAATTCTCCAGCACCGACGGGATCGCAGTGGGGATGCAGGTGACCGCGGCATCCGGTGTTCCCGCATCCACCCAAGTGACAGCAGTAACAGCCACATCCATCACAGTGAACAATACCGTTTCGCTTGGCAATGGCGATGCCGTTACCTTCACCTCGAGTCTGAGCGCCGGGATTGTGCAGCACATCGAACAGATACCGGAACAGGCCGGATTTCTTTCCTACTATGTTCCGATCCCGGCGTCGGTCGCCACCGCCATCATTCCGCTCAACCCCAGTCCGGCGGCGGGCACGTACGCTGACATTTCCGTGGTGGCCACGCGGACCACTGCGAGCGGGCCGGTTACGCTACCGATGCCCAGTGCTTTCTACAATGTTCTCGTCACCCAGGGTGCGCCGCCTGCGCCGGACCAATATCAGGGTATCTCACTTTCGCAGACCAGCTTGTATATCGCGCTGCCTCCGCCGCCGAATCCGAACACCGTCAGTTTAACCATCCCGACAGACGGCTCAGCGCCCAACTTCGATGCATTGATTAAGGCAATGAAGCTGGCAATCGCAAACGACCCCACATATTTTACGGGGCCAAACGATATCAGCGCGCTCTCTGTCGATGATTGCACGCGGCTGGCTTACGACATCATGTGGAGCCAGCAGAATACGCTGCCCGCGCCTCCCGATCCGTTGGAATCGCTCTATACGAATCCTCCCAATCCGGGAGGCAGCACCAGCAGCAGCTCCAGCAGCAGCACCAACAATCTGGAACAGGACCGGCAGAAATTCGAAGGGACGCTGAACAGCTTCTACTCCATTCCCAATGCCACGGCAGAGCGGCTGGTGAAGTTCGTGGCAGCGGCCTCGGTGGCGGTGTTTTGCGAGCAGACAAGCCTGAACTCGACGGCGGCACTCGTGGAGTTCCCGGTGGATCCATCCTCCAGTTTTGCGGGGGCCGTGGAGAGCGAACTGCTTGTGCAGGGGATTGGCATCAACGGGAACACGAATATCAACTTCGGCGTTCCAGCCGCATTCTTCTATGCCCTGGGCGCGAATCTGGATAAGAGCACGACGGCCGCGCAACGGTACCAAATGGCCACCGGCGATGTCATCGAACGGCTGCTGCAGCAGTTCGCAACGGCCGAAAGCGCGTTATCGATCAGCGATTCGGAGGCCTTCCAAAACACGGGCCTTGGGTTAGCGAACATCACTTCGTTCCAGGCGGCGCGGCGGCTTGTGGCCCTCGGGGTCTCCGCGGCCTCGAACAGCCCATCGGTGACGCTGGTTGCCCCATCCCCGCTTGCCTCCATTATCGGCGATTGGTTATCGGCCGTGGATCCCACGCCGACGCCGGCGCCCAACCCGCCGCTGACTTATCAGAACATCGACTTCAATCTATGGACCCAAAAATTCGCCAGCGACTACCCTCTGGGATATCTCTATCTCGACCTGGATGCTTTGACCCAGGGCTACATCCTTCCTCCCCTTGCAGCCAGTCCGTTGGCGGACGCCGCGTCGGGAAGCACTTTGACCTTTGCAGCCCTCACCACCGCGGGGAACGGAGTTGGCATCGGCGTGGGCATGCCGGTTGCCGGAACCAACATCGCTCCCGGCACCACGGTCAAAGCGGCCGTCTCGGTAACCACGGTCACGCTCAGTGCGGGTCTCGCGCCAGGGGGTGTTTCGACGAGCACCGTAATTACATTCACTGCGGGCAGTGCAACCATCGCGGCATCGCCCAATGAGACTATCGCATCGGGGACGACACTGACCTTTGTCGCCACCGCCGGGACGGCCGGAATCAGCGCCGGCGCGACAGTGGGCGGGACAGGCATTGCCCCCAACACAACCGTGTTATCGAGCTCAACCGTGACAACGGTTACCCTGAGTTCGCCGCTGTTGGCTGGTGGCGTCACGACATCGACCACGCTTGAGTTCAACGGCATTACTGCGACCACAACGGCGGATTGCCCGAACGGATCGAACCTGACCTTTGGCGGAGCGGGTGGGACAAGCGGAATCAGCGCAGGCATGGTTGTGCTGGGACCGAATATCGTGCCTGGCACCACCGTGAAGAGCGTGGCGTCGCCAACGGTGACGCTCAGTGCGCCCGTTGCCGCCGATGTTCCCAGTGGCTCGGTGATCACTTTCGCCATCAATCCCAGCACGCTTGCGGACCAGATTGCCGCGTGGCTGCCTTCCACAACCAACCCTCCCACTCCCAACCCCACCGTGGGCACGCTGAAGCAGGTTACGGCAGCGGAGTGGACAAACTTCTTTACGTTTCCGGGGAACCAGAGCTGGCTGCCTCCCTTCACGCAGCCCATCGCTCCCGGCGCATCGCCGGGTCAGGTGAAACAGAAGGCTGGTTACGTTGCGTTGCGCATTCGCGCGTTCATCCGGGCGGTGCAGCAGTTCTTCACCGTCTCTTCAGTGGCCACATCGGCTCAACTGCCACTCCCCGGCGCGCCGCCGATCTTCGCTCTGCCATCGTATGACCCGATCAGCCTGGCGGTAAGTTCCCTTCCTTCCGGCTTCAAGTTCGGCAACTCGATTTCGAGTTCGGACCTGACCAGTGCGGTGCAGAATGTCTTCGCCACCGATTTGGCGGCGCAGGCCTGGCTTGCCCAGGCCATCACGACGATCAATGAGCTGTTTGAGATTGCAAGCGTGGTCACCAATCCAGCGGGCGCTTCCCAGCTACCCAATCCTGTGAGCTTCAGCTTTTGCGTTGCCGAGGCGCTTTATGCGCGGGGCTTCAGAGGCGCAAGCGATATCACGCGTCTCGCCGGCGCGGATTTTCAGCAAGCCATGACCGGCACCGTGGCTTACGACTTTGCCAATTCAGGTAGCTCGTCCATTTACGCAAAGGCCCAGTCGATGGCCCCGAACACGCCCCCCTCCGGCCAGACGGGCGGATCGTTTCAACCCATCAATCCGGATGGTTGGCTGGTGAATTGCGTGCCGCCGCCGTGCCTCTCGCCGACAGGGCCGATCGCCTACCTGCAGGAGATGCTCGAACTTTCGCAGGCCTCGACATGCAGCAATCCCTGGGCGGCTCCGGCCAAAGGGCAGAGCACGCTGGGCGATGCCGTCAGCGCCAGGCGTGGGCCGCTTGGCTCCCTGCTGGCCAGCGAGGCGAATCTGGAAACACCGCTGCCGTTGATCGACCTTGTGAATGAGTGCCTGGAGTATCTGGGCTCGACGCAGCCCGCTGCCGCAGGCACCACTCAGCCTGCTCCGAGCGGGACGGTCTACAACACCTCGGCGGACAGCCTGGCTGGGCACTTGCTTTGCAAGGAGGAGGATTGCCGCGATAAAGCAGATCGCGATTGCCACGCCCCAACGGCCATCTTCGCAGCCCTGCCGGAGTATTCAACCCCGGCAACGCCGGTGAAGGGGAAGAACGATTCGGTTGAGCCGCTGGTATACAACAATCTGAAGGTCGATTTTTCATCGTGCAATCTGCCCTATTCGCAGGCCCTGGATGAGTCGAGGACCTATCTGCGGTCTTTCGGGAGTTGCCGCTTTGAAGAACTGCGTACCTTCCGCAAGTGCATTACCGAGTTTGCGCTCGATCCTTGCAACCCACCTGCGGGTTTCGAACCCTATCTTTGGCGCTACCCGGTGCGGATCGACACGGCGATCGAATACCTGGGCATCACCCCGGAAGAGTACAGCCTTCTATTCAACGGTACCGCGCCGCAGGCTTGCATGGACAACTGGAATCAGTACGCCGAGCCGGCGTCCGCAGGGGTTACAGCGGCGCAGCTCTATGGCTATCCGCAGTCCGACCGGGATGAGTCATGGAGCGACAATGTGGTTGTCCTTTCGGAGTTCCTTTGCCGGACCTGTTTGAGTTACTGCGAATTCCTGGAGTTATGGAAGTCGGGAATTGCGCAGAGTAATAAAGACACCGACCAGAGCGCCCGC
Source organism: Occallatibacter sp. (assembly GCA_049509995.1). GTDB lineage: Bacteria > Acidobacteriota > Terriglobia > Terriglobales > Acidobacteriaceae > Telmatobacter. The sequence goes on along the minus strand of JBEKZJ010000010.1, from coordinate 42,824 downwards.
GCCGCCACTTACCCCGAGTGCGAGCCCTGCTGCCTGGAGAACTATCGGCTGCAAATCCCGGATGGCGAAGGGCGCGAGCCGGCGCTTCTGCAATTGGCGGTCTTCATTCGTCTGTGGCGGAAACTGAAGGACGTGTGCGGGGCCGGCTACACATTCGATCAGCTGTACGACATCTGCACGGTCTTGAAGCTGTTCAACGGCGCGACCGTCAACCCGGAGTTTATTCGGCAACTGGCCGCATTCCAGATTTTGCGCGATCACTTCCACCTGCCGCTGACTGACAGTTCCGACCGGGCGACGGGGACGACCGGCGCCGATCGCACTCATCTGCTGGCCCTTTGGGTGGGCAGCGGCGCCAAGAAATGGAACTGGGCAATCGCGCGTCTTCTTGAAGGAGTCGAAAGCCATGCCCGGCAGCGCTACGGCTGCGAGCGCCGTAGGGGTGAGGGAACCCGGCACATGGCCGAAAACCTCGATGCTCTCTCGCGGCTTGCCGGTTTCAATCCCTCCACCCCGGCCAGCCCGTCAACCGACACATGGAACAGCAGCCCAGGCTGCACGCTTCGCTTCGCCGAAGTGCTGGCCAAGATCAGTGCTTCCGATTTCGGAATTGGAGAACTGCTCTACCTGTTCAACGCGCCTCCTCCGGAGGACTGCCACAATCCGTTCCCGCTGCAGGAACCGGAGGAGGCACTCAATTATCCCCTCGACCTGCCGGACAACGACCGCGAGCACTCGCTGTGGAGATTGCGCGAGACGCTTCTCCGGGTTGAGGTTGGGGAGGAAGAGGCTGGCCATTGGACGTGGCCGCGGCTGGTGGCGGAGATGCGCGGAAAGTTTGGCTACGCGCCGCCCAGCGGCCAGGATACGCTGCTGTCGATCGGGCAGCATTTCTTCCCCGAGGTGCTCGAAGCATCGGGCTTTTCAGTGAGCATCAAGGACCGGCAGTACCGCACCGCGCTCACTTCGACCACAGCGTGGAATGCGCCCCCGGGCAGCCCCTTCCAGTACGATTCCAGTTCGGGCGAGTTGTGGATTGAGCTGCCTCTTGGCGATGAGGCCGTGGCTTCCAAGCTGAGCCAGCTACCGCAGTTGAACGAAGCGGAACAGTCTGCGGTGCAGGATCTTTACTTTGCGCCGCGGGCGGATCTCGCATCTCTGGCGTTTCTGTTTCCAGACTGGCAGAGCGCGGAGAAACATTTGATCGAGGAGGGCGAGGAGCTCAAGCGCTGGTCTTATTTCCGCCGCCAATTCGCACTTGCCAACGCCCGGCGAAAGGTGATTGCCGAGCACCTTGCCGGGCATGTTTCGCACGGGACCGGCTGCCACCGCGAAGGCTTGGAGGAGGTTGCGGAGCTGGTCTTGAGCAGTTTGCTTTCCGATGAGAACACTGGGACACCATGGGATTCCGATACCGGCACTCCACCGGCCGAACTGTGGACGCCGCTTCCTTCGGGCGGGGCGATTGCAGCGCTGCTGGGCCTGACCGGCACCGGCCTGCTCGGCGAATACCAAGCCCCGCTGACTGTATACGAGCCTGACGCCACGGCGGCGCCCGGCGGCACCGGGAACAATTGCCACACAGTGTGGCGGGAGGTGCGTGGTCCGCTGGAGGCATTCGGCCATGAACGCGACCGGAGCAACAGCCCCGTCCCGACAATTCTGCCGTCGCTCGGACTCTCCGTGAACACCAATCCATTGGTTGCGTTGAACAACGGCTACGCAGTCAGGAGCGGGGACGGGCTGCGGTTGGGCGGGGCGGGCGCGGTTTGCGTGCGCTGGTCGGGTGTCCTCCTGGTTGAGGGTGAGGGCGAATACGCCTTCCGCGCAGGTGCGCCCACCGGCGATGGGGAAGAGCCTGACTTCAAGCTGGCAGAGAGATCGAAGTGGCGCGTGACGCTCAAGCGCGGGCAGAAGAGCTGGGTAGTGCTCAACCACCAATGGACCGGCGACACGGACCCCGAGAGAAGCATGCCGCGGCTGCGGAGCGGCGCCTATCAGATTGTGGTGGAGTTCAGCCAGCCGGCTCCCGACTTCACCGCATCGCCTCTTCATCCCCAACATACCGGCTTCCAACTCAAGTATGCCGGCCCGGATACCGAGGGCCGCCTCATTACGCTTCCCGTCAGGCGGCTCTACCGCGATTTTCAGGATCAGACGCTCGATCAGGGGATCTCGTTCAACAAGGGAAGCAGGAACGCACAAGCCTTTCTGAAGGCCTTGTACACCAGCACGCTTCGCGACATGCGCCGCACCTATCAACGCGCCTACAAGGCGGTTCTCTTCGCGGGGAAACTCGGTCTCTCCGCGCGGGAAAGCGGTGAAGGACGCAGCTCCGAGTTAGGTTACATGCTCGCGAACCCGGTCCGCTTTGCCGGGTATGCGTACTACCGGACCAGCAGCACGGAGTTCAAGCAGCATTTGGTGGACTTCGACTTTGACTTTCTGCCCTTGACCGACAACTACCATGCGCCGGCGGTGGTTGCCGGGGACCGTTCGGATCCTTTGCTGCAGCAAACTCAGGCGATGTTCGACTGGTGGGAGAGGATCTTCGATTACGATCTGGTGCGCAAAGCGGTTGAACGCGTGCACAAAGGTCAACTGTGGCAGCTCTTCTACGAGGCGCAGGTAAACCCGCCCTCCGGCGCGGGGCAACTGCTTCGACACATCGGCGCGGACCCCAAGTATTGGAATCTCGATCTGCGTTACTGGCAGGATCAGAGCGCCTCAATCTACACCGTCTCCTGCGCGGATCTGGAAGATGAGCGCTGGCTGGTGCGCGTGTGGCATGCGGACCGTTGGCTTCAGGGTCTGTCAAGCCGCTTTCATTCCAAGGACCTTTCCAAGGCGCGGCCGGACCTTTGGGCTGCGCAGGACCCCAGCTCGCCGACGCCCGCCTTGGGAGCCCCGGAGAGCGGAAACGCAAATCTCTCGGCGTTTCTGCTGGATGGATCTCTCGAAGACGGCGAGCCTCGCCGCTATCTGGAGGTGAAGAGGCTGAACGATGGGCTGCGTGAACGCGGGCGCAATGCGTTGATCTCTTACTTGTGCCACCAGGATCGGGTGGCTCTCTCGTGGGTTTCAACCACAGCGTACGCCACAGTGCCGCGGGATCTGAGCGATCTTCTCCTTCTCGACGTTGAATCGGGCCTCTGCGAGAAGGCGAGCCGGATTGAAGAGGCCATCACGGCGGTGCAGACCTTCATCAGGCGCAGCCGGCTTGGACTGGAACCGGACTGGAAGGTGAGCCGTGAGTTCGCGCGCCTGTGGGACAGCCGCTTTGAGAGCTATCGCGCCTGGGAGCGTTGCAAGCGCAGGGAGCTTTACTGCGAGAACTGGGTTGAGTGGGATGAGTTAGGCAAAGCTCGCCACATCGATGCCTTCCGTTTCCTTGAATCGCAGTTACGCAGCTCGACGCTCACCATGGCCGCGCCGGGCGGCCTGGATTGGTGGGCCGACGACGAGAAATCTCTCGAGCACGCGCCGGAACTGCTGCAACGGCGCATTCCATCCGAGTTGCAGGCTCTGGCGCCGCCGCCCGAATCGGTGACGCGCGAGGGACTCGCAACGCTCGGCACTCCGGAGTATGCCGGCCAGCCGACATGGCTGGCGGCGGTTCCGCAGACCAGTCCGGCAGCGTCGGAATCAGATGCCAGCACGACGCCGGCCTCGGCCTTGTTGCTGGCGCAGGCAGCCTCGGTAGGAGTTGCTCCGGCGCAGGCCGAAGCGCAGTCGCTGCCATTCTGGATGGAGTCGGCGATGAAGCTGGGGACAAACTTCGTGCGCGTTGCGGCAGCCGGCGTGCCGCAGGCCGCACTGAGGTTTGAACCGCACGGGGACGAGCCAAAGAGCGGCTGTTGCAACGAGTGCGGCTGCGATCACCCGATCCTTGTGGATGAGTATTACTTTTGGCTGATCAACACGCAGTTCTATTCCTACAGCGACGACACGGATGCGCAAAACAATCCGGACGTGAGCTTCAGTGGCAGTTACCAGTTCGGCTTCCAGGATTCCTACTACGATCCATACCAACAGCAGTCGGCGGAATGGAACGATGAGGATTCGGTGCCGCCGTTGCTTGGGAAGTGGCAGCCGAACCCGGCGGTGCGACTGGCCTGGTGCCGTGTGCATAACGGGCAGTTTCAGCAGCCGCGCCGATCGCAGGATTATGTTGCAATCGACGAACCAGCCGATCTTGTTCTATTGGGCAGAGCCGGCGACTCGCTCTACTTCCAGGTAACCGGAAGCGCGCCGTTGGCCCCTGGCTATGGCGGAAATTCATCGCTGCCGGGAGACGATACCTCGCTGCCTGGATTCCGATACGATTTGCCAACGGATCAATCAGTGGCGTTGCCACAACTGGCGAAGCCACCGGCGCCGGCCACGGTCTATCCCGGAGGCCTGCTCTCCTATCCGTTCTATGCCTATGACCAACCCGGCGCGCGCCTGTTTCCAGACTCATGGTTCTCGCCTTCGCTTCTGGTCGCGGAGGCGCTGCGCACGCATTGCGACTTTGAGCTTGCGCTGCGATGGTTGTCGCGCGCCTTCAATCCGCTGGATCGGGACTGCGCGTGGATGCACTGTCCCGATGGTTCCGCAGAGCAGCAGCCCACAGACCAGGCAATCGCGGTCACCGGCACTCCAGGCCAAACCGATGGCGGAACCGGGCAGCAGGGCGCTTGCTGCGATAGCTCGAGGGTGAGCGAACAAGCAGCTCGAAATCGCACGCTGACCTTGCGCTATTGCCAGATGCTTGTCGAGTGGGGCGACGCGCTGATGCGCCGTCGGCGCTCTCCGGAGGCATTCCAGCAAGCGCGACTCCTGTACGATACGGCGGCGAAGATCACGGGCCGCCGTCCACGAACGATCCTGCTTGAAGCGCCGAAGAACCCGCAGCCGGTGACCAGCTTCGTTGCCGCATATCCGCCGCTCAACCCGCGTCTTCTGGATCTCTACAGTCTGGTTTACGACAGATTGGGATTGATTCACGAGTGCCTGGATGCGCGCCGTCTGCACAACGGGCGGCTGAACCACGACATGCTTTACTTCGGGGACAGCCCGTTGCGCGAAGGATGGCGCACGGTGCCGGAGAGCTGCGCCGAGCGGGCGGAGTGGTGCTCGAGGCCCAACCCTTACCGCTTCACCTTCCAAATCCAGAAGGCGACCGAGATGGCCGGACGCGTTCGCGAACTCGGATCCGCGCTGCTGGCGGCGTATGAAAAGGGCGATGCCGAGGCTCTGGCCTCGATCCGCGCGGGGCAGGAGCTCGAGATGCTGGAGCTGGCCATCGGCATTCGCCAGGATCAATGGCGCGATGCGGATTGGCAGATTCAAGCGCTGCAGCAGACCAAGGACCTGAATCAGACCAACCTGCTTTACTACAACAGTCTCTATCAGAATGGTCTGATCAACGACGAAATCCAGAACCTGACGCTGGCCACCAACGCCATGCAGACCAAGACCAGCGCGAACATCACCGAAGCAATCGGCGAGGCGATGACCGTCATCCCGGACTTTTTTGTGGGCGCGATGTCGACCTTCAGCCAGATACCAAGCGGCACCAAACTGGCCGGGCTCTTTCAGACCATCGCCAAGGTGATGCAGACAGTGGGCGAAATCCAGGCTACGAACGCGGCGATCGATATGACGCAGGCCGGCTGGGATCGCCGCTCCGTGGATTGGTTCCACCAGATGCAGACGCTGCCGATCGAGATCCAGCAGATCGAACTGCAGATCCTCGGCGCGCAACGGCGGCGCGATCAGGCCATGCAGGAGCTGAACAATCAACAGCGCCAGATTGAGCACGCGACTGAAATCCAGGACTTTCTCCGCGACAAGTTCACCGCTACGGATCTCTATCTATGGCTGCAGAAGGAGACCGCCGCGTTGCACTCCAGAATGTATGAGCTGGCGTATCATGCGGCGCACGAGGCTGAACGCGCTTATAACTTCGAGCGCGGCCACACCACCAGGCAGTTTATCGCCGCGGAGACCTGGGACAATCTTCATCAGGGGCTGATGGCCGGGGAACGTCTTGGCTTCGCGCTCAGCCATATGGAGAGAGCGTATCTGAACGAGAATGTGCGGGAGTACGAGCTGACAAAGCACTTCTCGCTGCGCCTCTACTTCCCCATGGAGTTTCTGCGGTTGAAGGTCACTGGCCGGTGCGAGATCGAGTTACCCGAATGGATGTTTGACCTCGACTATCCCGGCCAATACATGCGCCGCATTAAGAATGTGACGCTCACGCTTCCATGCGTGACCGGTCCCTATACCGGAGTGCATTGCCGCGCGACATTGCTCAGCAGCGTGACGCGCATCGATCCGCTCCTGGAGGCTCCGGCAGACCATTGCTGCTGCCGATGCAACGCGCACGATGGCTACGAGGCATGCATGTGCGATCCGCGGGTGGTACGCACCTATGCGGCCAGAGAGGCCATCGCCACATCGAGCGGGCAGAACGACTCCGGCTTGTTTGAGCTCAACTTCCGCGATGAGCGGTATCTTCCCTTCGAGTTCCAGGGAGCGGTGAGCCGTTGGCGGATCGAGCTGCCGCCGGAGAACAACTACTTCGACATGGAGACGCTGAGCGACCTGGTCCTGCACCTGAATTACACGGCGCGGGAAGGCGGCGAGATGCTGCGGCGCGTGGCGAGCGAAGCGGCGCAGAAGCATCTGCCCGGTTCGGGTTGGTGCTTGTTCGACGTCCGTCACGAGTTCTCGGATGCCTGGCACCTGCTGCAAAGCTCATCGCGAGAGCGGCGCAGCGCGAGGCTTGGTCTTCAACTGGCTCGATGGATGTTTCCGTTTGTCCCCGGAGCCGGTGAAGTGTCGATCTCGAAGATGGCCATCCTGTTCAGCGGCCCGGATCATGAGATCTGCAATCGTCCGAAGGCGGAAGAATGCCCGTGCCCGCAGGAAGGGAGGCCGGACTGCCGGGTGCTCGAGTTTACCCGTGGCTGCCATGATCGCCATGAGAAACCGCTGCACGTCTCGTGCATCGCCAGCGAGGAGTGGCCGGATCTCTATTGCGGAGTTTTCGACACCGAGGTTGGACCGCTGGGAAGAACCAGCGAGCAGTCAGAGGTGGGATTCCGGTTCCCGGCAGAGATCGGCGAGGTGGAGCGAGTCTTCCTGTTATGCCGGTATCAGCGGTCGAAACGATCTTGCTAACTCCCGGATCTGTCCGGCCCAGGGATCGTTGCCGTGATGAAGAGGAAAGCTATGCAGGGAAATCACGATGAGCACGTTAACCCCGAGATTGCTCTCATAGGGTGAATTATGTCCGAAGAATCGTCTCAGGCGACCTCAGATTCGAACGGCTCCAAGTCTGAATCGTCTCCATTTGCGGCGCCGCAGATCAGCCTTCCCAAGGGAGGCGGAGCGATTCGCGGCATCGGGGAGAAGTTTGAGGCGAACCCCGCTACGGGTACCGGCAAGTTGACCATCCCTCTTTCTTTGAGCCCCGGCCGCTCGGGATTCGGACCGGAGCCGGCGCTGTCGTACGATTCCGGGTCAGGGAATGCGGCCTTCGGAGTCGGCTGGTCCATGTCCATGCCTTCTGTCACGCGCAAGACCGATAAGGGGATTCCGAAGTACCGGCGCCAGGAGACAGAGGAATGCGACGTTTTTATTTTGTCGGGCGCTGAAGACCTGGTCCCGGTTCTGCTGCGGGATGGTCAGGGCGGTTGGATTCACGATGAGGGCGAGATCGACGGCTATTGGGTCAAGCGTTATCGTCCGCGCATCGAAGGCCTGTTTGCGCGCATCGAGCGGTGGACGCGCCTGGAGGATGGGGACGAGTATTGGCGGTCGATCTCGCGAGACAATGTGCTGACCGTCTACGGACGCGACGAGGCATCGAGGATCTTCGACCCGCAAGATCGCAGCCACATCTTCAGCTGGCTCATCTGCGAGAGCTACGATGACAAGGGCAATGCCATCGCTTACGAGTATGCGGCGGAAAACGCGGACGGCGTCGATCTTTTGAAAGCCAGCGAGCAGGGGCGGCTGCGCACCGCGAACCGCTACCTCAAGCGGATTTACTATGGCAATCGGCGGCCGCTTCTCGAGGGCGATTGCGGCTCCGGCTTTCGCGCCTCTCCTGTGGAAGCCTGCAGCTTTCTGAACGCCGATTGGATGTTCGAGGCTGTCTTCGATTACGGCGACGAGGATTACGTCGCGGAGCCTGAGGATGGCAGCGGCCGGGTGTGGACGCGTTGTTCCTGCGGTCCTCGATCCGATCGCCACTGGCCGGTCCGCATGGATCCCTTTTCGCGGTATCGTTCGGGCTTTGAGGTGCGCACATACAGGCTGTGCCGGCGTGTGCTCATGTTTCATCATTTTCCCGGCGAGTCCAGCGGCGCCGATGGTCTGGTTCGGTCAACTGAATTCGAATACCGGCAGAAGCCTGCCGGTTCTTTTATCACCACTGTCATCCATTCCGGCTACACGCGTCATGCGGATGGACGCTATCTGAAGAGTTCGATGCCGGCGCTGGAACTGGATTACACGTCAAGCCCGCTCGAAGACCGGCGCTACCGGAACTATGAAGTCAAAGAAGTCGATCAAGCGAGCCTCAGGAACCTTCCGGCGGGGATCGACGGGGCGAATTACAAATGGGTCGACTTGGACGGCGAAGGCATCTCCGGAGTGCTGACCGAGCAGGGAAATGCCTGGTATTACAAGCCAAATGCCGGAGGCGGGCACTTCGGTCCGAGTGAAGTTGTGGCAAGACGGCCCTCTCTGGCTGCGTTAAGCCAGGGGAAGCAACAGCTTCTCGATATCGCCGGCGACGGAAACCTGGACCTGGTCCAGTTCAATTCCGCAACGCCGGGTTTTTATGAGCGCACTCTCGAAGAAGGATGGGGAAGCTTCCGCACTTTCCAATCGCTTCCTGTGCTCGACTGGAACGACCCCAACCTGAGGTTTGTCGATGTCACAGGGGACGGGATCGCCGACATTCTCATCACCGAGGACGAGGCTCTCCTTTGGCATGCCTCGCTCTTGAATTGCGGCTTCGGACCCGCCATCCGGGTTGCGGTTCCCACCGACGAGCGTGAAGGACCGCATGTCATCTTCGCCGACGGTGTGGAGTCCATTTATCTGGCCGATATGTCCGGCGATGGGCTTGCGGATCTGGTCCGCATTCGCGCAGGCGAGGTCTGTTATTGGCCCAACCTTGGTTATGGGGAATTCGGCCCCAAAGTTGTGATGGACAACGCTCCCTGGTTTGAGGACAAAGACGTCTTCGATCAGTCGCGCGTGAGATTGTCCGATACGGATGGATCCGGATGCACCGATATTGTGTACCTGGCCAGCGATGGGATCGAGATCTATCTGAATCAGGCCGGCAACGGATGGTCCGACGCGCGGGTTCTGCGGCAGTTTGCCGCGGCCGACAAGTCTATTTCGATCTCGGTGGTTGATTTTCTAGGACGCGGCACCGCCTGCCTTCTCTGGTCTTCAACCTTGCCGCGCGACTCACAACAACCGCTGCGCTATATCGATCTGATGGATGGGCAGAAGCCTCACCTGCTGATCCATGTGAAGAACAATCTGGGGGCCGAAACACGCATCGAATACGCATCCTCCACCGAGTTCTACCTGGCCGACAAGGCCGCGGGAAGACCGTGGCTCACGCGGTTGCCGTTTCCCGTTCACACGGTGAAGCGCGTAGAGACCTTCGATTACGTGAGCCGCAATCGCTTCGTCAGCTCCTATGCCTATCACCACGGTTTCTTTGACGGATTGGAGCGCGAGTTCCGCGGCTTCGGCATGGTCGAGCAGCTCGACACGGAGGAGTTTGCAACGCTGAGCAACAGCAGCGCGTTTCCTGTCGGGAACAACGTAGACAGCAGTTCCAACGTGCCGCCCGTGCTGACCAGGACGTGGTATCACACCGGCGTGTTCCTCGGCAACGGCCGCGTCTCGCGCCATCTCGCGCACGAATACTATCGCGAGCCCGGGATCGCGGCCGAAGCCTCCCACACCGACCCGCTTGCGGCCATGTTGCTCGACGACACGATCCTCCCCGACCACCTGACCGCCCTGGAAGCCCGCGAGGCCTGCCGCGCTCTCAAGGGGTCGATGCTTCGTCAGGAAGTGTATGCGCTCGATGGCACCGAGGCTGCGGGCCGGCCCTACACGGTCTCGGAGAGTAACTCGACCATTACTGCGATGCAGCCGCTGCGGCCTAACTTGCACGGCGTCTACTTTACCCACCCGCGCGAAACTGTGACCTTCCATTACGAGCGCAAGTTATACCAGATCGAGGGCAAACAACACGCCGATCCGCGTGTCTCCCACAGCGCGACGCTGGAGGTGGACGAGTATGGAAATGTGCTCCAGTCCGTCGCGATCGGATACGGCCGGCGTTTCGCGGATCCTTCCCCGCACTTGACCGAGGGCGATCGCGCCAAGCAACGGCAGATTCTTCTGACGTTCACTGAGAATCGATTCACCAACGCCGTTGAGCAGCGGCATGCGTATCGCACGCCGCTTCCGGCCGAATCGCGGGACTACGAGTTGATCCACGTCCGGCCGTCATCCAGGCAGCCGGGGATCACCAACCTCTTCCGCTTTGAAGAGTTGAAGGCTCAGATCGCCCGCGCCGGCGACGGCAGCCACGACATACCCTATGAGGACGTCGATGCCCGCGGAGCGATCCAGGACGGGCCTTACCGGCGTTTGATCGAGGAAAAGCGGACCTACTATCGCGCCGACCGGCTGGGCCGGATCCTGCCGCTCGGCGTGGTGGAAGCGCTCGCGCTGCCGGGGCAAAGCTACAAGCTTGCCTTCACGCCGGGCTTGCTTGCCGAGGTCTATCGCCGCGGCGGGCCGGCGGAAGATCTGCTTCCCGATCGCCGCGCCGTGCTCGAACACGAAGGAAGGTATGTCGAACTCACCTTTGACGGGCGCTGGTGGATTCCATCCGGCCGGGTCTTCTACGCGCCTCAGGAATGCGATGCCCGCGAGGAACTCAACCAAGCGCGCGAGCACTTCTTTCTTCCGCGACGATTTCTCGACCCATTCGGCAACGCAACCACGGTTGTCTACGATGCCCACGATCTGATGCCCACTCTGGTCCGCGACGCGATCGGCAATACCGCTGCTGCGGAGATCGACTACCGGGTGCTCGCGCCATGGCGGATGAGCGACGCGAACCGCAACCGGTCGGAGGTGGCGTTTGACGCCCTCGGCAGGGTGGTGGGCACTGCCGTCATGGGCAAGCACGCACAGCAGGCCGGCGATTCGCTCGACGGCTTCGACCCGGATCTCGACGAATCCACCATCCTGGAACATATCGCCCACCCGTTGCGTCATCCGCACCGAATTCTGAAGATGGCCACGACGCGCGTTGTCTACGATCCGTTTGCCTATCTGCGCACGCGCGAAAACGCCCAACCCGAGCCGGCGGCCGTCTACTCCATGGTCCGCGAGACACATGCCGCCGATCTGCGCCACGGCCAACAGACCAAGATTCAGCATTCGTTCTCTTACTCGGACGGCTTCGGCCGCGAGATCCAGAAGAAGATCCAGGCCGAACCCGGTCCGCTCGAAGATGGCGGCCCGGAGGTCAACCCGCGCTGGGTCGGCAGCGGCTGGACCATCTTCAACAACAAGGGCAAGCCCGTCCGCCAGTACGAGCCCTTCTTCACGGCGCTGCACAACTTCGAGTTCGCGAATCTGGCCGGTGTGAGCTCGATCCTGTTTTACGACCCGGTGTTGCGGGTGGTGGCCACGCTTCACCCCAACCATACGCTCGAGAAAGTGGTCTTCGACCCATGGCGGCAGGAGTCCTGGGATGTTAACGACACGGTACTGATCAACCCTGCGGAAGACCGGGATGTGGGCGAGTACTTCGGCAAACTCCCCGGCTCCGACTACCTGCCGACATGGTACGAGGAACGTATCGGCGGTGCACTCGGCAAGGACCAGGAGCAAGCAGCAACGAAGGCCGCGGTGCATGCGAATACACCGAGCGTTGCCTACGCCGACACACTGGGCCGGACGTTTCTTTCCATCGCCCACAACCGGTTCGAACGCGAGGGCGCAGCGGTCGATGAGTACTTCGCCACGCGAACCGAACTGGATATTGAAAACAACCAGCGAGCGGTGATCGACGCCCTTGGCCGCGTCATAATGCGCTATGACTACGACATGCTGAGCACGCGTCTTCGTCAGAGGAGTGTGGACGCAGGCGCGCGCTGGATGCTCAACGATGCGGTGGGCAAACTGCTGCTGGCGTGGGATAGCCGATGGCATCGCTTCCGGCACCAGTATGACGCCCTGCATCGGCCGACAAGTCTTCATGTTCGCACCGGCGCCGAGCCCGAAATCCTCGCCGAGCGCATCGTCTACGGCGAAGGACAGCCGAACGACCTGGCGCTGAATCTCAGGGGCAAGCCGTTCCAGCACTTCGATGGCGCCGGCATTGCCACCAACGAGCGATACGACTTTAAAGGAAACCTCCTCAAGAGTTCGCGCCAGTTGCTTGAAGACTACAAGAAGGATGTAAACTGGGCTGCGTCTCCCGAGCTGGAACCGGCAGTCTTCAGCAGCGCTTCGACATTCGACGCGCTGAACCGGACCATCGCGCTAACCACCCCCGACGCGAGCGTCGCACGGCCGAAGTACAACGAATCGAATCTGCTCGAATCACTGGCGGTCAACCTGCGCGGGGCTACTGAAGCCACGCCGTTTGTGACTTACATCAATTACAACGCCAAGGGCCAACGGCAGATCGTTGACTACGGCAACGGCGCTCGCACGCACTACGCTTACGATCCCCTGACCTTCCGCATGACGCACCTGCTGACTGACCGGAGACAGGATCGCACCCGGCTTCAGGATCTGCACTACACCTACGATCCCGTGGGCAACATCACCTCCATTCGCGACGACGCGCAAGAGACGGTGTATTTCAAGAATCAGGTTGTTTCACCGAGCAACGAGTATGTCTACGATGCGGTCTATCGCCTGATTTGCGCAGACGGACGCGAACACGCCGGCGAGCCCGGCGAGCCGCAAACTACCTGCGACGATGCGCCGAGGATGAACTACCCGCTTCCTTCCGACGGCCACGCCCTGCACCGCTATCGCGAGCAATACGATTACGACGCAGTCGGAAACATTCTCCGCCTGCTTCATTCGGCTCCGGAGGGGAATTGGTTCCGATCGTACGGCTACGACGAATCCCATGCGCGCCCGGGGAACAATCGCCTGAGCAGCACCCGTGTGGGCCAGGAGCTGGAGCGCTACGCCTATGACGCCGCGGGCAATATGACTCAAATGCCGCACCTGCCGCGGATGGATTGGGACTTCAAGGATCAGCTTCATGCCACGCGGCGTCAAGTCGTCAATACGGGATTGGGCGAGACCACCTACTATGTTTACGACTCGTCAGGGCAGCGCGTCCGCAAGATCACCGAACGCGCATCGGGGTCAAGAAAGGATGAGCGCGATTACCTGGGCGGCTATGAACTCTATCGCAGGTACGATAGCGTGGGGACGGCCGCGATGGAGCGGGAGACCCTGCATGTGATGGACGACAAGCGGCGCATCGCTCTGGTGGAGACAAAGACGATCCATGAATCGTCGCGCACCGCCGAACCCAAGCCACACATCCGGCTTCAGTTCAGCAACCACCTTGGTTCGGCCGTACTGGAACTCGATGAGGAAGCTTCCATCATCACTTACGAGGAGTTCTATCCCTACGGCAGCACGTCCTTTGAAGCGACGCAAGCCTCCGCGGAGGTGAGCAGGAAGCGCTATCGCTACACCGGCAAGGAACGGGATGAGGAGACCGGATTTGGCTACCACGGGGCTCGATACTATGCGCCTTGGCTGGGTAGGTGGACGGCGGCTGATCCGACTGGAATCGGCGACGGGCCGAATGTTTACAGGTATGTTGGCTGTAACCCCATTCGGCTCGTCGATGTTAAAGGAACGAACGGGCAGGCGCCTGCGGTGTTGCAGCCCACTGCCACGCCGCCGCCGTACCAGGCGCAGACTGTTCCGCCTGCGTACGCGTCCCAGGCCTCTCAAGTCGGCACCGACACGGGCGCGGTCGCCCTCGCGGCAGCAAAAGTCGCGGAAAAGTCGCCCCAGGTCCAGGCACTGGAGAAACGTGTCCTAAAGAAACTCAAGGATGAATTCAAACTGGACTTCAAAGCCGACCCGGTGGGAACGGTCGTCGGTGTCGGACTCCCGGTCCTCGGTCTGGCGGCCCCAGTCGTCGCTTTGGCCGTGACAAATGCCAAACTCGACCTTCCGATTGTCGGGCAGAAGTCGGGAAGAACGCTCGTCGCCCCGCCTCTTTCAGCCGGGTTGGGTGCGGTAACCGGGGCGCTCACGAACGATCGACTCAAGCTTGGAGTCGGCTACTCAGAAGATCCAAAGGGCAAACCGACCTATAGCGCCAGCGTGGAACTCCAAGGCAAGGACAAAGAGAAGGTGAAACTTGATGCAAGCTTTGGAGCTCATCCGGGATTCAAGGCTTCAGCCGATGTCCCGCTCCATGTCTCCGGAGTCGAAGTCCATGTCGTCGGCCTGGTGTCAATCCCGACTGGTCCGGGAGTAGCGCCGGGCAGCCCGTTCCAGCCTAATTTGACCTTGGCAAATCCATTCTTGGCAGGCGGCGCATTAGTCACATCGCCTTCCACAGGGGTGTTTGTCGGGGCCGGTGTGGTGATACCCTTCGGCGGTTCGAAAAAGACCGAGCACAAGAAGACAGAATGATCATTCACCGGCGGATGGCCCGCCCTTTGGAGGGCATTTGCGCTGGGGCAGATAACCTTACCGTCAATTTGCGTCGAAGTGATTGAAGGGAGAATTCATGAAACTGCAGCAGTGGGGAACGTTTTCGGTTCGAGACCACCTGAAACCGCGGGCGTTTGTTGCCGATGTTCTGCTCTTCGACAAGCTCGTGATCCCCAGGCCAGCGGCGGCCAGCGAACTCTGTGGCGAAGGCCAGGCTGATCCGAATGGGGATCAGAGAGACAGATGGATTCAACAGGGATGGGATCCGGATCGCCAGCGCGAGTTGCTGGACGTACTCGGCGAGTTCAACCGGGCAGTTGAACTGCCGTGGGGCAAGGAGGCGCAACAGGACTGGCAGACCATCCATGACCAACCGGATCTAAGTCAGTTGGAATGCGGCCGTTCGGACCTTACGCAGGCGATTGAAGCGCAGATCAGACTGGCCAAAGAGAACGATGTGGCCTACATCGTGACCGGCTCGGTCCTGAGCTTGTATGTCGCCAGCATGCTGCACAACGAGGTCGCAACTAAGCTCTTCGCTCTTGCCAAAATTCCTGGCGTTCCGGTTGAGCCGGTGATTGCGTATGGATCGTACGCCGAGTTTTCAACCGACCAGGGAGTGCGGCTGGCCGAGGGCGAAAGCCGGGACGCAGCAGTGGCGCCCTATGCGATGTTTGGATGGGAGTTCTTCGTGCCCGAAGACGATCACAGCAGTGATGTGAAACTTCTTCGTAAGGCGGCAAAGCTGGCATCCCGGAAGGATCTATGCGAGACACGTCAGGATTTTCAAGGTTGGCTGAAGCTGATGTATGAAGGCAACGTCGACCGGCAAGACGCATACGACCACATGATCAAGATGCTCAATGAGTACACGCGCATCGTTCGTGGATCGGGACTGGCGACGGTAGCGCGGTATGCAGCAAAGGCAGCTCCGGTTCTTGCGCCTCTCGCCGGCCTCGCACTGCACAGCGCGGGGATGGGCGTGGGAGTGGGCGTGGCCGCGTCCAGTGCCTCGCTTTGCCTGGAGTGGCTGCTTCCAAACCCCCAAATACCGGATCGCCTCCGCTCCGCTGCATTGCTTTACGATGCCAGACGCTTCTTCCACAAGCGCTAGAGACCGGCGACATTCGACAGGCCACGCAGCGAACCGCTCCCCCGATCTTCTATATCTATGACCTGGTACTGCTGTGGCACGCTCAATCCGGCCATCGTCTCACCTGTGCCTCGCCAAAATTCCATCTGGCGCAACCAGGACGCGAGTTTTGAATTCGGATCAGTCCGGCATGGATTTCCGACTGAGGAGAGGGGTGCTTCGGAGACCTCGGTGAATCATGAAGACACCGCCAAGGGGGCGGCGAAAGATCGGCGGCCACACCTCTCACCGCCGTTCATCTTCGACTCTGAGGCGATCTGTTCGCAGCGGACCTCAGGCAAGGTCAGCGATCTCATGCCTTCCAAATCACGTGAAAACAACAGCAGGAACAAAGCAAATGCCGCCGTTGGGAATTTTGCAAGAGGCTCCTTGGGCCAGGCCCGCTCCGATTCTGTTGGCTTTATGCGGGGGTTGAAACCCCCGCTTCCCTCCAGATTGTGTTTTACCGCAGGCTGTGGGGTTATGGCGACACACGAGAGCGGAGATCCTCCGTGGCCGTTAGAAGTGTGTGCTATTGAGCATCCGTGTTGCCGGTGAAGGCCTCCTGCCCGGCAACGAAGGATTCCAGGACTACGGTGTACAGAATGGCCGGAGCGGGGACGGCATAGAGGTTGCGGTCGACGAGGATGAAGTCCGCGTCGTAGCCGGGCACGAGTTTGCCCTTGTGTTTCTCGGCGAATTCGGCGTAGGCGGAGCCCTGGGTGTAGGCGTAAAGGGCCTGGCCGCGGGTGATCTTGTTTTTCGGGAAATACTCTTTGGTTCCGGCTTCATTTTTGCGCGTCACGGCGGCGTAGAGGCCGCGAAACGGCGTGATGGGCTCGACCGGGTAGTCGGTGCCGAAGGCCAGGGGCACGCCGGCGTCAAGGAAGGCTTTCCATGCGTAAGAGTAGGCTGCGCGCTGCGGGCCAAGGCGGTCCTTGGCCCAGTTCATGTCGGTGAGCAGGTGGCTGGGCTGCATGGAGGCGATGACGCCCTGCAGCCTGAAGTTCATGATTTCGGATTGATCGACGACCTGGGCGTGCTCGATGCGGCCACGACCGCGGAAGGGCCGCTCCGGACAGGCTATCTTTTCGTCCATTGGCCGGGGCTCCTGGCCGGGCGGACGGCAGAAGAATGGGTTCTCACTTGCACGGTTCGCTTCAGTCAGCGCCTCCAACGCCATGGCGACGGCTTTGTCGCCGATGGCGTGGAAGCCGAGCTGGAAGTCGGCCTGGGCGCGCTCGATGGCCATCTGGTTGAGCTGCGGCTGAGTGTACTGGGGCAGGCCGGAGTTGCCGGGATCGTCGGAGTAGGGGGCTTTCATGGCTGCGGTTCGTGAGCCTAACGAGCCATCCATGAAGCCCTTCAACATCCCGGTGTGGAGCATGGGATCGTTGGCGTCATGATGAGCGCGCTTCTTCTCCAGATCTTTAAGCGAATCGTTGAAGGGCAGCCACTCAGTGATGCGCAGGTTGAGTTTGCCCTCCTTTTCCAGTTCCTCGAAGACGAGAAAATCCTCCCAGTCGCTGAAGTCCTGCACGCTGGTAACGCCGTGCGCTAGGGCGTCGGCGATAGCCAACTCGTCGCCGCGGCGGCGCTCGTCGTGGATGGGCGGGGGAATGACTTTGTAGACCAGTTCCTGCGCCGATTCGCGGAGAATTCCGGTGGGTTCGCCGTTTGCGTCCAGGTCGATGGCTCCGCCTTGCGGCGGCCTGGTCTTGCCGGTGATGCCGGCAGCGGCCAGGGCGGCGGAGTTGGCGATCGAGATGTGGCCGTCGATGCGTTCGAGAAAGGTGGGATGGCCCCCGGTGACCTTGTCGAGGTCCTGGCGGGTGGGCAGGGACTTGTCGGCCCAAAGCGTGTGGTCCCAGTTACCGCCAGTGAGCCAGTGGCCTGGGGGGGCGACGTTGGCGGAGGTTTGGACTTTGGCCAGCATTGCGGCCAGGGATTTGACGCCGGTGAGGTCCACATTGAGTTTGGTACGGCCGGCGTTTCCCAGGTGGGTATGGGCGTCATTGAAGCCGGGAAAGACGAAGGTGCTGGTGTTGGCGGTGTTCAGGTCGCGAAGGCGGGTCTTGGGGCCGGCCAGCCGTGTGACTTCCTCGGTTGTGCCGACGGCGAGGACTTTGCCGCCGCCGATGGCCATGGCCTGGACGGTTTCAGGCCTGTCCTCCGCAAGACCTTCGCCGGTGTAGATGACGCCGTTGAAGAAGATGATCTCAGGCACGGTGTTGAGCGGGGCCGGCGCCGGACTGACCCGCTTCGGAGTGGCGTGTTTGGGGGTGGAGGTTTGAGCAAGGCAAACTGAGCTGAGAGACGCGGCGGCGAGGGCTGCGGCGACCAGGGCGGAAGAGACGCGCATGCGCGGAGTGTAGCAGAGAAGCGCTACTGTTCCGCAGCCCATTCGATGATGGCGAGCGTGAGCAGCAGCACCCGCTTCAGGCCGACCTCGCGATCCCTGGCGGAATACCACTCGGCCTGGGTATGCGCGCCGAAGCCCTCGCCGCCGGCGCCCATGGACAAGGCTGGAATGCCCAGCGAGAGGGGGATATTGGCATCGGTCGAGCCCAGGCGGAGATCGGTGCGCAGGTCCAGATGGCGGTCCACGGCCTGCAGAGCTTCCAGGAGGGGGGAATCGGCGGGCAGTTGCGCGGCGGGGCGGTCGCCGATTTTGTGGATGGTGAAAGAGAGAAGTCCCCGGCTGCACGCAGCGGTGGTCTTTGCCGATGCATTCGAGCGCTCGACGGCGTCTTTGACGGCGCGATGCAACGCTGCTTCAAGATGGAGGAGCTGCTCGGGCGAGGTGGAGCGGAAATCGATGGAGGCCTGGGCGCTCTCGGGGATGGAGTTCACGCTCGTTCCGCCATGGATGGTGCCCAGGTTGAGGGTGGTGCGGGGATCTTCGGGCAACGGGGTTTCCGCCAGGGTGGTCAAGGCGAAGGCGAGGGCGGTAATCGGATTGGGAGTACCGGCGTCGGTAAAGCTGTGGCCTCCCGGGCCGTTTACGGTGATGCGGTAGCGGCGGCTGCCCAGGGCCTGGGTGACGGCGGAGTCGGCGCCGGCTCCATCGAGGACGGTGTGGGCGGCGATGCGGCCGGCCAGCGCGCTTTGGTTATAAAGATGGCGCACGCCGCGCAGGTCGCCCTCGCCCTCCTCGCCCACATTGCCCAGAAAAAGGAGGGATGCGGGGAGTTCGGCTTTTGCCTGGACGAGCGCGTGAGCGATGGCCAGCATTCCCACCACCCCAGCGGCGTTGTCGCAGGCGCCCGGAGCCCGAAGGCGGTCGCCGTCGACCACAGGATTGAGCGGGGTATCGGCGGGAAAGACGGTGTCGAGGTGCGCTGACAGCACGACCACCGGGCCGGTGCTCTCGGGGGGCAGGTTGGCCGCGGGCAGGAATCCAAAGACGTTGCCGGCGGCGTCCGTATGGACCTGGCTGAGACCAGCCTCCTCAAAGCGAGCCGCAAGCCACTCCGACCGGGCCTGTTCGCCGAAGGGCGGCGCTGGAATGGCCACAAGTTGGGCTTGCCAGTCCATGATCCGTAGGGGATTTCCGTGCAGCCAGGCGAAGGCGGCGTGGACCGGCCGCTGCGCGGCCAGCGCCGTGACGCGAGAGAAGGCCGAAATGCGGGGAAGGAATGGCATACGGTGGTTTCAGGGTAGCAGGAGGGGTATGGGAAGGCCGGCATTCACTTCGGCGTTGGCCGAGTGTGCTTCACCGGCTGGGCAGGCGGCGCTGGCGATTTGCGCCG
Source organism: Occallatibacter sp. (assembly GCA_049509995.1). Lineage (GTDB taxonomy): Bacteria > Acidobacteriota > Terriglobia > Terriglobales > Acidobacteriaceae > Telmatobacter. Next base: position 23,177 of record JBEKZJ010000010.1, on the reverse strand, counting down.
GCTGCGAAGCTCTTTGATGACCTCGGAGATTGGTATCGTCTTCCCGGCTTCGATCTGCTTGTTTTCGATGGCCAGGATTTGGAGGAGCGCCATCGTCTCTTGCGACTCTTCGTAGGAGTGAACATCGACCAGCACCGCCCGCGCCACGCCGTTCTGAGTGATGACGATTGGCTCCCGCTCCTCAGTGATGCGGTCAAGGAGTTCGGCGGCGTGGGCTTTTACGTAGCTGATGGGCTTGATCTGGGTTGAGAAACGCATGGCACCCTCCAATCGCTCTTGAACAGTCTGAATATAGTCCTTTTTAGGGATGAAGAAAAGCCTTTATTCGGTCTTTTGGGACGATTCCAGGTCGTCATACTCCACCGAATGCAGAAACAGTCCGCGCGCGGGAGCGGTGGGGCCGGCTGCGGAGCGTGAGCTGGCGGCGATGATTGCGGGGATTTCCTCAAGTTTTCGGTGGCCACGGCCCACATCGAGCATGGTTCCTACCAGGTTGCGGACCATGTGGTGCAGAAAGCCGTTGCCGCGGACACGATAGACGAGAAGATCGCCAGCCTCGGTCTTCTGCTGCTCCCACGCTGAGGAAAAGATGGTTCGGACGGCCGACACCGCCGACGGCGCCGTGGGCGCTTTCGCGTTTTGGTCTGGCTTCGGGGCTGGGTCAACGCCGCGGCTGGCCAGATCGGGATCGGTGGCGGCAAAGCTCAGGAAGTTGTGTTGGCCCTCAAACAGGCGGGCGGACTTTTGCAGGAGTTCCACGTCCATTGGCCAAGGGCAGGCGTGGACATAGCGGGCCAGGAAGGGTGGGCAGACCGGCTCACGGAAGACCCTGTATTCGTAGGTTTTGGCGATTGCCGAGTGCCGCGCATGGAAGGCGCCTGGCACCGTTCTCGTCTCCAGGACTCGTATGGATGGGGGCAGGGTGCGGTTGAGGGCGCGAAGCAGGTTCTCGGGCGGGATTCTGGCTTGCAAGGCAAAGCTGGCCACCTGGCCCAGAGCGTGGACGCCGGCATCGGTGCGTCCTGAGCCCTGGGGCAGGGGAGATTCGCCGGTGATGCGGCCCAGGGCGGCCTGCAACTCGCCCTGGATGGTCGGTTCGCCGGGCTGCACCTGCCAGCCGCGAAAGTCCGTGCCGTCGTAGGCCAGGGTGAGCTTCCAGGTCTGCAGGTCCGTAACGGATTGGGCGAAGTCATTCACAGATAACCGCTTCGATAACAGGGTAATCGACGGCGGCGCCCGCAGGAGCGGGGAGCGCGAGTGGGATATACTCAGCTTTCTTTGTGCGAAGGCAGTCCGGCCGGCGGGAAACCTGGGAATGGGGATGCGGAGAATGAATTGGCTGGAACGAACCGGGTGTCGGGCGCGCATTGCCAGAGGTGCCCGAAGGCGCGGCTGGAAGCGAAAATCGTCCTGGCAAATCGCAAATCTGCGTCCGGAGAGGTTCTCCGGTCGTCTTGAAGAATGGCACGCCACATGCCTCGGCAATTCGTGGAGAGGAATCATGCATTTCAACGGTAAGCCTCTGTTTGAGCAGCAGGATGAGGCTGCGCGCGAAGAAGCGGGGAGCGGCCGGACAGCGCGCGGGCAGGCGGGCAAACGGCTGTGCGCGATAGCGGCAGTGATGCTGACATTGGCGGCGGGAGCGCCTTCAGGATTTGCCCAACAGGCGGTGACGGGGGCTGGGGCAACGGCACGAGACAAGGCGGCGTCGGAGTTGCCCGCGGCGCCGGCGCCTGCGTTGACCCAGCCGTTGGACCTGCGTCCGTCGGCGCGCGATTTTTCAAAGCCCGCCGCTCGCCTTTGGGGCAACCCCATCAACACGTTCAAGCCGACCTCCATCCCCAAGACAAGCTTTGCGAATTCGGTGCGGCTAACCGACCTGGTGAAGGACGGCAAGATCTACCTGAGCCTTTCGGATGCGATCGCACTGGCGCTCGAGAACAATTACGACATCGCCATTGCCCGCATTAATCTGGATATTGCGGATACGGATATATTGCGGACCCGGACCGGAGTGGCGCCGCTGGGGGCACCGGCCGGTTTGGTGCAGGGGACGCTGGGCGGCTCCGCCTCGACCTTGATTACCGGCGGCGGCCCTGGCGGGACGACGGTTGGCTCGGGCGGCGCGGGTTCCGGCAGCGCCGGATTGGTGCTGACCACGGCCGGCGCCGGTCCAACGCCGGAGGCCCTGGAACCATCCGTTACATCGAACATCCAGATCGATCGCGCAACCACCCCATCCACCAGCTTTTTCGCGGGCGGAAACATCGGGACCAATACCTACGACTTCACCTACAACCAGGGCTTTGTGACCGGCACGGCATTCCAGTTTGCTTTCAACAATACCGAAGCCACTTCTACCAACGGCACCGTGCTCTACAGCCCTGAGCTGAATTCCAACTTCAAGGCCACGGTGACCCAGCACCTGCTGTACGGAGCGGGCATCTGGGTGAACAAGCGGTTCATGTACCAGGCGTTGAACGACCGGCGCATCACCGACTCGTCGTTCCGGCAGCAGATTCTGTACACCGTGAATCAGGTGGAGACCATCTACTGGGGGCTGGTGCAGGCCTACGAGGACGTGCAGGCCAAGGGGCGCGCCCTGGAACAGAGCAGCAAGGTGGCGAGCGATAACCGGAAGGAGTTGCAGTTCGGCGCGATGGCGCCAATCGACGTGCTGAACGCAGACCAGCAGGTGGCCGCGGACAAGCAGGCGCTGATCAGCTCGCAGAGCAGCCTCAACTACCAGCAGCAGATCATCAAGCAAGCCGTGGCGCGGAACCTGAACGATGCCGCGCTGGTGGCGGCGGCCGTGATTCCGACCGATCGCGTGAGCATTGCGGAGACTCCGGAGGAGAAGCAGCCGATCGAGGCGCTGGTGCAGGAGGCTTTTCAACACAGGCCGGAGCTGGAGCAGGCGGTGCTGACGCTGCGCAACGATGAGATCACGCTGAAGGGCGCGCGGAACGCGCTGCTGCCGCAAGTGGACATCTATGCGTATTTGAGCGGAACCGGGATCGCCGGCTCCGTGAATCCGGACTGCAATGGGTCGTTTTATCCCGGCGACAAGTGCCCGGCGATCCCCAGCACCGGCTACGGAACGGCGGTCAACCACGCCTTCAATGACTCGGCTCCCGACAGGGGGGTGGGGTTCAACGTCAGCATTCCCATCGGCAACAAGTTCGGGCAGTCGGTGCAGGCGCGATCGCTGATGGAGTACCGGCAGGCGGAGTTGCGGCTGGAGCAGCTCTACACGCAGATTCGCATGCAGGTGGTGAATCAGCAGTTCGCATTGACCAACGACCGGGCACAGGTTCAGGCCGCCCTGGCAGGCAGGGACTATAACCGGCAAAGCCTGGTGGACGAACAGAAGAAGCTGAAGCTGGGCGCTTCCACCACGGCGCTTGTTCTGGCGCAGCAACGCAGCCTGGCGGTGGCGGAGGACAGCCTGATTGCGGCGCAGGCCGCCTATGCCAAGGATCGCGCCACCCTGTATCAGATACTGGCTTCGACCTTGCAGCACTACGGGATCAACCTGAGCGAGGCTGCGTCGGGGAATGTGCAGACGACGCCCGTGGTGCCGGGACTGGAGCCTGCCAAGCCGGACAAGGGGCCAACTACGGCGCCGCCGGCGTCGCGGTAAGGGCGGTTCGCTGAGGAAGAAACAGGGCCTGTCGAGCTTGGAGAGAAGCTTGACAGGCCTTTTGTTTTGAGTGGGATCAGGTTCGGTTGCCTCTTGATGCATGCGGGCCTCGGGAAGGCGGGGGCCGCGAGCAAACATTCCCTCGGGGGCTAAAAAGGCTGCGGGAAAAGTCTTGTTTTTCGCGCCAGAATCCCGAGAAGCGGCCCTCAGGGGCTAAAGCCCACATTGATTCTGTGGCACTTACGGCACGATTGAAATTGTGCCCTGATACAAAACCCTCGCGAATCCACGCTGGACCGAGTTTTTCCGCGGCCTGTAAAGCCCCGGGGTTCCTTCGCCTATCCAGCGGCGCGGCACCCCGACCCTGGAGGGTGCCCCGGTACCTGGCCGCGCCCTTTCAAGGCAGAGGCTTGATCCGAGGTCGCCTTAGCGTTCGGCGACCAGGTCGAGGAGATCGAAGAACTCGGGGAAGCTGATGGCGGCGCATTCGGCGCCCTGGATGAGCGTTTCACCTTGGGCGCGGAGAGCGGCAACGCTGAAGGCCATGGCGATGCGGTGGTCGCCGCCGGAGTCGATGGCGGCGCCGTGGAGGGTCTGGCCGCCGGGAACGTCGAGCCCGTCTTCGAATTCGCCTACCTCGGCGCCCATGGCGCGCAAATTCTTTACAACCAGGGCGATGCGGTCCGATTCCTTGACGCGGAGTTCCCTGGCGTCGCGGATGCGGATGCCGCCGCTGGTGTAGGGGGCGATGGCTGCAAGCACCGGGAGCTCGTCGATGAGCTGGGCGGCGAGAGCGCCACTGACTTCAGTCGATCCGAGGCCCTCAGACGGTGCGGAGATCTGGACGGTGCCGACCAATTCGGCATTCTTCTCCTCAAGATTGAGGACGGCGATGTGGACGCCGAGGGCGGTGAGCACGTCGAGCAGAGTGGCGCGAGTGGGGTTAAGTCCCAACGAATCAAGCACCAGGCCGGAGCCGGGGAAGATGGCCGCGGCGCAGAGAAAGAAGGCTGCGGAGGAGATGTCGCCGGGGACGGCGGCCGAGATGGCGTGGAGGGATTGCGGGCCGGAGATGGAGACCGAGTCGAGAGTGCGGGTGAGCGTGGCGCCGAAGGCGCGGAGGGCCAGCTCGCTGTGGTCGCGGGTGCGGACGGCTTCTCTAACCGTTGTGCTTCCAGTGGCTTGGAGGCCGGCGAGGAGGACGCAGGTCTTAACCTGGGCGCTGGGAACGGGGGTGGTATAGCAAATGGGTTGGAGCGGGTTGCCGTGGATGGTTAGCGGGGCGTGGCCATCGGTGAGCGTGAGGCGAGCGCCCATGGCTTCAAGGGGTTTGCGGATGCGCTCCATGGGGCGGCGAGAGAGCGAGGCGTCGCCGATGAGGGTGAAGCGGCCCTGCTGGGGCGCGAGCAGGCCGGAGATCATGCGCATGGTGGAGCCGGAGTTGCCGCAGTCGAGGGGCTGGTTGGAGGGGGTTACGCGGCCGGCGACGCCGCTGATTTCGACGGCTCCGTCGCTGATTCTGTTGATCTTAGCGCCGAGGCCTTGCATGCAGGCGAGGGTCGAGGCACAGTCGGCGCCGGTGGAGAAGTTGGTAAAGCGCGAGGTTCCTTCAGCGAAGGCGGCCAACATGCCGTAGCGATGGCTGATGGACTTGTCGCCGGGAAGGCGAAGGCTGCCGTAGACGTTGCGGGCGGGACGGATGAGGCGTTCTGTGTGCAAGGCGGCTCCAGGGTGTGGGGGCTGTTTCAAGTTTAGCCCCGGGGGGACCGCTGCTCACCCGTTGCCTGGCTGCCATAATGCAGACAGATGAAGCTTCGCGCCTACCTGCTCATGCTGTTCGTGGTGGCCGTGTGGGGATCGACCTTTGTGCTTATCAAGGGCGCGTTGACCGATGCCACGCCCGCCGCCTTCAACCTGGCGAGGATGACCCTGGCCTTTCTGGTGCTGGCCGTGGCCTATCACCGCTATTGGCGCCGTATCCGTCGCTGGCAAGTGGCCGCCGGAGCCCTGGTCGGCCTTTGCCTGGCCACCGGTTACCAGTTCCAGACCACCGGCCTCGCCCGCACCACCCCCTCCAAGTCCGCCTTTATCACTGGCCTCCTCGTAGTCCTGGTCCCTCTTTTCTCCCTCATTCCCGGCGTTCACCCGCCCAACGCCCGCCGGCCGGGCTGGAACGTATTTCTCGGCGCCTTCCTCGCCTTCGTGGGCATTGTCCTGCTCACCGCGCCCGCCCCCCTCCATCCCCATGCGCAGCACTCGGCGGTCAATTCAATCCTCGCCCTCCTGCCCGACCTGACCACCATCAATCTCGGCGACCTGCTCACCCTTGGCTGCGCCGTCGGATTCGCATTCCACTGCATCGCCCTCAGCCACGTCTCTCCCCGCATCGGCTTCCAGCCGCTGGCGCTTCTTCAGGTAGGTTTCTGCGCGGTCTTTATGGCCCTCAGCCTGCCGTTCATCGAGCATCCGCACATTGCCTGGACGCCGCGGCTCGCCATCGCCCTTGGAATTGCCGCCGTGCTGGCTACCGCCGCCGCCTTCTCCATCCAAAGCTGGGCGCAGTCTGTGCTGCCCCCCACGCACACGGCTCTGCTGCTCACGATGGAGCCGGTCTTCGCCTGGATCACTTCGTTTCTCATCATGGGCGAGCGTCTGGGCCTGCGCCCCGCATCCGGCGCGCTACTCATTCTGGCCGGAATTGCGCTGACGGAACTGGTGCCACAGCCGCATGTGCCGACGGCGCATGAAGCGTGAGAAAGAAGGGGACAGGGAACAGGGAACAGGGAACAGAAAACCAGCATAGGTTCCTGAATGGTAAATTCCGGTTTGGCGACAATACACCCGGAATCGGAAATAAGCTCACTTGCAGGCTTGATTTGATTCGGATGGGACAATGCTAGAGCGGATCGGGCCGTGTGTGAAGACCAACGAGTCGATCCTCCAATTCCCGTTGAGCTTCTTGGCTTGCACGTCGAGAGTACCCTTTCCTTTCGGCCCACTGACGGGGATGCTGAGCTCTGCTGAGCCTTTGATAGAGGATTCACTGATACTTCCCTCCACCAGCCAGCCTGGGACAAATGGTGAGCCCAATGCATTCGTAATGCAGGGAGACGCTTGCGCCGTTTTCAGAGTGAGTTTATATGCATCAGAAGCTCGCATGGTTGCTTCAACTCCGAAGAACAGTGGAATCACAAAGAGAACAACGAGAGAGGTTGCCGCAAGCGTGCCGATGCCCAACCTCCCTCGCCATGAGAGGCCCGGAGGTTCGATCCACTCACCAGCGGCGCTGTACCGGCCCCAAGCTCCGAACGCGTATCGAACGCGTGGCCGCATGAGGTACCAACTTAGCCAGCCAAATTCAACGACCGCCATACCGATCACGCTGATACCGAGGGCTATTGGTCGAACAAAAACGAGGGAGACAACAAGTCCGGCCGTGACTCCGACGATTGCAATACCTAATACGCTCTTGCGGGCCCAGTTCTTTAGTCTCCAGAGTCCAAATCCAATGACTGCATACAACACGTACAAGAGGAACCACACAGAATTAAGCACGTAAGAAATCGCGTGAAGCCATGCCCCCGAATGAATCATTGATCCGAGTGCAAGTCCCCATACGGAAGACAGGACACCAGTCAGACCGATGATGGGCAAGAAGAGGGTACCGAGGCACCCGATCCACAAAAATGCGAGAGCGATCAGCGTGACGCCGATTGGCCTATTTCGTTTCGGGTTCATGTTGCCTGCAAGGATACGCGCCTCTTGCGTGAATCGGAAACTTCGCTGAAGAGCCGCATTCGGGGTTCCGGTTGTGTTACCGCCAATCCGGAAGTTATCATGTCTCAACCCAGAACCAATGGGAACCCACCGCCCCTCCCCGAGCAAAAACGGTCTATTCCCTGTTCCCTGTTCCCTGTTCCCTGTTCCCTGCTCTTCCCCTATCGCGGCGCCGCCTCCGCCGAATCCGCCAGCGCATACGCCAGCACGGCCATCACCGCGGCATTCTCATTCAGGTGTTTCGGATCCACCTTGTCAAACGTATCGGCCGCCGTGTGGTGATAGTTGAAATAGAAGCGATTGTCCTGCACCGGGGCAAAGCTGGGAACGCCCTCTTCCGTGAGCCCGCCAATATCCTCGCCCGTCTCCGGGGCGGCCACCATGGTCTCGGCTCCGATTGCGTCCAACACTCCAGCCACCGGCCGCAGCCAGCCGCCAAGAGCCGGCTTGCCGGAGTAGTAAATGCCGGTGGGGTGATCCGCGCCCAGGTCGCTCTCGATGGCGCCGATGTGGTTCGCAACCTGATCTTTGTGATCGGCCATATAAGCAGCCGCGCCCTCCGATCCCTCTTCCTCGCTCATCCACGCTACAAACCGCACCGTCCGCTTGGGATGCATACCCAGCTCGTGCAGCAGGTGAATCACCTGCATGGAGACCGCCACGCCCGCGCCATCATCGATCGCGCCCGTGCCCAGGTCCCAGGAATCCAGATGGCCGGAGACGATAACCACCTGCTCCGGGTGTTCGCTTCCCTTCCAGTCGGCGATCACGTTGAAGCTCTCCGCATCGGGCAGGGTCTGCGGCGTCAGCGTCAGATGCAGCTTCACCGGCCCCTGGCTGGTGAGGTTTTTCAGCATGTCGGCATCCTCGGCCGTCACCGCCGCGGCAGGAATCTTGGGAACTCCATCGTCGTATTCAGTCAAACCGGTGTGCGGAAGGCGGTAATCTGCTCCGCCCACTGAGCGCACCAGCACAGCCACCGCGCCCACCGCCGCACCGGCAATCGGCCCGGCCCCGCGATAGACAACCGCACCGCCGTAGGCCTCCGATCCGCCGCCCTGCGCCGCCAACTCCTTGTCGAACTTGTGGTTGAAAAGCAGGATTTTGCCCTTCACGGCGTCCGGTGCCAGGGCGCTGAGCTGTTTCCAGTCGTCCACAACCACGACCTCCGCGGTCAGTCCTTCGGCGGGCGTAGCCACGCTGCCGCCCAGCGCGGTCAACACCACCTTTTGCGTCGTCCCCGGCGTCTGGCCCGGCCACGCTACCACCTCGGCCGTCTCGGTGCCGCGCACCCAGTGGGGGACTTTGGCCTTTTCCAGCGTAACCTCGGCCCCCAGCGCGCGCATCTCGGCCGCAACATAAGCCACGGCCTGCCCGGCCTGCGGCGACCCGCTCAGTCGCGGGCCAATGTTGTCGGACAGGTAACGCAGCTCGTTGAGGGCATACGGATCCTTCAGAGCCGCATCGCGCAGCCGCTCCATCACCGTCAACTGCTCCGGCGTCCACGCGTTCTTACCCCCGGCCGTCATGTCGTTCAGACGGTCCCGGATGTTCGTCGAAGGGCTCGGCGGCGCGTTTTGCGCCGTACTAAAAGGCAATCCAATTCCAGCCGCCAGAGCCGCGATGGCAACGATTCCGGCGTTCTTCCAGGCGAATTCCATGCCGGATGTTACCACGGTTCCGTGCGATACTTTCCGCACACCCGCGTCTATACCGGTGGAACGGTTCCTCGGTCGCAGTGCCCAGGACGCTCGCCTGCAGGGCTCGCATCCAGGGCTCGCATCGCGGCCGCATCCGGCGTCCTTGCATGCACAAGCGTAAAAAGCCGCCCGGCCGGACGGGTTTGCCCGATACTGGCTATACTGGTAGTTAGTGCCATCAACAAGCCGGCCCCAGGGCTGGCCAACCGACGAGGTCACAAGAACCTATGAAATCGCTTTTTGAACGGCTACGCACGCGCCGTCTCGCTTCCATGTTTGTCTTGCTTGCCACGCTCTCGGCCGCTATTGTGGCTGGTTCCTTTGCCGCTCATGGGGTCCGCGGACAAGTAAAGCAGAGCGACAGCGCCGATGCTACTCCCCTCAAAGTCATAAACTCCGCGGTCGCTCCCAACGAGTTTGTCCGCATTGCCAAGCAGGTAGGGCCGGCGGTGGTGAATATCAACACCCAGACCCTCCCCAAGCAGTCCGCAAACAAGGGCCGCCGCAATCCCCGCGGCCGCGTTCAACCCATGCCGCAGAACCCTGACGACGACCAGGACGAAGATCAGCAGCAGGGTCAAGGTCAGGGCAACTTCCAGGACTTCTTCAACCGCTTCTTCGGCGGCCAGATGCCCGACCAGGAGAGCCCCGACAACGGCGGGGGCGTTCAGGAATCCCTGGGCTCCGGCTTCATCGTCGATCCCAAGGGCTACATCATCACCAACAACCACGTGATCGAGAAGGCCGACAAGATCTACGTCAAGCTCTCCACCGACCCTGACACCCAGGACCTGGGCCGTCCGGCGCGCGTCATCGGCACTGACAAGGCCACCGACCTGGCGGTCATCAAGATCGACACCAGCACCCCTCTGCCGACCGTCAAACTGGGCAACTCCGACACGGTCGCGGTGGGCGACTGGGTGGAGGCCATCGGCAGCCCGTTTGCGCTGTCGCAGACCGTCACCGCCGGCATCATCTCGGCCAAGAACCGCACCATCGAGCCCGGGCCCGGCGGCCAGTTCCAGCACTTCATCCAGACCGACGCGGCCATCAACCCCGGCAACTCCGGCGGCCCTCTGCTGAACATGAACGGCGAGGTCATCGGCGTGAATACGGCCATCTACACGCAGTCGGCCGGTTACCAGGGCATCGGCTTTGCCCTGCCGTCGAGCACCGTGGTCGATATCTACAACGACCTCATCAGCCCCAGCCACAAGGTCACCCGCGGCTCCATCGGCATCGAGTTCCGCGAAGGGCTCTCAGGCGCTGTCAATCGCGTCTACGGCTTCAAGAACGGGGTGCTGGTGCAGAAAGTTCATTCCGGAGGTCCCGCGGACAAGGCCGGGGTCAAGGTGGGCGATATCATCACCACCATCGACGGCCGCTCCATCAAGGACGGCGACGACCTGGTGAATGAAATTGCCAGCCGCAGGCCGGGCTCGACCATTCGCATGGGCTACCTGCGCGACGGAAAGCAAGCCGACACCACCATCACCATCGGCGATCGCGACAAGGTCTTTGCCGACCAGGGCAACCAGCAGGCCGAGACAAATCCCGACGAAAAAGGCAACGCCAGCGAAGCCAAGCTGGGCATGGTGGTCCGCGAAGTCTCTCCCTCCACCGCCGCTAAGCTGCACACCCCCGGCGTGCTCATCCAGTCGGTCCGCTCCGGCTCATTTGCCGACCTCCAGGGACTGGAGCCCGGTCTGGTAATCCTCCGCATCAACAAGCAGCCCACCGGCACCAAGGACCAGTTCGATGCCGTGGTGGGCAAGCTCAAAACCGGCGATGACGTGGTCTTCGAAGTCATTGATCCTCGCCACCCAGACAATGGAATCAACTACCTGGGCGGCACATTGGAGTAGCGTTCCAGAGGCGCCAGTTGCGGATTTCCGCAACTGGCGCTTTTTCCCGCAACCCATTGGATTTTTTGGTACTCCATCGATTTTCCTCTTGTCGCAATGCGGGACGTTCCGTTACACTGCAACGTAATTTGTTTGTCAATTCCGTTTCATGAAGGTGGGATCGGCGTGTTTTCTTTTCGAGCCACCCTGGCAATCGTGCTCTCCGCCGCGCTGATCGCATCGCCCGCCTTCGGTTCGCGCGTCCACCGGGCTCCCACCGGCCACTCGCGCGCCTCCCACAAAGCAGCGCCCAAGCCGCACCGTCCGCACGGCCAGCAGGCCATCGAGCCAACCCGCGTTGCTGAGATTCAGGAGGCCCTGATCCGTGAACACTATCTGACCAGCGAAGCCAACGGCAGATGGGACGCCGAAACAGAGGCGGCCATGCAGAAGTATCAGGCCGATCAGGGCTGGCAAACCAAGCTGATGCCCGACTCGCGCGCCCTCAAGAAACTCGGCCTCGGACCCGACTACTCTACCGCCATCAACGCCAAGGACTCTTCCTTCGCAAGCCCGCCTCCCGCCAGCACCATTCCCCCGGATTTGGCTGCCGGTTTTGCCGAGGCGGCAGGCGTCAATCGCTGAATCCCTGACCAGGGTGAAAGTCTTAAAGCCAAATGGAGCGTTGCATCCCTCCCGTCTTCTCTTGACTCCACACAAGAATGGCCGCCCTCAGGCGGCCATTCTTGTGGGCGCAGGGCTCCGTCACACCTTAGAAATGGAACGCCGGCATCCCCTTGAGCAGAAACTCATACCTCGGGCGCAGCGTATCCGGGCCTGCGGTAATGGCGCTGTCCAGATGGATCAGCGAGTCGTCCTTGTCGTACTTCGGCCACTCGGGCAGTCCCGGTCCGTTGGGATCGCCGGTTCTGGCGAAGTTGGTCCAGTAGCTCATCATCTGATCGCTCAGCTTGCGGTCCTCGGGGCGGACGGTTTCGCCGGGGCGGGTGTCCAGTGTGCCGAATACATACTCGATGTCGTCGGAGTGGAAGGCGAAGGTGCCGGGGTGGTACTTGCTGGGCAGCGCTCGCAGTTCGAAGTGGTAGCGGTAGACCGGCGACTCACCGGTCTTCCTGTGCGCCTCCAGCCATTTCCAGGTGCCGAAGGCAATGAAGGAGTCGCTGCCATAGTCGATGGCCGAATCCACCGCCTGCTCATCCGTGTCGCCGGGATAGAGCGTGAGGAACTTCTCCGCCCGCTCGCCGAACTTCTCGGCAGCAAAGGCTTTCCACTTTGTCGCCGTCATGCCGTTGGCCAGAAAGCTGCCCTCGTCGCGGTTCCAACCGGCAAGCAACGGCACATGGGCCTGCTTTCCGGCGGCGTAGGTGTCGGCGATCGGCTCGGTCAGCAGTTTGCCGTCGATATCCGGCGAAAAGCCAACCATGCCCTTTTTCTTGGCGGCATCAAGAATCTTCTCTGTCGACAACGCTCGCAACTCCGCCAGTGAAGTTACCCCCAGCGAAGAGACCCACTCTCCATCGCGCTTTTCGTGGGTTTCCAGTGAGTCAGCACCAATCACCCCTTCGCCCAGCGCTCCGCCGCTCTCGCCGATAGCCTTGTGAAACAGCCCCCGCGCTGCCGGAGACGCTATCAGTGTGCTCACGGCAGCCGACCCGGCGCTCTCGCCGAAGATGGTCACATTGTCCGGGTCGCCGCCGAACTTCTTGATATTGGCCTTGACCCACTGAAGCGCGGCCACCATGTCCAGCAGCCCGTAATTGCCTGCCGCGCCGTTGGCCTCCCTGGCCAGGTCTGCCGTGGCCAGAAATCCGAAGACCCCCAGCCGGTAGTTGATGGTCACCAGCACCACGCCCTTGGTGGGCAGAAAGTCTCCGTTATGCCGCGGCTCCGAGCTGGCCCCGCCCGAATACCCGCCGCCATGAATCCAGAACATTACCGGCAGCTTGCTCTTCTCTTTTGAGTCGGCGGGCGTGTAGACGTTCAGGAACAGGCAGTCCTCGCTTGGCCCGCTGTCCAGAAAGACCATGTCCTCAAACTCCCGGCCCTGCGCGCAGCGCGCGCCGAACTTGGTCGCATCGCGCTCACCCTTCGACTTGGCTGGCGGCTCGGGGGCTCTCCAGCGCATGTCGCCTACTGGAGGCGCCGCGTACGGCAGCCCCAGAAACGCCTTCACCTTGCCGTCGTTGATGGTCTTGCCTTGTACCTTGCCTTGTTCGGTCTTGACTGTCAGCGAGTCCGCATAAACGGCTGTGGACAGCCCCAGTGCGAGCCCCACGAATGCCAGGACCCGCGCCACTTTCATTCCCACTTGCATCGCAAAACCCTCCGCGCAACACCTTATCAGGACGGGGCGGCCCGTGGGGGAGTTTCAGGATTCGCGAAGGGCCGTTCTGTTGCCCGCTGCGTAACTGAGAACGGCTGGGAAATCGGCGGGCTCCAGGTCCGGATAGTCAGCCAAAATCTGCTCCACGCTGATCCCGGCCCTCAGCCAACCCAGCACATCCGCAACCGTTATGCGAAGCCCCCGAATGCAAGGCTGGCCGGATCGCTTCCCAGGCTCAATTGTGATGCGGTTCTCTTCCATGGCAGTCTCGCCTCCAATCACACCGCCGACGGTGGAGATCAGACCATCTCCGGCCCCAGCAGATCCGCCATCGTTTCCCTGCGCCGGATGAGCCGGGCCTTCCCGCCCTCCACCAGCACCTCCGCCGCGCGCAGCCGCGAGTTGTAGTTCGAGCTTTGCGCCATGCCGTAGGCCCCGGCGTCGAGCAGCGCCACCAGGTCGCCCGGCTCAACAGGCTGGAGTTTCCGGTCGCGCGCAAAAAAGTCTCCCGTCTCGCACACCGGCCCCACCACGTCCACAATCCGCGACTTCCCTGCCCTGGGCCGCACTGGCACAATCTCGTGATGCGCCTGGTAGAGCGCCGGCCGGATCAGGTCGTTCATGGCCGCATCGGTGATCACGAAGGTCTTCTTCCCGTTGCGCTTCACCTGCAGCACTCTCGCCACCAGCGCCCCGGCCTGCGCCACCAGGAACCGGCCTGGCTCCAACAGCAGACGGCCCTCGAAGCCATCCAGCGCCCGCTCGATAGCAGCGGCATACTCCTCTACCACGGCCGCCGCGTCAAAGCTGCCGCCGTAATAATCGATCCCCAGGCCTCCGCCAGCATCGATGGCCTTGAGCACAATGCCTTCGCGCCGCAATTGGCGAACCAGTTTGCTCACCCGCTCGATGGCCGCACCAAAGGGCTCCGCCGAACAAATCTGCGATCCTATGTGGACGCTCACCCCGTGCGCCTCCAGCCACCGGTTGCCGGCCACGCTCAAGTAAATCCTCCTGGCCTGCCGGATATCGATGCCGAACTTGTGTTCGCGCAACCCGGTAGAGATGTAGGGATGGGTATCGGCAAACACGTCCGGGTTCACGCGCAGAGCAAAGCGCGCCTTGCGTTTTAACTTCCGGGCGCGCGCGGCCAGCAGCGCCAGTTCCGCCTCGCTCTCCACGTTGAATTCGAGAATCCCCACCTTGAGCGCCAGGTCGATCTCCGCCGCCGTCTTGCCCACGCCGGAAAAGACCACCCGGCCCACAGCCTCGGCGGCAGCAGCGAGCACCCGCTCCAGTTCGCCGCCGGAAACGATGTCAAACCCCGCCCCGCGGTCCGCAAGCAGCTTCAGAATGGCCAGCGCCGAGTTGGCTTTGACCGCGTAGCAGACCAGGTGTTCCCTGCCCTCGAGCGCCTGCTGAAACAAGCCCAGCCGCTCCACAATCTGGTCCGCCGAGTAAACATAGAGCGGCGTGCCATAGCGCCTGGCCAGCGCCTCCAGCGAAACCTTGCCGCAGTGCAGGGCGCTCCCTGGCCGGGGGTAGCAAAAGGGTCGGGAAGATGGAGTGGGGGCCTGGATCAAGATCAGCTTCCAAAAGGAAAGACGCTCCTTTGAGCCTACAGCATTTTCGGGCGGCATTCGAGCTTTCCAGGCTTCCGCCTGCACCCAGCGGCCGTATTGAATCAAGCAGGAAGCCGCGGAAAAAGGCACGACAGGCTTACAATCACCGCGATTCTCCCCGATCATTTTTTCGTTGCCTTCAAACGATTATGCGAAAATCGACGGTACGCCGATGAAGATCTCCCAGAAAGCCAGAGTCATCCTCACTGACAGCCACTTCCTTATTCCCATGATCGTTTTCTGTATCGGGCTCGCGCTCCTCATCACGCTTCATTGATGCCATCCGCCGCCCCTGCCAGCCCGCGGGGCGCAGCACCAACCTGCCTCAGGCCATTTCAAGGCCATATCGGGCGCAACGAAGGGACCACAGGGTTGAGCCCAGCGACGAAGACGAACGTCAACGCGAGCCTTCGATCGATCCACGGGATCGGCGTGTCTTGTGGCCTTGCGGCAGGCGTATGGCTGGGCGCGGCGGAAGCGCCCACCAAGCTGGTCAACTCCGGCCTCTCACCCTACGCCATCTCGTTGTGCATGGTCGCGGGCGTCTTCACCGCGCGATGGACCGTCCCCACGCTGCTGAAGGGAACCCGTTATGTCTTCGCCGACCTCAAAGAAAACAGGCACCTCATCCTCACCGCCATTCTTGCGGGCATGCTCTGGGCCGTCGCCAACACCCTCACCGTCTTTGCCATTCGCGATGTGGGCCTCACCATCGCGTTTCCCTTGTGGAATACAAACTCCCTCGTCGGCATCCTCTGGGGCCGCCTCCTGTTCGGAGAGCTGAAGGGAGCAAGCGCCAAAAACGTCGCCAAGGTGGTGCTGGGGGCGCTGGCCATTGTCGTGGCTGCGGTCATGCTCGCCTTCAGCACTATCCATGGCGAAGGCCCTCATGCCGGCCGCGCTGTGAGCGGCATTCTGGCCGCCGCGGGCGCAAGCCTCCTGTGGGGAACCATGTACATTCCCTACCGCAAGGCCTACATCAGCGGCATGAATCCGCTTTCCTTCGTCACCGTTTTCACCGTTGGAGAACTGGGCACGTGCTTTGCTCTGCTGCTCGCTCTCGATGGTGGAACCAGGGCGGCAATCTTTCACTCTCCCGAGACAAAGCACCTGCTCTTCTGGCTCTTTCTGGGTGGCTTTGCCTGGGTCATCGGCGATCTTTTCCAGCAGTTCGCCACTAAATATCTGGGCATCGGCAGAGCCATTCCACTCTCGAATACCAACCAGTTGTGGGGGCTGGCATGGGGCGCTCTTGTCTTCGCCGAGTTGGCCCACGCGGACTGGTCCCACCGGTTGCTCGTCGTGGCAGGATCGCTGGTCATGATCCTGGGCGCGCTGGCCGTCAGCACGGCGATAGCCACAGAGCGTGAAAACGCCTCAACCAACGAGGCGCTCCAGCGCGAATGCACGCGTTACAGCCTGGACTACGACCGCGTCTTGCAGTCCTATAGCGGTTCGGGCACGGGCGATCGCCCCGATGGCAATGACCGGCGCGCTTGGTGGGATTACGCCATCCTTGCCGTAGCCGCGGGCGTGTTCGTCTATCTGGGGTGGAACGCGAAGGTCCCCCCGCTCACCATGGACCTCGCCTGGCTCTGGGTCCTCGCGGGAGTGCTTGTCGCCACCGCGGGTGCGTGCGGCTGGGGACTCTGGAAGGCGACCCGGTTCTCCTAATGGGGGACTGCTCATCCCATTACAATGAAGAAATGGAGTCGCCGAAAGTTGACCTTGTGGGCGTGGGACTGAACGCCACGGACACGCTCATTCCCCTTTCAATTTACCCCGCGCGCGGCTCCAAAGTGGAGTACCGCGCCGCGACTGTCATGCCGGGCGGACAAACTGCGACCACCGTGGTTGCCTGTCAAACCTGGGGACTGCGCACCCGCTATGTGGGCAAACTCGGCGACGACGACGCCGCAAGACTTCATCGCGACGCGTTCGCCAGCGCGGGCGTGGAGGCGCAACTCATCACCGTCGCGGGAGGCCTCAGCCCCCAGTCCCTGATCCTGGTCGACGAGGGCGGCGAGCGGACGGTTCTTTGCCGGCGGGATGAGCGGCTGGTCCTCCAACCCGAAGACCTCGATCGCGAATGGATCGTCAACGCGCGAGCCCTGCACGTGGATGGTTACGACACGGCCGCGGCCACCGTTGCGGCCGGCTGGGCCCGCGCCGCCGGCATTCCCGTCATCGCCGATCTGGACGAGCCCTATCCAGGCGTGGAAGAACTCATCGAGAACATCGACTATCTCATCGTGAGCAGAGATTTTCCATGCCGGCTCATGGCGGAGCCCAATCTGGAGAGCGCGTTGCGCCGCATGCAACTCCGCTTTGGATGCCGGCTCACCGCCGCAACGCTGGGTCAGAACGGCGTCCTGGCATGGGATGGCAAGCAGTTCCTGTCGAGCTCCGCCTATCGCGTGCCCGTGGTCGATACCACCGGAGCTGGAGATATCTTCCATGCCGGATTTATCTATGGACTGCTCGAGGGCTGGCCCCTGGAACGCCAGCTCGACTTTTCCTGCGCGGCTGCCGCAATGAATTGCATGGCCGCCGGGGCCAGGGGCGGAATTCAGACCGTCGAAGCCATTGAAGAATTGATGGCCACCACCCCTCGATACCAGCCCGCCTGCGATTTGCCCGTTTCGGATTGAATCATTCGCCGATCTCGAAGAAGCGTCCAGGTGAGCCCCGGAATTCGAGCTTCTGAGGGAATGTAGATCCCCGCCCCATCACCGCAAGCGGTCCCTCAAGCTTCGGGTTGCCGCAGCCACTCGGCCAGCAAGGTGGCCACCTTTTGCGGCTGCTCATAGGCGGCGAAATGCCCGGCGTCGGGCAACAGGTGAAATTCGCACCCGCCCGGCGCGGCGCTGAAGACCTCCATCTCGGCCGGCGTCACTGCGGAATCCTCACCCCCGGCGATCGCCAGCACCGGCACTTCAATGGTGGCTACCGTGGGCACCGAGTCCGGCCGCGTGGCCAGTCCCGCTTGCACGGCCACTGCCGCTTCCGCGGTCAGCGTCATGCGCGCCCGCAACTCGGCCACAATCTCCGGGCGGCGTTCGCGCGCCGTTGACCCCACCAGGCTTTCCGCCATGCCGTCGAAAAGCACCCCGGTACCCCCGGCTCGAAACTGCGCGATTTGGGCAGCGCGCCTAGCAAGGTTGGCCTCGGCATCCGGCTGAGGCTTGGAACAGACAAAGGCCAGCCCCTGCATCCGCTCCGGAGCCCTGCGCCACAACTCCAGCAGCACATAGCCGCCAATCGAGCAGCCGGCAAAGACTGCCTCCGGCACCTCAAGATGATCCAGGAGAGTCAAAACATCGGTGGCCAGTTGCGCCATGGTCAGCACCGGGGCGTCGGGAATGCGCCCGAAACCACCCACCGGCAGGTTCCGGCCCAACTCCGAGCTGCCATGGCCGCGCAAGTCGGGAATGATGGCGCGAATACCGCCCAGGTCTTCGATCAGCGGACGCCAATAGTCGCGATCGAGCGGCGTGGGATGCAGAAAAACCACCGGCAGACCTGCCCCGGCGTCTCGAAAACTCAGCCTGGCTCCGTTCGATTCATACCAACCGTTCATACATTAGGAGGATACGCCCCGGGAATCCCAATCGGCTCCTCGGGGATCCCAATCCAGCCGGCCACATAGGCCACGCCCACAAATCCGCTGGTGAAGAAAAATCCAAGCACGGTCAGAATGCGGACCACGGCGACGTCCCAGCCATAGGCCTGCGCCATCGCCAGGCAGACCCCGGCAATCTGCCGGCCCACAAGCGGTCGCACCAGCGGCCTGCCGGGCATCGGCTGCGCCGCTGAAATCACCGCGCCGCAGTTGGAGCAGAAGCGAGCGGTGTGCGGCAACCCAGTCCCGCAACGATTGCAAAAGACGGCCATAATCGATCCCCCTTCCGGAATCCCCCATCAATTCAATCATACGGAGAGCAGGCGTCCGCGGTTCCACCCTGCCCGGCCAGGGTCGGATAGGACCAGAGGCTGCCGGCTGTGGTCAGCTCCCCGCATAGGCGTTATGCAGGTATTTTCTTGCGGTATCGGCGCGGGAGGTATTCGGGCCGTTGTCGATCGCCGCCTGGTAATCCTTCACCGCCAATCGGCGCTCACTGTTCAGATCGTGGCACTGGCCCGCGGCCACCAACGACCGGATCTTCAGTTCAGGTCCCACATTCCGGGCCCGGGCGGCCTGCTCATAGGACTGCGCCGCCTCGCCGTAGTGGCGCTGCCCGCGCAGAGCGTCGCCCAAGCCAAAATAGGTGAGCTCCATGCGCGCGGAATAGTAATAGTCGGGCTTGGCGTTGGCGGCCAGAATCTCACGGTATGCCGCCACGGCGTCCATGCCCTCGCCCGCATCCTTGCGCAGATTGGCCTCTTCCAGGCTGAACAGGTAATCCCGGGGATATTCGCTCTTCAGTTTGCGAACCACCTGGACCGCCTCCTTGTACCTTGACTCGCGCCGCAGGAAGAGCGCAATCGTGGTGCGCGCCTCCACGCTGGTCATCGGCCCCCGGTTGCCGTCGTCGGTCAGCATCTCCAGCCCTTTGGTTTTTGACCCCGTCATTCCGGCAAACCCTATCAGCAATTTGAACGGGAGCGGCAGCGCTCCCACCACATACTCATACACCCCCACCACCAGCTTGGCGTCCACGTAGTCCGGGTCCAGTTCGAGCACGCGCTCGTGATCGTTCTTGGCCGCCAGCGCCAGCCTGAATCCCTTCACGTAGCCCCGCTCCACCATGGCAATGTACGTGCATTTGAGGGCGCGCGCCCAGCCACGCGCGTAGAGAGCGTCCACGTCGTTCTGATTCTTGCCGAGCCGCCACTCGGCCTCGTGAATGGTCTCATCGGCCAGGGCCAGGATGCGTTCCTTCGTCTTCGGGTCTTCTTGCATGGCGTGCCGCCCGGTAAGAAAACCGTCGTTGGCGTAGAACGTCGTGTCCAGCAGGTCCTGCCGGTAAAGTTCCTGGAACAGCACCGCGTCCAGCAGCAGCACGGTCCCCTGCGGATCGCCCGGATGTGCCGCGTGAAAACGCTCGAACCTCTCCACGGCGCCCGGATAGTCCAACTGGTAGAAGTGATTGAAGGCTTCCTTCACCAGAGGATCGTTGTTCAGGGAATTGGTATGAACCCCGGAAGCCCAACCCAGACTGGCCGCCCCCAGCACTACAATTCCCCACCCCAATCCACGTATCCAAAACGATCCCAATTTCAACCTCGAATCTCCTTCTTGCTCCAATACCGTCACAGGTACGGCCACGGGCGCCAACGCGGTATGGATCGCTTCCATGGAGCAACCATTCAAACCCCGCGGATTCTTCCTGCAATATATCCGACCCGTTTTAGAGCCTGTTGAAAAACTGCCGTATCGCGTCAGGTTTTGAAAGGCGTGGCCGGGTACCGGGGCACCCTTCAGGGTCGGGGTGCCACGCCACAAGCGCCGCAAAATCAATCGGGCTTTAGCCCCTGGGGGATCGATTTTGACCTCTCCCGCCAACCTCGGAATAGTCTTTCAACAGGTTCCTGGGCGCGTCCCCCGCAATCGACAAATAGGAATTGTATTTCTTCAGGCCGGGAAGTCGATGCCCCGAAAAAACCAACTCGCCCCTCTCAAACCGGCAAAAAAAGGAAAGCTCCGCCTGTTTGACGTTAAACACGAACAGAAGGCTCTTGAAAATGCTTCACCCTCTTGGCTCCTAGTTTGCGGCTTCGTTCGCCCGCCGCTTAACCCCGGATTCCTCTCTTGCATCAAGGATTGGTGAAATGAATCGGAAAGAGATGCTGCGTTTGTTGCTCAATCAGGCTCAGTTTAACGGATTCGAGTTCCGCCGCTGGTTTCAGTCCCATGTGCAGCCGGTCTGGCCCGGCGCTGAGCAGGCGCTCACGCTGCTGGCAGGCGAGGGCCGCTATTACACGCTGATCTTCACCCATGAATTCGCTCGCTGCTTCTGGCGCACGGGCGCCCACATGAGCTTCATGGTGCCCTCCGTCACCTACCCCAGGGTCAACGCCCGGGGGGACGTGGTGCAGGTGACCCGCAAGCCCTTTACCCGGCGCATGATCAGGCCCGATGTGTGGAAATATCATCTGCGCCAGATGGCCGCCGCGGAGGACCCCATCGACTACCTCTGCCGCTTCCTGCCCGCACAGGACCAGACCATGGTCCGCCCCATTTACACATTGCCCATCGCTGCCGAGGCCTGAGGCCCGGACCCGATCGTCGGGGCCTGCATGCTTTAGAGAATTCTCACAGATAAGGTCATGGGTGCCCCACCAGGGCGCCCTCTGGGCCCCGCATCTTTGCTCTTGCGGATAGAGCCTGCCCTGAGCGTAGTCGAAGGGGTGGGATAGCACGAGGCCCGCACTACAGCAAAAGTGAAAATGCTTTAGGATTCAGGTATGCCCATCCCAGAGCGGCTGAATCCCACCTTTACTTCAACTGGTTCGCACGTACCCGCCCGGTCAAACCGTCTGGAGGAGGCCCGCAAGCGCCTCATCGTGGCTCTCGACGTGCCGGACGCAGCCTCCGCCAGCGCCCTGGTTGCCCGCCTGGAGGACAACTGCCAATGGTTCAAGGTGGGGCTGGAGCTGTTTATCGCCGCCGGTCCCGCAGTCCTGGCGCCCCTGCTCAAGCGCGGTCACTCCATCTTTCTGGACCTGAAGTTCAACGACATTCCCAACACCGTGGCCGGAGCGGTGCGCTCGGCCGCGGCCCTGGGCGTGCGCATGACGACCGTCCACGCCGCCGGTGGACCCGCCATGCTGGCCGCCGCCCGCGCCGCGCTGGAGGGCCTGCCCGATCCACCCCAGTTGCTGGCCGTTACCGTGCTCACCAGCATGGACGCTGCCCAGCTCAGCGCCATTGGCATCGAGCGCTCCCCCTCTGAACAAGTGGAATGGCTGGCCCGCATGGGCCTGGCAGCCGGCATTCGCGGCTTCGTCTGCTCCCCTCAGGAAGTCGCTTCCCTGCGCGCCCTCACCGGCCCCGAGGGAGTCCTGGTCATTCCCGGCATCCGCCCCGCAGGATCCGCTGCCGGCGATCAGAAGCGCATCGCCACCCCCGCCGAAGCCCTGCGCCAGGGCGCCAGCTTCCTGGTCGTAGGCCGTCCCATCACCCAGGCTCCCGACCCCGCCGAAGCCGCCGAAGCAATCCTCAAGGAAATGGCCGAAGCGCTCTGAGAACCTGTTGAAAAACTGCCGTATCGCGTCAGGTTTTGAAAGGGTGTGGCCGGGTACCCTCTGGGTGCCACGCCATAAGCGCCGCAAAATCAATCGGGCGCTAGCCAAGATCGGAAACGCCTCGCGCACGATGCGCAAGAACTGCGAGCTGCTGAAGCGAGGCGTTTTCGATTTGGAGGTAAGCACGATTCCCCGCCGCTGCCGGGTCTTCGGAAGCGCTCGGCCAACAGCGCCGGATCCTCGCAGTAGAGCCACAATAGGCGGGCTCCAAAGAAAACCGCGAACCAGGCCCCGAGAATCCAACCCTCCACCCAGCGCCAATTGCCCGACAGCCACAGAAGTAGGGCCGGCACCCCCAAAAGGTAAGCGCCGATGGCCACGAACTTGAGCTCGGTAATGGTCGGCCTGAAGCGCATCGGAAACTGGAAGCATCATGCTGCTGTCCGGTGCGGCGCTGGCGCACGCTTTCCAATTGGAGAGCGTGCGATGGGTGGTTGTTCGGCGGCGTGGCAGTCCACAAGTCGGCTGGCGGAATCGCCATACCACTCAACGAGAGGTTCATCGGGCTGCCGTCAAGGAGCCGATCCCGAATTCCGGGCGTATCACCGCCTTATCCGGAAATTACCAATTGGTTACTGCCGAATAGCCCATGGTCAATCGGCCGGGACCCGCATTTTTGGAGATCCTCCGCCTGCTGTTGCGGTGGTTGACGCGTGGGTTGCGGATTTGGCGTCAATTGACGGGACGGGCCCCAAAACAAACCGGCAATTTGTGCAGCAAGAGCCGGATAAGATGGCTGGCCCTCTATCTCCAGTTTCCCATCAGCACAAACGGCGCCCAATAGTACGGATGCGCATACCCCGCCGCCACTTCGTGCTCGGCCCTGGCCGTGCCAAACCCCCTGCCACTCGCGCCGGCCAGCGGCTTCGCCTTTCCCAGCAGCAGGTCCAGCTGCGCCTCGCGCAGCGCCTCCACCTTCGTCACGTTGCCTCCGCCTTCAGCCCACCTCTTGTAGAAATCCCCCATCAACTCGCCCGTACTCGCGTCGTCCACCGCCCA
>JBEKZJ010000001.1:0-115169 GCA_049509995.1 Occallatibacter sp. | reverse complement strand
GAGAAATCCCAGCCATGGATAACCCCTTCCCAATGAAGTCCCACCGCACAAAACACATAAACCACGTGCGCCAGGCAACGCCGAAATATACATCACGCGGCAGTGAAAAGTAAACGGTTTCAATCTGCCTGAAAAATTTGCTGATGCTGGCATTGAACGACAATCCCGATGGGCGCCGGCACGCGGCGAATTGCGCACCCCGCCACCCCGGATTTCGGAACCAAGTGCCTCTTCAAGTTCGCGCCCGCGCCGCTTTCATTTTCTGCTCTTTGATTCACTCCATCAGCGAAAGGGCCGCGTTTCTCATGGGCGATGCTGTCGATTATCCCTCTTGACGACCGACTATTTTGGCTCCCACGAGGCGCTGAGTGCAAAGGGCTGGACGTTTTCTGTTGCAAGTTTCGCCTCGGCAGGTTCCCCGAAGCTGCGGTACTCGTGGATCATCCCCGAAAAGTACTTGAAGACCTGGAAATGGAAGATTTACCCACCTCGCTTGAACACGCGCGGTTGGCGGGCTCGCCCGTTGATCAGCACAAGGATCCATTCGACCGGGGGTTGGCGGCGCACGCGCTCCTGGAAGGTCTGACCCTGGCCAGCGCCGACATTGGGTTTGACGATCTTGCCGTAACCCGCCTGTGGTAACCAGGTGACAAGAAAGTTACATTTGCACCGACTCGAAGCTGTTAACCTAAATGTATGAAATTCGGGGTCCTGGTGTTTCCCGGCTCCAACTGCGACCACGACACATTCCACGTGATCTCCGAGGTTGCCCACCAGCCCGTGATTTTTCTCTGGCACGACACGGACGATCTGGCCGGCGTGGATGCGGTCCTGGTTCCGGGCGGTTTTGCCTACGGCGATTACCTGCGCACCGGCGCCATTGCGCGTTTTTCTCCCGTCATGCAGGCGGTGCAGCGGTTTGCCGCCGCCGGCGGTCTCGTCCTCGGCATCTGTAACGGTTTCCAGATTCTCACCGAGGCCGGTCTGCTCCCCGGCGCGCTCATGCGCAATGCCGGGCTCAAATACATCTGCAAGCAGGTTCATCTCCGCGTCGAAACCGCCGATAGTCCATTCACCAACCAACTCGCCACGGGGGACGTGCTCCGGATTCCCATCGGGCACATGGAAGGGAACTATTTTTGCACCCAGGATGAGTTGCATCAGCTTGAATCCGAGGATAGAATCGCCTTCCGCTACGCCACTCCCGGCGGGGAAATCACCCCGGAAGCGAATCCGAATGGCTCTCTGAGCAACATTGCCGGCATCCTGAACGCCAAAAGAAACGTACTGGGGATGATGCCCCACCCCGATCGGTCGAGCGAGCAATTGCTCGGATCGTCCGACGGCTGGAAGATTTTTGCCTCCATGGTTGAAGCTCTGGCAACTCATTGAGTTTCTGGTCTCAACGCAGGGAGAACGGGTCACAATGATCGACATTCACCACCATCTGATCTACGGCGTCGACGACGGACCTCCCGATCTGGAAACCTCCCTGGCCATGGCGCACGAAGCTGCCGCCGAGGGCGTCACCCACATCGTCTGCACCCCCCACGCCAGCGACACGCATCCCTATCAGACCGCGGTGAACCAGGAGCGCCTGGCCGAGTTGCGCGAACTGCTCAAGGGTGAGCTCCAGTTGAGCCTCGGGTGCGACTTCCACCTGAACGCTTCCAACATCTTCGACGCCATTGAGAACCCTCTCCGTTATTCGATCAACGGAAAAGGTTACCTGCTCATCGAGTTCCCCAACATGGTGATCCCTCCCCAGCTCACCGAGGCCATGCGCAGGTTGCAGAACGCCGGCTACACCCTCATCATCACCCATCCTGAACGCAACCAGGCGCTCTACCAGCGCCACGATCTTCTCGCCGACTGGATGCGCGCGGGATGCCTCATCCAGGTCACCGCCGCCTCCCTCTACGGGCGTTTCGGCAGGCTGGCCGAAGCCTTTGCCAATGAACTGCTCGATCGCAACTGGATCGACTTTCTCGCCACCGACGCGCACCACCCCCAGTGGCGGCCGCCGCACCTGAGAAAAGCCTATAAATACGTGGCCAATCGGGCCGGCGAGGAGACTGCACGGAGATTGTGCATCACCAATCCTCAGGTCGCTTTGGAAGGAGCCTTGTGGCCGGATCAGCCTGAACCCGTCGGGCTGTGGGACCGTGTGCCGCTGAAGTTCGATCCCAACCGTCTCCCCACCAACTCCAGGAAAGCATCCGGCAAGAACGGTTCACGCCGGAACGGAACCGGAGCTCCCGAGGCGAAAGCAAAGAGCTTTTGGGATCGCCTGTTCGCGCGGTAACGGTCTTGGGATCTTGAATCAGAACCATACTTTGTGTCCAGATAGCGGCCCTTTCCGGTCCGCCCGAATCTCGGGGATGGAAACGGATGCAAGAAGCGGATCCGGCGGGGCGACCGGTGATATATTGGTTTGTCGCCGCGGAAAACGGCCGCGCCGTGCCATCCGGCGGTTAGTCATTCTTGTTGATTTTGGGAGGAAAGGAGAGTTCTTTTTATGAAGTATCTTCCGTACATGGTCTTCTGCGCGATCCTCTCGTGCTGCCCCGCACTGCGCAGCCAGTCTGCCCTAACCCTCAGCGCCGATGATGCGAAGTTCCTCAGTAGCTGTGGCGTCACGCAGGACGACATCAAGGTGATCCCCAACCTTCCCAGCGCCGGCCAGGCAAAAATCCTGGCTATATTGAGTAAAGACGGCAGGGAGTGCAGCGATCTTGCGCCCTTCAATCATTCCCGGGACTACCTGAGAAAGTTTACTCCGCCGCCGACCGAGATGCCCACTACTCCGGCAGGATACGACAAGGATTTTTTTACTTCAGCCGAATTGGCCCATGTAAATGATGTGGACATGGGCATTCTGGCGACAAAGGTAATAGAAAGTCTGAATCGACAAGGTAAGGGTGTGGAGGACTTGTTTGATGAATCTGCCCTCACCCTCAGCGCTGACGACGTGAAGTTCCTCGATGGCTGTGGCGTCCGGCAGGATGACATCAATGTGATCCCCAACCTTCCCGACGCTGGCCAGGTCAAAATCCTAGCTATATTGCGTAAAGACGGCAGGGAGTGCAGCGACATTAAGTCCTTCAAAGATTCCAGGGACTACCTGAGAAAGTTCACTCCGCCGCCGACCGAGACGCCCAAAACTCCGGCAGGATACGACAAGGATTTCCTGACCAAAGCCGAATCGGCCTCTGTGATAAGGTGAACCTGGACATTCTGACGGCGCTTGCTGTCAAGCATCTAGCGGATGAGATGGAGCAGAGCTTGGAAAAATAGTATGAATAGGTTCTGCCTCAGGTTGTGCTCTTCCGCTTGAGGGTTGAGTTTAGACTACAGTCCCAGCCCGCCATCCACGGCCAGAATCTGGCCGGTCACAAAGTGCGGCCCGGTGGCAAAGAAGAGCACGGCCTGGGCAATATCGTCCACCGTCCCGTTGCGCTGCATAGGGGTCTTGAGGGAAAAATGCGCTGCCTGCCATGCATCGCTCTCTTCCATCTCAATCCATCCCGGCGCCACGCAGTTCACGCTTACCTGCGGCGCAAAGGCCTTGGCCATGGCCTGCGTCAGCATGTGCAGCGCGGCCTTCGAACTTGAGTAGTGCGCGTGGCTGGCCCAGGCGTGAATCCCCCCCAGCGAGCCGATGTTCACAATCCTGCCCTCCACCGCCCGCAGGTGGTTCAATGCCTCCCGCGCCACCAGAAACGGCCCCCGCGCATTGGTCTCGAAGACCGCGTCCCACGCCTCCAGGCTGATGCGCTCCAGCGGAACAGCCGCAAAGACGGCGGCGTTGTTCACCACCACGTCCAGCCGTCCAAACCTGCCGGCAATCAAGGCTATCGCCTCGCGCACCGAGGCCTCCGAGCGCACATCGCATGCCACCGCCAAAGCGCGGCAGCCGAGAGATTCGATCTCCTCCGCCGTCTGCGCGGCCTCAGCCTGGGAATTTCGATAGGTGATCGCCACATCCGCGCCCGCCCCCGCCAGAGCCAGGGCAATCCCCCGCCCTATGCGCCGCGCGCCCCCGGTGACCAGTGCCGATTTGCCGCTCAGGAATTGGGTTGGCATCACAAGTCAATCAGCAATTTCGGAACCTCGAGTTGCGTCTGCTGCTCCGCACTGCCCTAATGCGGCTGCGGCTGGCTGGGCTGCGGGTTCGGCTGCGTCCCCGGCTGCGTGCCGGCATCGGCCGGCTTGGCCGGAGCCGGCGTTGCCCCTGGCGCAGCGTCCTTGGCGGGAACCGCATCCGGGCTCTTGCCGCCCACCTCGGACGCGTCGTGAATCTTGTAAATCGAGTACTGCTCGCCCGGCCGCTTCATCCGGATCTCGATGGCCATCTCCGCCTTGTCGACCTTGTAGTCCTCTCCATAAGTCTGAAAACCGCGCGCGATCACCTGCAACCGCACCGTGTCCCCGATCGGCAGCACATCGATGATGGTCTTGCCGTCCTCATTGGTCTTCAGCTCCATGTTCCCCTTGTCCTTCTCCCCCTGCATGGGGTGAAAGACCACCGCGGCGTTCTCGATCGGCTTGCCGTTCACATCGCGCACAATAGTCACCTCGATCTTCGCGGTCGGCGGGGGACTCTTGTACTTGCGGCCACGCTTGGTGGTGTCCTGTTGGGCGCCGGCGGTGAGCAGGCTGGCGGCCAGGCCGGCTACGGCCACGAAGACGCTGAGACGAAAAATGGAGCGGCGCAACATGGCCTCCATTGTAAACGGTTTGACGGGGCCAGGGACAGCGGGTGAGCCGAATCTCGACCCGCGCAGCCCTCTGCTCGACGCCATCATAATTTATGAGTGAAATCCACTCATATTTTAACAATGCCCACTTGACATTTCCTCTCCCATTCCCTATCGTTAGCAATTGGAAGGCGAGAGTGCTAGCACACGACTGGCAGAACTGCTCAGCACGGCTGCGACAGCTCCGCTGCGGCCCGCACGGCGCAACTTCCAGAGCTCTTTTCTTGAAAACAACTCGAATCCCGTGGCTGGGGCTCAACCCTGCCCGGATCTGAAGGAGAAGCGAAGCAATGGCATCAACATCAGTAGCAACCACATTCACCCCCCTCCACGACCGCATCCTCGTCCGCCGTCTGGAAGAGGGCGAAACAGTCCGCGGTGGAATCATCATCCCCGACAGCGCCAAGGAAAAGCCCCAGGAGGGCGAAGTCATCTCCGTCGGCAAGGGCAAGTCCAACGACGAAGGCAAGGTCTTCCCCCTCGACGTCAAGGCGGGCGACAAGGTCCTCTTCGGCAAGTACTCCGGCACGGAGATCAAGATCGACGGCGAAGAGTTCCTGATCATGCGCGAGGAAGAAGTCCTCGGCATCGTCAAGAAGTAGCCTGGCAGCCGCGCTCCCCGCGTGTTGGCGGTGCTTGCGGAGTTAGCAAGTCAGCCCGTCGGCAAGACTGACAACTGATCACTGACAACTGATAACTGAATTGGAGAGTTACAAGCATGGCAAAGCAAATTCTGCACGGTGAAGATTCCCGTCAGGCGATCCTGCGCGGCGTGAACATCCTCGCGGACGCCGTCAAGGCGACGCTCGGGCCCAAGGGCCGCAACGTCGTCATCGAGAAGAAGTTCGGCTCCCCCACCATCACCAAGGACGGCGTGACGGTGGCCAAGGAAATTGATCTGAAAGACCCGATGGAAAACGTCGGCGCCCAACTGGTGCGTGAAGTCGCCTCCAAAACCAGCGACGTGGCCGGCGACGGCACCACCACCGCCACCGTTCTGGCCCAGTCCATCTTCCGCGAAGGCGTGAAGACGGTCGCCGCCGGCGCCAACCCCACCGCCCTCAAGCGCGGCATCGAGAAGGCCGTCACGGTCATCATCGGCACCCGCGACAAGGATGGCAAGTGGACCGAAGGCGGAGCCCTCGGCAAGCTCTCCAAGCCCGTCGACGAAGGTTCGGTTGCCCAGGTGGGCGCCATCTCCGCCAACGGCGACCAGGAGATCGGCGACATCATCGCCCACGCCGTCAAGGTGGTCGGCAAGGATGGCGTCATCACCATCGAAGAGTCCAAGACCATGCACACCGGTCTTGAGACCGTCGACGGCATGCAGTTTGACCGCGGCTATCTCAGCCCCTACTTCGTCACCGACGCTGAGCGCCTGGAAGTCGTTCTGGAAGATCCCTACATCCTCATCTACGAGAAGAAGATCAGCGCCATGAAGGACCTCCTGCCTCTGCTCGAACAGGTTGCCCGCGGCGGCAAGCCTCTTCTGATCATCGCCGAGGACGTGGAAGGCGAAGCCCTCGCCACCCTGGTGGTCAACAAGCTTCGCGGCACGCTCAACGTGGCTGCCGTCAAGGCTCCCGGCTTTGGCGACCGCCGCAAGTCGATCCTGGGCGACATCGCAATTCTCACCGGCGGCAAGGCCATCACCGAGGACCTCGGCATCAAGCTCGAAGGCGTCAAGCTTGAGGACCTGGGCAAGGCAAAGAGGATCACTATCGACAAGGACAACACCACCATCGTTGACGGCGCCGGCAAGTCCAGCGATATCGAGGGCCGCGTGAAGGAAATCCGTTCGCAGATCGAGAAGACCACCTCCGATTACGACAGGGAAAAGCTGCAGGAGCGCCTGGCCAAGCTGGTGGGCGGCGTTGCCATCATCAAGGTCGGCGCAGCCACCGAGACCGAGCTCAAGGAGAAGAAGGCTCGCGTTGAGGATGCTCTCCACGCCACCCGTGCGGCAGTCGAGGAAGGCATCGTCCCCGGCGGCGGCGTGGCCCTGCTCCGAGCCATTCCGGCGGTCGACGAGCTCATCAAGACTCTCGAAGGCGACGAGAAGATCGGCGCCCAGATCGTGCGCCGTTCGCTCGAAGAGCCCATTCGCCAGATCGTCGCCAATGCCGGCGAAGAAGGCGCCGTCGTCGTGGCCAAGGTCCTTGAGTCCAACGACCTGCACTACGGCTACAACGCGCTTACCAATAAGTTCGAGGACCTGGTCAAGGCCGGCGTCATCGACCCCACCAAGGTGGCCCGCACGGCGCTGCAGAACGCAGCCTCGATCGCGGCTCTCCTGCTCACCACTGAAGCTCTGGTGGTCGAGATCCCCGAGCCCAAGACGGCCCCGGCCGGCGGCGGCCACGGCGGCATGGACGGTATGTACTAAACCGCCCCGGCAACCGCGCTTTCGCGCAAAACCAAAAGGCCTCCAGCTTCGGCTGGAGGCCTTTTTGCGCACTATTTTTTTTATCTCCGGACCTCGAAGCGCCCCGGCACCGCCGAACCAACCAGGCCTGCTCCGTCAGCCGGCGCCACAGCCCGGCCCAATCCGCCCTCCGGTCTAGGAGGACATCGCCGCCCTGCCCGGGACGGCCGTCTGCCGCAGCGAACGCAACCACCCCGCCGAAAGCCACGGCCCCGGAATCGCGAACTCACTCCAGCCGCAGTCCAGGCACACCTGTACGTCTGGCGAGGGGGTCATGGGAGGGTGGCTGAGAGTGCGGGGGCTATTGCGATAAAGACGGATTTCCGCAGGGATAACAGACAGAGCACCGGATTGGCACTTTGGACAAATCATGGGTACACCTCAAGAAATCAAGAAATCAAGGAAACTGGCGCTCCAGGAGCAATCAAAAACAGCAGTTCAAAGGAGAACCTAACTATAATCCGAATACGGCCACGTTTACAACAGGAACTTTCCCAAAAGTGGACCGAAGGCCCACAATTCTTCCCGTTTTGAAATGCGATTTGACTGCATCAAACCGTCTTTAACCTTTGTACCGCTTAACCCGGCCTCTTCCCCCCATCCACCTTCGCGCGTCCATTTCTTCCCCTGCTTTCTCCCCATGCGTCCCAACGGACCAAGCCCCATTCCCGCCGCGAACGTGCATTGCCCAAAATGCGGATCGGGGTCCCCGATGGGACCCCGATCCGCATTCCGCTAAAGCAACGGAATCAGTAGGTGAAGCGAACGCCGACGGTTACGACCCGGGAGCTGCCTATGCTGTCGGTGACCGATCCGAAGTCTGTGGGTGAAGTAACTTGACCCCCGGCCGACTTGGATGAGGTTGGCAGGACATACAGTTGCGGAAGAGCTGCTGACTCCTGGCCCTTGGACGTCTCCACCTGCCCGTAGTTGGCCTCGTCGGAGCAGCCAACACACGCCTGGCCGATCGTGGGGTTGTCCTGGGGAATGTCGAAGCTGGGAGTGTTGGTCACGTTAAAGACGTTGAACTGGAATTCCATTCCCACCTTTTGCGCGATGTGGAAGTTCTTGCGCACTGAAATATCGAGCCGCGTCTGTGCCGACTGGCGGAAGAGGTTCCGTTGTCCCTTGGCAAAGTTCGTCTCAAAGATATCGCAGGGCTCGCTCGCAGTGCAGGGAGGAACGCCATCCTGGCCGGGCGCAACGGACGGGATGGCGATCTGGCTCGGGTCGATGGCTGGATAGTAGTTGCCGGATGAATCCCGTTGCGCGCCTTTCTGCCCGGTGAGGGCCGACTTTGGATTGCCGGGGTTCTGGATGGGAAGAACGGGGTTGGGCAGGTTGGGATAGTTGCCGAAGAACAGGCTGCCTACCGCACCATTGAATTCGTAAAGGCTATAGGGCTCGCCGCTCTGCAGAATGGCGATGCCGGTCAGCTTCCAGTCGTTGGTGGCATAGGAAAACAGAGAGTGAGCCTTTGCCGCGTTTGGCATTTCGGCCACAAAGCTGGCGCTGAATACGTGGGTGCGGTCGAAGTCGGCCGAAGCCCAGGAGTCGTGCAGGTGGTTGGGGTCGTCGCCCGTGAAGAACAGCCCAATGTCGCTCTGCTCATCCAGCGCGTGTCCCCACGTATAGCTGGCCCCAACCTGGAAGTGGTGAGAGAGCCGCTTCTCCAGGTGAGCTTCAAGAGAGTCGTATGCCGAGACACCCACGGCCTTGAACAGGGCTGCGTTGGGGCTGTAGCCGGGGTACGGGGTGCGGAAGTCCACGTTCCCGCCGTCGGGCGTATCCCACGGCTCGGTGGAGATGGCACTGTAGCAATAGTACGGGCCGCCCGGATAGCACTGCAATGACGTGTTCGTGTTGAGCACCTCGTAGCCGTAGGTATACTCCGGGTCGATGGCGTGGGTCTCCTTGCCCAGCACCATCGACGGGCTACTCGGGGTTGAGATCTGCGGTTCGTTGAAGGGCAACGGAATCACGCCATGACGGCCCCGGTTGCCGGTGTAACCGATGCTGACGGCCAGATCGGCTCGCGGCTGCCACTGCATCTTGAAGGTGTAGTTGATGGTGTAAGGGAGCTTGTTCGCGCGGTCATAGGCGCCAAAGTAGAACGGCGAGTTGCAGCCGTAACCATTGTTGGCACTGTATTGGTTGCTCAGACCGCCGCAGTTGTTGACCATCCCGGACAGCACGGTATTCAACTCGTTGGTAAAGTAGGCCGGGTTCGCGTTGGGCGGCGTGATCGTAGTCGACCCCATTGGCTTTTCGAGTGTCGAGTTGGAAGCGGTGTAAGCAGCAGCCAGGGGCGGCGCCATGGTGACACCGAAGGGACCACCGATCCCGCCGCCTGCCGGCTGCGAGAGGTAGCTGAAGAACTCGCCGCGGTCGTAATAGAGGCCGACGCCTCCCGAGAAGATGACCGCACCCTTGTTTTGGCGTGGCGCCCAGGCGAAGCCGAGGCGTGGCGAGATGCCCCACTGGCGGCCCGTGAGCGTTGAATCGCTCACACCTGCGGTTGGATTGTACTTATTGTTGCCGGCCACTACGAAGCCGCCATTGACCGCGTTGAAACCGATAGCGGGGTTGCCCTGCACATCATAGGTGGAGGGGTCGAAGTTGAACAGGTCGCCGTACTTCTCGGTCATGCCGCCGTGGTAGTCGTAGCGGACGCCGGCTGTCAGGCTAAGGTTGGTCAGGATCTGGTACTTGTCCTGAACGTAACCGTTGATCTCGTTGGACCGGTAGTAGCGGTTGGAGTAGTTGTGGGCGTCAGTGCCGACGCCGTCAAGAACGCTGGATTTTTTGACATCTCCGGCCAGAAAGGTCGAAAAATCCTGGGTAGTGATCTCGCCGAGACCGGTGCGCAGGTTGCGCACATTGAGCTGGGTGTAACTGTAGCCTCCACCGGCCACCACGGTGTGCTTGCCCAGCGCGAAGATCACGTTGGTGGAGGGGTTCAGGCGGTTCTGGAAGTAGCCGTCGTCCACGAATTCGCTATCGGGACCGGCGGTGATCCCCGTGGAGTTGTTGCCGCAAACAGCTGTGTCAGCCTTGTTTTTCGGATCGCAGTTGAAGTCCCCCAACGTCATGCCGGGAAGCCCGATTCCATTGGGAAATGCGACGCCCCCGGTGGGACCGGTCAATCCGTTGACCAGCTGCCGGAAGTTGCTGTAGGTCTTCTCGCGCACTACGCCCAGCCGTTGTTCCCAGTTGATCCGCGGGCCCAGAGAGATGGTGTTGTCGACTGCGGCCACTTGCGAACCGTTGTCCTCGGCCTCAGGGAAACCGCCGGTCTTGGAAACGGTGTAGGGGTTCAGGGACGGGTCGTGCTGGTAGTAATACTTGAGCGAAAACCGGTCGGTTTTGGTCACGTCAAAGTCCAACGACGCGGCCGCCTGGTCGCCCGTGAAAAGATCGGAACCCAGCAGAGTGACGTTGGGACTGTTGACGACCGACGTCTGTGCGGACGGTATCATATATTGTCCGTTGGGCAGCTTCGCAGTCAGCAACTCCACGGCGATGGGGTCCATGGCGTACGTCGAGTAGTGCGTCGTGGCCCCCGTAGGGTCATACCAGCTATTCAACGCGCTGAGCAGTCCTGTCGCGCTCCGGTCACTGGTAAGTCCCACCGGAACCCCAATCTGCGAGATGCCCTGCGTCTGGTCCGTGGTGTACAGATGCTGGTAGGCGCCAAAGAAGAAGACCCTGTCCTTCCATACCGGGCCGCCGATAGTGCCGCCGGCCGTCCAGCGATGCAACGCCGGGTTTTCCAGGACCTCCGGAAGGTTGCCGAGCAAATAGTTCTGCTTATAGAAATAGGGCGCGGCATTCAGGTCGTTCGTGGCCACGGTGCCGTATGCCTGCCCATGCCACTTGTTGGTGCCTGTAAGAGTGCTGGCGTCCACCTGCGCGCCGCTCGTTGCGCCCTGCTCGGCGTCATACATCGAAGCGTTGACGCGAATCTCCGAAAGAAACTCCGGCGGCGGTGAGGGTAGACTGTTGCCATTCGATCCGTAAACCGAGTTCGAGGTGTTGGTGCCGCCGGCATTGCCGACACTGGCGCCTGACGCTTCGCCGATGTTGAAGTTCAGGCGCTGCGAAGAAGCCTGGCTGGAGCTCTTGCCGTTGAAGAGATTGGTCACATCCACGCCGTTCACCTGGAAAGTGTTCGAAGTGTCGCGCTGGCCGTTGGCCCAGATGGGCTGGTTGCCGAGGCCGGCGTTTGTGCCCACGCCGCTGAGCAGTTCGGCGTTCACGCCCGGCGTAAGCACAGCCAGTTGCGTGAAGCTTCCGGTGGCCAAGGGTGCCAACTCAATCTGCCCGGCGTCCAGCGTGTAGCCGTTGGTCGCATCGCTGGCGTTCAACAACGGGTTGGCGGTTACCACCACCGATTCAGAGGCCTTGCCGATCTTCAACGAGGCGTTTACGGTCGTAGCATGCGACTCCTGAACGGCGATTCCCTTTATTTCCGTGGTTTCAAACCCCTCGTGCGTGACCGTAACCACGTAGCCGCCGATAGGAAGATTGAATATCTGGTAGAACCCGTTCGACTGCGTCGTTGTGCTCCGCGTCTCGTTGATCGCGGCATTGGTCACCGTGACCGTTGCCCCGGTCACGGCTGCGCCCGACGGATCCATCACGGTGCCGTTCAGCGAGCCCAGCGTCTGCTGCACCAGGCCAGGCAACGTACACAAGAGCACGGCCAGAACCAAAAGGCCGCACCGCGCGACACTCCTCCGAAAGCATTGATTCATATGCTCCTCACAGTTTGCTTGGTTTTCCGTGATTGAAGTTCTTGGCAGATCGATTTCATTCGGTCTGACCCCAACATCTGGATTGAGCGCTATTGCTCTTGAGTCTATTAAAGATTCAAGCCGCAAAAATAAATAATTTGTGAAGAGCAGGGCGCGTTTTCCACCGCATCGATGCGCATTCTCACAGACTCGCGCGCCGAAACCTGTGGAAAATCAGGGCCGGATCCCGCCTCCGCAAGGCGAGTTTTTCCACAATGCAGTGCAGCCTGAAAGCGAGGCGTCCTGCGCCAGCCGGGAACTACACAGGCTTGGGTAGGAATCATTCCTGCGCTGGGCCGGGCTGGCAGGTCCCGGGCTTTAGCCCGGGCAAAAAGACCTAGAAGCCTTCGATCCATCTACCCAGCAACAGCGGGAAGCAGCCCAGGACCACCACCGCCGCCGCAATCCCCACCAGCACCGCCAGCGTCACCGGATGCGCCTTGATCGGGGTCTCGTCCACGGCGGGCATCACATAGGCCCGCTTGAGCACTTGCAGGTAGTAGTAAAGCGACACCGCGCTCAGCGCGATGGCCAGAGCCACCAGCGCAAACGGAACCACACCCGCTGATTCCCCCAGCACCGCCGCGAACAGATTGAACTTGGCCCAGAAGCCCACCAACGGTGGAATCCCCGCCAGCGAAAGCAGCAGCACCAGCAGCACGCCGGCGAGCACCGGATTGCGCTTGTGCAACCCCAGAAACGCATCCATCCGGTCGCTCCCCGTGGCCCGCTCCACCACCGCTACCACGCCGAAGGCGCCAATGGTCGTCAGCCCGTAGGTCAAAACGTAGAAGAGCACGCTCTCCATGCTGCGCAGGGCGGGATAGAAGTTGCCGGCATGAAGAGCCAGCGCGCTTCCCTGGCCCGCATACGCGGGATGTGCGCCGATACCCAGCAGAATGTATCCCCCATGCGCGATCGCCGAATAAGCCAGCAGCCGCCGCACGCTCACCTGCGCCAACGCCGCCAGATTGCCCACGATCATCGAAGCGGCCGATGCAACCAGCAGAATGTTCGCCAACTGCGGCCAGGTCTGGTAGTAGCCCCGCAGGATCTGCTCCAGAGAGTAGCCTTCCACGGCAAGATTCCCGCTGGGCCGCAGCCACCAATTCATGCTCAGCGTAATCAGCAGCGCAAAGCTCGCCACCTTCGACACTGAAGCAACGAACGCCGCCGCCGGAGCCGGCGCGCCCTCATACGTATCCGGCGCCCAAAGATGAAATGGAACCGCGGCGATCTTGAAGCCCAACCCGGCCACCACCAGAATCCACGCCACGTAAAACAACGGGCTCGGTCCGCTGAGCGATATCCGGTACTGAATCAAAGCCAGGTTCGTCGTCCCGCTCAATCCATAAAAATAGCTGAACCCGAACAACAGAAACGCCGCCGACATTCCGCCGAATAAGTAGTACTTGAGCGCCGCTTCCGCGCTCTTGCCTGAAGTCTTCGCAAATGCCGTCAGAATGTAGAGCCCCAGGCTCATCAGTTCCAATCCGATAAAGATCACCAGCAGGTCCTGCGCGCTAGCCACCAGCAATGCGCCCGCCGCCGCCATCAGCACCACCGCCACATACTCGCCCACATGCCGCGTGAACACTTGATCGAACAGCAGCAAAAGCGTCAGCGCCGTCAGCACCAGGATTCCGGTCTGCGCGACCGCGATGAATCCTCCCGTGCCCAACAAAGTAAACTCGCCGCTTTGGCCGAAACTCAGCCACGCAGCGCCCTGCAGTTGCAGGGCCCACAGCGCCGCGCCGCACCCGGCCACTCCCAGCACCGTAGCCACCGCCAGCCGCACTTTGAGCGCGGCCTTGCGCAAGAAACCCAAATCCACCACCAGCACCAGCAGCGCCGCCACTTCCAGCGCCGTCTCCGGCAGCGTGACGCGGAACAGATCTGCGTAGTTCATCCGCGCCCCTTTAAAATCAATAAGTTATTTGTCTTGTTTCGGCATAACTTGCGATAAAACCGATGCCATCGGTCAAATGGGCAATCTGTTAGGCAAATTTCAGGCAAATTGGACGGGTCGTGCATGAACCTCTCCTGACTACCTCAACTTCAACCGCGCTCCCACCTGCTGCGCGACGGACTCAGGGATGCGGATGGTGGAGTACCTCCGCTTGTGGATCGTCTCCGGCCGGTTGATCGTCAGAATATCAGGTTCAACACGGAAAAGGTCGCGAATGAACTCGTTCCACAGCTTCCAGCGAGCGGCCGGATCAGCGGGAATGGAGTGTTGCTCCAAAATGGCGCCAATATACGGGACTGCCGCCCGCTCCCGAGGCAGAATCGTAACGGCGCACGGACGGCCCTTGCAAGGAACTCCCCGCCCCAATGCAAGCTCCTCCCCCGCTCTGTCCCGGCCACCGGCCGGGCCCCATGCTGTTTGAGACCATCGTGCGTGGCATGCATTCGGTGTGCGGATTCTACTCAAACAGCCCCTTTTCCTCCCCGAATAGCCGGGCCGGGAATGGAGAAGCTGCATGCAGCCAGGCCCAGCCGCGCCCACCGCAAGCTGTTCCCGAGGCCAGAGTCCGCGGACCTCCCCTCCGGCCTCAACCAGTGGATGCTCAAGGTTCTACTCGTCCCGCTGCTTCTCCAGGGGCTTCTTGAGGCGCCGCGGCGACTGTACCGATATGCCTCTCAGTTGGCGGAGTGAGCAACAAGAGTCGCCGGCCTGAGCCTTTGCATGCGCTTGTAAAACCCGATAGCCGCTACCTGCGGTAAGGCGTGTTGGCCATGTAGAGGTGTATCCGGTCGCGGATCGCTTCGGCCATGGCGCCGTCTCCCTTGCCAACTGCCAGTTCCAAGGCGCGATTTGCGAAAGTGAGTGCCTGCGGAAATTGACCGGCCTCGGCATAAGCTGAGCCAAGAGCGTCGAGTACACTCGGATCGCCTCCCGATGTTAGTTCGTTGGCCTTGCTGGCAAGTGCAACAGCTTCAGTGCCGTTTCGCAGTGTAGCGTCCGCCGTGGTTGCCAGGATCCGGGCGGCGTCAACCAGAGCAGTCACGTTGTTGGGCTCAAGAGTGAGCGCCTTGTGCCAGAGGCCAAGAGCGTCGGCGTCCTTGCCCAGAGCGAGATAGGCATTGGCCAAAGCCTGCTCGCCAGATGTAAATCGCGGACTGAGAGTAACTGTACTTTCCAGTTCTGGCAATGCCTGATCCGGGTGGCCTTGCTGCAACAGGAATCTGCCGAGATTGTAGTGACCCTCCACAAGCAATGGATTGATGCGGATGGCTTGGCGAAGGTGTTCGAACGCCTCCTCCGTGTTGCCCAGAAGATAAAGGTTAACTGCCATATCGTTGTGAATTCTTGCGCCGTCGGGATCGAGTATCAAGGCCTTTCTCCAGATTGCCAGGGCCTGGAGGTATTCATTTTGTTTCTGAAGTTGTGTCGCCTGATCGATCAACTTATAAACATCGACAGCGGGGACTTGAATGTCCTCGATCCCGTCGCCGGCGATGTTAACAAACTCGGGAAGGTTCACGGCGCGGTTGGCGGCGGTTGCATTGTCGATCAGGATGGCGGGGCTGTCATTGCCGTTGGCGTCTATGTGCGTGAGATACATCTGGGTATAAGGCGACCGGGCCTTGGAGGAGAAGACCAGCCAGCGGCCGTTGGGCGAGAAGCTATGCCACGAATTCATCAGCGGAGTATTGGCGCGCAACCGGCGTGCTACGCCTCCGCTGAAGGGAACGATGTAGAGTTGACTGTCCGGCCGCATGAGCTGGCCGTTATGGCACTGAACGAAAACAATCCAGCGCCCATCCGGCGAGACCTTGGGGAAATTGTTGCTCATGCCATTCTGCGAGGCTCCCACGATGCGCTCGGGCGTGCCTCCCTTCCCGTCATTGAATGGGATGCGGTAAAGATCGTACTGAATTTGAGTCTCGTTGGGATCGTTGGCGCGGGTCGCCGGCGGCTGGCCCGGTTCACGCGGATCCCGCGCCACGGCTCGCGCAAACACGATGGTCTTGCCGTCGGGGCTCCATACTCCGTCCGTCTGCACGTAGTGCGGATCGTCGGCGCCAGGCAATGGCTGACGCAGCCCTGTAGCGCGGTTGTACCACTCCAGGATGCCCCGCGTGGGATAGAAGACCTGGAGAAAGCGGTAGTCTTTGAAATTGGTCACGTAATAGGTCTTGGGAACGTCGAGGGATGGGCCGGCAAAGGTGCTAACTACGAATCGGCCGTCTGGAGAGACCTGGGACATGAAGCCCACTCGCGTCAGACCGACCTGTCCGTCGCTGTTCCACTGCACGATATCCTTGTTCTGAATCGAGATATGGCGTCGTATAGGTGCAATGGAATACAGGCCCTTGTCGTTGGCCGGACCATCGATGTCGATACCCATCGTCCTTCCGTCGCCGGAAAAGGAATGGCAATTGGCGCAGGTGGGCATATTCTTCAGAACGGTGCGGCTCTCCATGCGGCGAATATCGCGAAGACGCCACTGAATGAGATGGAGCGCGGAATTGGGAAGGGGTTGAACTATCCCGTCCTTGCCCTCGGTGGGCATCAGCGGCACATCACGGTAGAAGATAGGTGCGCCCACCGGATCTTTCGATGTTGAGAATGC
The DNA here is from genome assembly GCA_049509995.1 of Occallatibacter sp. GTDB lineage: Bacteria > Acidobacteriota > Terriglobia > Terriglobales > Acidobacteriaceae > Telmatobacter. Next base: position 98,608 of record JBEKZJ010000001.1, on the reverse strand, counting down.
AATGTGCGCTGGGGAAGAAGCGATGCGGCCATTGCGATAGCCGGTGATCGTGACCGTGGCCGGCTGCCCCGTCGATCGGACCTGCATGGCCGACCATGTAGCTGGATCGGGGGTCCAGATCCAGGATGCCGCTTGCTGCGGAGTTAGCTTTGGTAGCTCGTTGGTGTCGGAAACGCAATCCTTGTCGATGGCGCCCACATGCATCCGTTCCCCATTGGATTGCGCGTGGATTGCCGGCGCCTTGCTGGCGAAGGATATGGTGATTCGCCAGGACGTAGCCGCTGCATCCCTCCATATGAATGTGGGCGGTGTGATGCCGGGAGGAAAAATGGAGCCGTCCTCCGGATAGTCGATGGAGATAGGCGACTTTGCCGATTCTGAGTTTTGCGAGGCTGGCAGGGATTCAGGGCGTGCGACGCGTGCAGACGCGCTTCTCTTGAAGGGTAGAAGCCCAATGGAGAATAGTAAAACAACCAGCAGCGTCAGACCGGTGAGGACCACACGCTGCTTTTGTTGAGAGCTCAGATAGCTTTCATCGGGCATTCGTGACCTCCAACACCGCCATAGGGGACTAAAGCGGCATTTTATAGTTTACCTTCAGCAGTGTCCACACTCGCGCCGGGCACCACGGGAGCAAACAGCTCCCCGCAGCGTAACCTCAATTCCGACAAGAAACAATGCCTCCATCGGGCTGTAAGAGTTACAACTCTTTGCTGCCAACGCGACAGCTGATTCGCGGAACGCATTCTCTGCAATGCCGTGCTTATCGCTGCGCCAAGAAGGTTAGTCGACTTTGGAGCGAACTGTTGAGGCGAGATCGATAAGATAAGGCATTGGTCTCCCGAGCCTGCCTGCTGAACCTCTGCAAATCCCCACCAACGCCTGCCCACCGTCCTGGTGCGATGCCGCTGCATCGGGACGGTGGCCAGGGTTTCTATGCGGAACCGCCGCGTGCTGCGTCAGGCCCCTTCAGCCGCGGCGGGGGTGATCTCCAACTCGATGTGTTGGGCGCCGAGGATGGGGTGATGGGCGGTGAGGCGCACCTTGCCTGGTTGTTCGGTAGCGCGAATCCAGATGGCGCCAGTGCCGCCAATGAGCGCAAAGGGATTGTCGCCGATGAGTTCAGCCGGGCCGGTGAGTTCGAAGCGGATGGGGTCGTTGGCGAACGGGCGGATGGCGTCGAATTCGTCCGTGACGCGGAGCACGACGCGGGTGGTGTCGGCTCCATCGGCGATGAGCGTGGTGTCGTCGGGCAGCAGCGTGAATTTCTGATCGATGCCCTTGCCTGAGAAACTGCGCGAGATGACTTGCTTGCCCTCAATATAGCCGTCGATGCGCAGATCGCCCCAGCCTGCGTCGCGGGTGTGGCTTGGTTCGGCGGTGAAGAGCGGGTATTTGAGGTGCGGGAACTGCTTGCGGTCGGGATCGGCCTCGGCGATCAGCGCGCCGTTGACGTAGAACTTGAGGTGATCGCAGTTGGACGAGACCAGGGCCCTGCTGAAGCCGATGCTCTCATCGCCGCGCGCCCAGTGAAAGGCAGGCGCCAGGACGATCTCCTCGTCGGGGTCGCACTGCGAGCGGTAGAAGCCGGCGGCGGGCTTGGGCTCGCGGAAGATGTCGGTGACGCCGTGGTAGCAGATGCGGTCGCCGGAGCCGAAGTTGCTGTGCGTGTTGTAGTCGAAGGCGCACCAGGCGATCCCGCCCGCGTATTGCGGATCAGAGGCCAACTGGTCGTGCACGCGCGCGTGGCGCACGGTGTGTTCGCGCAGCCGCTCGATGTTGTCAATGGTCTTGGTGGGGTAGGTGTGGCCGACGAACTCGGTAATTAGATAGAGGGGATGATTGGGCGCCTTGAGCGGCCAGCCGAAGTCGTTCATGGTGAAGACGTCTTCCAGGAACTCGGACTCCTGGAAGTAGCGAATCCCACCAGTCTGGCGCGTAGGGTCGAGTTGGTGAGCCATCGCATTGGTGCGGGTGTAGAAGTCGTGGTTGTCGCGCGACTCGTTGATGCGCACGCCCCACAGAACGATGGAGGGGTGGTTCCAGTCGCGGCGGATCATGCGGCGGACGTTGTCGACTGAAATGTCCTGCCAGGCCAAATCGCCAATATGCTGCCAGCCGGGGATCTCTTCGAGGACCAGCAGGCCGATCTCGTCGCACGCATCGAGGAAGTGGCGCGACTGCGGGTAGTGCGAGGTGCGGACGATGTTGCATTTGAGGTTCTTGCGCAAAATGAGGGCGTCGCGGCGCTGCACGCGGCCGGGCATGGCCTGGCCTACCCATGGGAACGTCTGATGGCGATCGAGGCCGCGCAGTTTGACGACTGTGCCGTTGAGCGAAAAGCCCTGCGGCGTGAAGCGCGCCTCGCGGAAGCCGATGCGGCGCGTGTCGTGGTCAAGCAGATCCGTGCCGCGCAGCAGGCGCACCTCCACGCGGTAGAGCTTGGGAGAGCGCAAGTCCCATAGCTGGATGGCGCCAAGCTTGTCGAGGTGCAGCGTGTGGCCCTCTGACGTCTCGGCAGGCGGCGGCAATTCCAGCGTGGTCTTGGCCAGCAGCCGCTCGCCGTCGTACAGCGCGGCTTCCAGGGTGAGCGCGGCGTCCGATGCGTGAGGATCGGCGGACGGCTCGGGATGTTCGACGAAGCACTCCACATCGAGTGCCGGGTGGCCTGAGAGCACGTCCCTGGGCTGCGCGAAGATGTTCTCAAGGAAAGTGTGCGAGACGATACGCAGGGAGACCTCGCGATAGATGCCGCCGAAGGTAAGGTAGTCAACCTCGTATCCGAAGGGCGGAATGTCCGGTCGCTCGCTGGAGTCCACTTCCACGGCAAGAACGTTGTCGCGGTCGAAGTCGATGTGCGGCGTGAGTTCAAAGCTAAAAGGCGTGAAGCCTCCCTTGTATTCGCCCAGCCTCACACCGTTGAGCCAGACCGTGGAGGCGGTCATGACTCCTTCAAAGTCGACGATGACGCGCTGGCCGCGCGCCTCTGCGGGCAGGCGGAAGCGGCGGCGATAAATGGAGACAAACTCGTAGGACTTCTCATCGAAGCTGTGCCACGGCACGCGGAGATTGGTGTGCGGCACGGTGACGCGGGCGAAGCCGCTGTCGTCGAAGTCCCGGTTGCGGGCCGCTGACGTGGCGGTGGAGTTATAGCGCCAATTGCGGTTGATAGGCAACACGATGCGTCCCGTTGCGGTGGGGGCTTCGGCGGCATAGCCGGCGGCAGGCAGGCCCGAGGCGACCGTTGCGCCGGCAACAATGGTTCCAGTGGTCTTGAGAAAATCGCGACGATCCATTAGGCTCCTTTGCCCAGGAAAATGCGGAGACAGCGGCGCTGGCTCTATCAATGTTTTGCGGAAGCGTCGGCCTTCGCTGCATAAACGAATTGCTGCACTTCTGCCTTCTCTTTGTCGACTTCGGCCAAATGCTGCGCACGGAGTTTCTGATAAACCTCGAATTCCTTCTGCGCCTGGTCCTTTTGTCCGATGTGAACATAGTCTGTTCCGAGGCGGTAATGGGCGTCGGGAAGATTCGGATTCAGTTGCAGCGCGCGCACATACTCCGGAATGGACTTGGCATACTCATGCTGGTCGGCGTACAGATTGCCCAGTTGCACGTGAGCTTCGGGAAGCGTCTCATCCAGCGCGATGGACTTCTTGAGCAGGGACTCCACCGCCTGCAGGTCCAGGCTGGCGTCTCCAACCCGCTTTCCCTTCCACAAACTCGTCGCGTAATAATACTGAGCCAGCGCATTGCCGGGCTGCAGCTCGGCATAACGTCGGAATCTCTGGATCACGTCCTCAGCCTGGTTCGGAGAACTGTCGTAGGCCTTGGAGAGAAAGAGGTAACAGCGGGCATCGGAAGGGTCCAGGTCGGCAGCGGTGAGCAGGGCCTTGACCGCTTCGTCATACTTGCCCCGCCAGTCCAGCGCCAAGCCCAGCCCGATCATCAGCCGGGATGAATTCGGGTAACGCCGGGCAGCTTCCGCAAAGACTTCGATGGCCGGTTCGTACGTTCTGTGGAGAAGCAACTCGCTTCCCCAATCGAACAGGTTTTCCTCGCTCGGATCCAGGTGAGCGGCGATCTCGAACTCGTTCACCGCGGCAACAAACTTCCCGTCTTTCTCTTCAATCTGGCCCAGCAGGTCGTGCAGTTCTCCGGTGTTCTTTTTTTCCAGCAGGCCTTGCACAAGCTGCCTCGCCGCGGCAAGCCGCCCAGTAAGAAGATCGGCCATCGCCAGATCGTAGCCGTTGTCGTAGGAGGAAGGGTCGATGCGCTGTGCCCGTTCAAGAAGTGGGACCGCAGCCGCCATCTTTCCGGATTGAATGTAAAACTCACCCAGGTTGTGATTGGCGTCAAAATTCCTGGGTTCCAGCGCGAGCGCCTTGCGGAACTGTTCCCCGGCCAATTCAGTTTTTCCCGAGTGCGAGAGGCTCGCCGCCAGGTTTTCCCGGGCAGCCGCCGAATCCGGCTTCAATCGCACCGCCGCTTGCAGGTGTTCGATAGCTTTTGCATCCTGCGACAGCGAAGCGTAGACCTGTCCCAGGAGTTCATGGACTTCAAAGCTGTTGGGTACGCTGGGCAAGAGGTCCTCGAGTTGCGCCGCTGCCTCTGCGTACCGCCCCGCATCGTATTGCGCCACCGCCGACTGAAACTCGCGTTCCAGCTTCTGCTGCTGGCTGTCTTGGGCTGCCGCAAACGCCGCGCAGACCAGGAGAGAGGAAAGAATCGCCAGCCGAAACCGAAGCCTCTTGCTCACAGTCCCCCTCCCCGATCGCCGCGTGAGCAAAAGCGCTACGCAGAAGAAAGCCCCGGAAAGGCGCCCAACAGGCGCGCCTTCTCGGGGCCTATTCATTCTAGCTCAGTAGTACAGTTTCAGAGCAAACTGGATCTGCCTCGGATCGTAGGGAGCATCGCGAGTGGATCCAACTTCGCCGAAGTGAGGATCGTTGAAGTTGGTCGAGCCGCCGATGGACACGACGCCGTTGCCGCCGAATCCTGGGGCATTGAAGTTCGGATGGTTGAGGATGTTGAAGAACTCAGCCCGGAACTGCATCGAGAAGCGTTCGTTCAGCTTGAAGGCCTTGAACAGGGAGTAGTCGAGGCGATGGAATCCCGGTGTGACGGTCTGCCCGCCAGAGGTGCTTCCCAAAGCGGCTGCGCCTTGCAGAGGCACGCATCCGGCCGGCGAACCTGGAATCGGACCTTCAGCCCCCAGTTTGCAAGGTTGCTGGAAGGCACTCGCGTTTCCGAGCCAGAACGGCCTGAGGGCGCCGTTGATGGTCTTCGACTTCATTCCCAGTTGCTGGCTCTGTCCGGGAACCCGGATATCGTTGCAGCCCGTTCCGGAGGCGGTCCCGGTAGGGCAGCCCATGTTGAGAGGTTGGCCGCCCTGGAGCGTGGCGATCCAGTTGAACGACCAGCCGCCGAGCACCGCATTGGTGACTCCGCCCTCGTTCAGGAAGCGCTTATCCTTGCCGAAGGGCAGCTCATAGCCGCCGCTGAAGTGGACCACCTGCTTGATGTTGAAGTCGGCCAGACCCCAATCGAACTTGGGACCAAGGCCAGGGACGGAGGGAGCGCGCCACCCGCCGTTGTTGCCGCCGTTGAGCAAGTCGCCGGCATCGGACAGGGTCTTCGAGAAGGTGTAGGTGAGGAGGTAAGTGAGACCGCCCGCGAACTGCTGTTCGAGCTTGGTTTGCAGGCCGTGGTATTGGCTGTTTCCTACGTTCTCCTGATAACTGCCGCCGCCAAAATCCGGAAACAGCTCCATTCCGGGCAGTGGTTTGCCGGACGAATCCACCTGAGATGTGCTGGTTCCGGCCGGGAAGATCGCACTGACGTTGTTGGTTCCTGTGCCCGCCTGAAGATCCTGGCCATCGGTGAACACATACGATGCCGTCGCGGACAAGGAGCGCGTGATTGAGTATTGGAAGGTGAGGTTGGCGCTGTAGGTGCGGGGGGTTTGGTAGTTGAACTGCAGTCCCTGCAAGCCCAGGCCATAGGCGTTCACAAAGGCCGGCGTAAAGGTGGTGCAGGATGCGCCGGCCTCCAGGCTCGCTGTTCCACCGGGGCCTGCCGTGGCGCAGCCGGCAAAAGCAGTGCCGTAGCTGACGGGCGCAACCTGGGATGCTACCGCTGGCTCGGTTGGAGCTGCCCTGGTGCCATAGCCGAAGGAGTACTGGAAGGGATAATTCTCGCCGATGTTGGGTCCATATCCCTGGTTCTCAAAGGAGTTGAAGAAGAGTCCAAACCCGCCGCGGACGACCAGTTTCGGATCCACCTGATACGCGAAGCCTACGCGGGGCGCAAGGTTGGTGTCTGGCGTCTGCAGCAGGCCTTTCCCGTATTCGTCGGTGAGGCTGAGGTTGATGCCATCCTTGGCCAGCAGGTCGATAAAGCCCCAGCAACCGACGCCCAGGCAAGTACCGCTGCTGCCCGGCGCAGCCGCATTTGCAACTCCATTCCCGGTGGACAAAGTCCGGTTGTCCTTGCCGGAGGCAGGGATCAGGAAGGTGGGCGCTCCGAAGTAGGTGGGAACAAAGTTGCCCTGGCCGCCATTGGTTTCATTGATAGGGCCAAATTTATCCCAGCGGATGCCGAGATTGAGGGTCAACTTGGGCGTGACCTTCCAGTCGTCCTGCAGGTAAACAGCGCTGTATTCCTTTTCATCGTAGGTTTTGCCGATGTTGGAAATCCATACGCTGTCGGAGCCGCCGGAATAGCTGAATCCATTGGGATTGGGATTCCCGTTGATGGTGGTCGGAGCCGCCTCGGCGGGGATCAGGAGCTGCGGAAGGCCACCGGTGGTGGCGCTCAGGTTGGGAATATCCATGAAGGTGCCGTTCCAGTCGAACTGGCCATGCGAGCTGGCCGGCTGCAGGGTGGAAAACTTCACGTGCTGGAGTTCAACGCCCGCCTTGAAACTGTGCTTGCCGAAAATCTTCGTGATGTCGTCGGTCACCTGAAGAGTCTGGCTGACTTCGTCCGAAGGCAGGTAGTCGTTGCTGCCCAGGGTGGCCAGATTGCTGATATCGAGGGCGGGAAGGCCGCCGTTCTCAGTCAACTGCGGGATGCCCTGGATTCCGTATTGCGCCGGAATGCCCATCACGGTGCCTTCCGGGCCGAAGCGCGTGGTGTGGAGGTGGGCGAATCCCGCGCGCACCTGGTTGATGGTGTTGGGAGTAAACACGTGGGTCCAACCCGCGACCGCCTGATCGGATTTCGCGGTCTGGAGGCCCTGGTCGAAGGAGCCGCCATCGGCTATGCCTCCGAAGATGCCCGGAATGTACTGCGGGTCATCCGCATAGCTGAAGCGAACAAATACCTGCTCCTTCTGGGTGGGGTTGAAATCGAACCGCATATCGTAGGCGTTCTTATGCTCGAACAGATTGGGGCTCGATGTGAAAGTGGCCAACCCGGATGTCGGCGCCGGGTAGAGGCCCAGCAGCTTGACGGCGTTGGCGTCGACGCGGCCGGCCGGCAACTGATTCAGGTTGCAGGAGGTGGTAAAGGTCATGGTGCTGGGTGCGCAGGTGCCGAACGGGTCGCGCGCATAGCCCACGATCGTTCCTGTGGGTACGTCGCTTGGGCAATCCGGGCCGGCGATACCGCTAACAGGATCGGGTTGGCCGCAACCAATTCCGCGCGTAGTGGCAGGATCGAGAATTGTGCCAGGCATGATGGAGCGTCCCAGGATGTCCGTTCTGGCCGCACCAGCCGACTGGGTGAGGATGTCGGAGAGATTGGTGTAGCCGCTGCTGCGTTCCAGCGCGGTGGGAACCGTGCCGGTCGAAGCCGTGCCCTGCACGCGGCGCAGACCTTCGTAATCGCCGAAGAAGAAGATCTTGTTCTTGATGATGGGGCCGCCGCCGGACACGCCGAACTGATTCATGCGCAGCTCGCCCTTCTTGATTCCGCCGTTGTCTTCAAACCAGTCCGCGGCATCGAGTTTATCGTTGCGGAAAAACTCCCAGGCCGCGCCATGCAGGCTGTTGGTGCCGGATTTGATGGTGGCGTTCAGAACCGCGCCCGCGGAACGGCCCAGTTCGGCGCTGAAGTCCGCCGTCTGGACCTTGAATTCCTGGATCGCGTCCAGCGGAGGCAGAATGACGAAGTTGGTTCCATTCAGGAAGTCGACGGCGTTGGAGTTGTTGTCGATGCCGTCCAGCAGGTAGTTGTTCTGCGCCGGGCGCAGGCCGTTGGCGGAGAATGCGCCCGAGGCCGCATTGCCGCGGGTGTCGGCTTGCGGCGTTTGCATGCCGGCGCCAAGCTGGGCAAGGAAAGTAAAGTTGCGCCCGTTGAGAGGCAGACTGTTCACGCTCTCCTGGGTGATTACCTGCCCGACCGACGCTTCTTCGGTCTGCAGCAGCGGCGGCGCGGTTGACACCTCAACGGTTTCCGTCGCGGAGCCCGGCTTGAGTTGGACGTTGACCAAGAGGTGCTCCCCGACGGCCACCACCAGGTTCTCCTGGGTAGTCTTGGCAAAACCTCTCGAAGTGGCGGATAGGGTGTAGTTCCCGATTCTTACTGGGGAGAAGAAATATTCACCGCTGTTGTTGGTTCTGGTTTCCGAGGTTATAGCCTGGTCCGTATTCACGAGGATCACCCGCGCGTTGGGAACAACCGCGCCGGTGCTATCTTGAACCGTTCCAGAGATTGCTCCTTCATCCACCTGGCCATATGCGTACCGGCTTGGGACCAGGAGGAGGCACAGAAATGCGAGGGCGAAGCAGCCAAACGCTCTTGCCCAACTGACGGCATTGCGATCAAGGCCCATCCGAATATCCTCCATTTTTTCAGGATTGTCTGCGTTTCTTCGGTGATTGTCTCCGGGTTCTTCCGCGATCATCGTTCCGGTGATTGCCCGCGGAAGAAACCGACCACGCTGACGGACTGTAGTAAGCGATTACGCTGAATGCCGCTGTAAACGGTTACAACAACGTCGGAAAAACACTAGTACATCCTCTTATTCTTGTCAACCGAAAGTTGCAGATGGCTGTCTTCAGGCCCGCGGATTCCTCCCGGCCGGCAAGCTCCACGCCTGGCTCACGGCCCTCCTGTCCCAATACAAGTCGAGCAAGATCAATTGCTTACATCAATCAAGCAGGCCGGGCTCCCGGCGTGCATTGATAAGCGATGGTGCGGCGAATATAATCCGCCCAGACTTGGTCCGACGTCCCGGAACAAGGCTGGACTCCCAGTGAAGTCTCACTCACGAGGTTTGCTTATGGAGAACGGACTTTGCCCTGGCGCTGAGATTGGCTCCCCATTCGTGGTCGATCCTGGATCCCTTGTGGACCACTCCAAGCGGACCTTCCTGCGCGGAGCGGGAATGCTGATGGCCGGCCTTCTGCTTCCCACGGCGCGAGCCGGCCAGGGTCCGCGCCTTCAAGCCGGTTCAGGACACAAAATCGTGGTGGTCATCGTGGGCGGTGTGCGCCGCGATGAGACTTTTTCGCCGCAGGGGATGGTCAACATACCCCACCTCTCAGCGGACCTGCTGCCCAGGTCGCTCTTTTACCTTCACACGCGCAACGAAGGCGTGACCGCGCATTTCAACGCCATTTCCAGCATCCTCACCGGCAACTGGCAACGCGTGGACGACTGGGGGAAGCTGGCCCCCACCACGCCCACCTTGTTTGAACAATTCCGCAAGGGACTCGGCGTCGATCGCAGCGACACCTGGGTCGTGGCCAGCAACAAGGCCCTCACCAGCCTGATCGGCGCCAGCTCGGATTCAAATTATGGCCCGGCGTATGGGGCCAACGTGGTGTTTCCCAAGCAACTGATGCTCATGGCTGTAGTCGACGCCCTGCGCAACGGACGAACCGCAAACATGGCGGACCGGAGCAAGGTGGAGGCCGAACTGGAAAGCGCGATGGAAGGGAGCAACTACGAAGGGCTGGGCTGGAACGTGTTCGACGCCTCCGACCGGCTCGATCCCCGCGTGCGCGGCAGCATCGAAACCGCTATCGCCAGTTTTGTCCGCGGTGGAGGCCCCACCTCGGGGGACGAGCTGACCTTTTTCATGAGTCGCGAGGTCATGCGCAAGTTCGCGCCGCAAGTGCTGGTGGTGGCATTTTCCGACGTGGAAGCGGCGCACTTCGGTTCGTTTGCTCTCCACGTTTCGGGCATCCGGACAGCAGACCGCCTTGCCTACCAACTGTGGCAGGAGGTGGAAACGAACCCTGACTACCGCGGCAAGACGACCATGGTGATTTTGCCCGAATTCGGACGGGATCCCGATGGTTCATCGACCAACGGATTCTTCAATCATCGCGCCAACATGGATTCAACCCGTGACACCTGGATGATGGCGCTGGGGGCGGCTGTCGACAAGCCTCAAATCGTCGAGCGCCCCATTCACCATATCGATCTGTGTCCCACCCTCGCGGGCCTGCTCGGTTGCCCGCCTCTGGATTCGCAAGGCCGAGCGATAGGAGAGATTCGCGGTTAGCGGGTAGCCCAAGAACCGCACCGGGCTTTATGGGCAAGTGGCGAGGTTTTTGGACTGGAAGCGCGGCAGACAATGCTCAGCGCGGCACATGACAAGCAGATTGCGCGCCCCGCCCGGAATCGATTCCGGCCGGGGCAAGACCTCTGAGCCAGGAAGAAATTATGCGCATCGAGGACAAGTTGCCGGGGGATCTTCAGGACGCTTTGAGCAAGGGCCTGCTCAAACGCATTCCGCTCACCTTCCTCCCCTTCGTCAATCAGCAGCTCAACCAGTGGGTCAACCTGTTCCCAAATGAAAGGCAGGCGACCGAAAGGCTTCTCCGCTATGTTGCAAGCTTGAACGAGGAGCAGTCCACCGCCCTCTTTCACGATGTGGTCGAACTCGAAGAGAAGATGGGCGTCCGGAACTGGCAGTTCTCGACCACCGAACAGACCATCCAGAACTCCTCTCAACTGGCCAGTTCACCCTACTTTCAGAATTGGCGGCAGGCGGTGCAGGCGGTCTTCGACGCCGCGGACGCGCATGTCCGCGAGGCGAAAAACGCCTCAGCCAAATCCGGAAACCGGCTGGTTCTGCTTGATATTCCGCGGCCTCTTCAGGTCGATGCGGCAAGCGTTTGGCAAAGATGGCAGGGAATCGGCCGGCCTGTGCAACTCGATCTTGGGCTATCCGGCGAGCACAACAGCGCTTTGGAGCTGCTTCTCACGGGCCTGCCCGACGCGGCCGGCCTGCGGTCTGGAGGCCTGTTGGATCTTGCCCGGAGCCGTCCTCAAGCTGCGCCGGCGGACGTTTGGGTGCCCGCGGACGTTTGGGTGCCCGCGGACGTTTGGGTGCCCACGGACGTTTGGGTGCCCACGGACGTTTGGGTGTTAGACGCGGGAAGGAGCCTGGTTGACGCCCTTCTCGCGCGGGAGACTGCCGGCACCCCTGCGTCCGGAGCTATTTTGCTCAGCAACGGGAGGCTGGATCTCTACCGTCAGAGCTTTTCGCACGAAATGAACACCATGCGCAAGGACCTTGCCGATGCCGACGCGGTGTTCGATCGCCTGCGCAAAGTCGACGTCACCCCATGGTGCCCTCCTGAAGTAGCCGCGGACCCCGCCATTCGGGAGTTCCTGCGCTCGCTCTATCTCACCGGAAACGGCGCCGTGATCTTTGGCAACTCCTTCGTGGAATGGGCCGCCTCTGAGGCGTTTCGCCGCGCCCGGCCTTCCTTCTTGGCGGCACAATTCGGCGTGCGCAGCAAGCCCAAGCCGTTTACCGGCGTGGCCGTGTTCGACAACCCGGATCAGGTGAATCCCCTCCCTGCCGTCGACGACCTGCCGGGCAGCGCCGTGGACGCGCGTATGCTGGCCCTCTACGTGTGGCTGGCCGCCTATCGTTACCCGGAATACCAGCGCTCCACCGTGTGCGTCTGCGTGGCCGAGAGCCTTTCCCAGGCCTACGTGGTCGCGCCACCGGAATTTGGTCTCTGGAAGGAAACCGAGCCCGTCCCGCTTGGCCGGCTCGCCGGCGCGCTGCGCGCCTGGATGGCTTGACGGCGGCCTTCACGCTCCCATCGCAGCGATTTGGTCTGCATCTGGCCAGGGTGCTATCCTGCGGGCACCTTGCCTCCTACACGGAACCCTTCAGGATGACGCGTCACAAAAGAGACCATCGAGGCCTGTCCCGGCGGACACTCCTCAAGAGCATAGGCCTGGCGCCCCTGCTCCTGCGTCCGTCACCGTTTTACGGTTCCTCGTTGCTATTCGAGCCCCCTGAGCTTCTCCCCCGTCGCAACCCCGAATTCCCTTTCTCCGATCTTCGTTTGACGCCCCACTATCCGGCAAAATCTCCTCTGGCGGATGTTTTCCGCCTTGTCCCTCCCGGTTCGGACGAGTACATCACCGAGAAATATGCCTCTGAAATTGAGTTCCTCCTCAAACAATGGAGCCAGGCTCTCAAGGCATCCGTCCGCGGCCTTTCCTCCCTGGCGCAGTCGCTGCACCCCTTGATCGAAGCTTCCCCGCTGACTCCAACCAAAGAAATCCCCCTGCGTTCAGGATACGGAATCGATGCGGTGCGAAGGCAGTTTGCCGCCAGTGCCGTTTCCGGGCGCGAGCGATTTCTGCTGGAACTCCAGGGCTGGCTGGGGAACGTCTCGCGGGTGGAAACCGCGGAATTCGAAATCTACGGCATCGAGCAGATCGCCGCCGCTCCGCTGACGGTTCGCCTGGAAATCCGATATGACATCGTCGCCGGCGGCAACGATGAGCGGCGCGAAGAGCGGGTTGGATCATGGCGCACCGAGTGGTCGCGCGATCCATCGCAAGTGTGGACAGCGAGCCGGTGGGAGGCTGGCGAAGAAACCCTCGCCGTCACCCGCGGGCAAGCCTTTCTCGACGTCACTCCGCAGGCTCTTGGCGGAGCTGAATCCTACTCCCGGCAGATGCTTCGCGGCGTCGATTACTGGCGCACGGTCATGGACAGCGCCATCGGCGTCGACGTTTATTCCAACAATGGCGTGGCGGCGGGCGACTTCGACAATGACGGCTTCGATGATTTCTATGTCTGCCAGCCGGCCGGACTGCCAAACCGGCTTTACCGCAACCGCGGTGACGGAACCTTTGAAGACGTAACGGAAAAATCCGGCGTCGGCGTGCTCGACAGTACCGCCTGCGCCCTGTTCGCCGACTTTCAGAACCGGGGGCTCCAGGACCTGCTCGTCGTTTGCGGCACCGGTCCCCTGCTCTTCCTCAATCAAGGCAACGGCGCCTTCTCCATCAAGCGCGATGCCTTCAGGTTTGCACGTCCTCCTCAGGGAACCTTCACGCACGCCGCCGTAGCCGACTACGATCGCGACGGACGCCTCGATATTTACTTCTGCATGTATATGTACTACCTCGGCCTCGACCAGTATCACTATCCAATCCCCTATTACGATGCCCGCAATGGTCCGCCCAATTGCCTGTTCCACAACGAGGGGAACGCGACTTTTGTTGAGACCACGGAAGCGGCGGGATTGGACGCCGATAACGACCGCTACAGCTTCGCGTGCGCCTGGGGCGATTCGAACTCCAACGGGCTGCCCGATCTTTTTGTGGCCAACGATTTCGGCAGCTCGCAGCTTTATCGCAACAACGGCAATGGAACCTTCACCGTTGCCTCGCGCGAGGCCCACATCGAGGACGTGGGAGCCGGAATGAGCTGCGCCTGGTGCGATTTCGATAACGACGGACTCCAGGATATTTACGTTCCCAGCATGTGGGAGGCCGCCGGACAAAGGGTCTCGGAACAAAAGCAGTTTCACCAAAACGCCGCGGAGAATATCCGCGAACTCTACCAGCGCCACGCGCGCGGCAACGCCCTCTATCGGAACCAGGGCGACGGAACGTTCAAAAACGTCGGCCGCCAGGCCCGCGTTGAAATGGGCCGCTGGTCCTGGTCTTCGGATTTCTGGGATTTCGACCACGACGGATACCCTGACCTCTATGTCGCCAACGGCTACATTTCCGCCCCCGACGGCAACGACCTCGCCAGCTTCTTCTGGCGCCAGGTGGTGGCCAAATCCTCTGAGGACGCTACCCCTTCGCTCGCTTACGAGCATGGATGGAACGTCATCAACGAATTGATCCGCTCCGACTCCACATGGCATGGCTTTGCCAGAAACGTCATGTTCGCCAACAATCGCGATGGCACTTTTTCTGAGGTCTCCGGCCCCGTCGGGCTGGACTTCATTGAGGATAGCCGCACCTTTGTTCTCGCCGATCTTGACCACGATGGACGGCTGGAAGTCATCCTCAAGAATCGCAACGCTCCTCAACTGCGGATATTGCACAATGCGATGAAGGACATTGGCCACTCCATTGCATTCCGCCTGCGAGGACATACAAGCAATCGCGACGCCATCGGAACGGCAGTCACCGTGGAAGCGGAGACGCTGCGCCAGACCAGGTATCTTCAGGCTGGAACCGGGTTTCTGGCCCAGCACTCCAAAGAGCTGTTCTTTGGCTTGGGAAACACGGAAGGTAAAGTCCGGGCCACAATCCGCTGGCCGAATGGCCTTTCCCAGCAATTTGCCGATCTGCCTGTGAACCACAGAATCGAAATTGAAGAAGGTTCCGCCACATTTGTGGCCCAACCCTTCGCCGCGCCAACGTCAAGCTACGCCCAGGCAGGAGCGCCGCCAACGTTGCAACCGCTGCCTTCCCAGGTTGACACATGGCTCATCGACCCCTTGAGGGCGCCCGCGTTTTCCCTGCCCGATCTGGCGGGCAACATGCGTGAACTCCGCTCCTTGCGTGGAAGCTTTGTGTTTCTCAACTTCTGGTCCACTGCCGCGCCGCTCTCTCTCGACCAGTTGAGACTTCTCCATCGCAGCCGGCCGGCGCTGGCCGCAAGCCAACTGCAAATCCTGGCCGTAAACGTGAACCAGCCGGCCGATACGCAAGCGGCCCGGGCGTTCGCCGCGCAGGAGGCGCTTTCCTTTCCGGTCCTTTTTGCCACCGAAGATGCAGCCGGCATTTATAACATCATCTATCGTCACCTCTTCGACCGCCGCAGGGACCTCGGGATTCCCACCTCCTTCCTGCTGGACAAAGAGGGCATGATCGTCAAGGTGTATCAGGGGCCGATCGATCCTCAGCGCCTGCTGGAGGATGCCAGGTCTGTCCCCACCGCGGCGCCGGATCGCATGCGGAAGGCGATTCCGTTCCCTGGAATGCTCTACCAGAGCGCGTTTCTCCGCAATGACTTTACCTACGGTGTGGCCATGTTCCAGCACGGTTATCTGCCGCAGGCCGCGGAGTCCTTTCTGGAAGTCGTCGCCGCCAAGCCGGACGATCCCGACGCGTATTACAACCTGGGTACGCTCAGCCTGCGCAGAAATGACTTTCCTGAGGCGCGCAACTATCTTCAGCAGGCTTTGAAGCTTCGCCCCAACTACCCTGAAGCGTGGAACAATCTGGGCATGATGGCCGCCCAGCAGGGACACCCGGAAGATGCTATCCAGGACTTCCAGCAGTCGCTGCTCCTTCGCCCCGGATACGCCACCGCCCTCCTGAACCTGGGCAATGTCTACCGCCGGCAGCAGGATTTTGTGAAGGCTGAGGAATGCTTGAGTCATGCGCTCAAGATTCAACCCGGCGATCCTGAAGTCAACTACAGTCTCGGGATGCTTTACGCCCAGCAAAACCAGTTGCAACTCGCATCGGACTATTTGCGCAAGGCCATTGACCTGCGTCCGGACTATCCCGAAGCCCTGAACAATCTCGGCGTGCTCTTCGTCCGGGAGCAGGATTACTCGAAAGCGGAGGAGCAATTCAAGACCGGCGTCAGAGTCGCCCCCGACTTCGATCAGTCCTATCTCAACCTTGCCCGTCTCTACACGATGCAGAACGACAAGGAAAAGGCCAGAGAAGTATTGCAGGATCTGCTGCGCCTGCAACCCCAGAATCCGGGCGCGAAGCAGGCCCTGGAAATGCTGCAATGACCGCCTTGATGAGCGCGTGGGAATCTCTGAATAAGTCGGCGTTTATGAAAGGGCGCGGCTTTGCAGGCTGCGGAGAAACTCATGGGGGCGGAAGGTGCGGCCTGGTAGGGATGGGTTCTAACCCATCCGTTGATCTCCCGAGGAAAAGTTCCTCGCAGTGAGGACTTATTCACGGCTCTCTTGGGTCCGCCCGGCCCGGCTTGCTCTCCACAATCCGCACCTTCAGTCAGCGGGCCACTTCACGCCTGTCAGTTGCTCTGCGACCTGCCACAGTTTCCGTGCCACAGCCTGATCGCGCGCCCGCCTGGAGACATACGCCGCGGCGGGCGGCCCGGCAAACTCAAAGAGTCCACCGGGGCCGTAGAATCCGCCCGGCTGCGCGTCTGCCGAGGCCAGGGCAAACAAGGCGGGCAGCGCGCCGTCGGCAGCGGACTGGCTCACCATTTTCCCCAGCGACCGGCTCAGCCGGGAAAGTAAACTCCTCGCGCCCAGGCCATTCGCGTACAAACCCGTCTGCGCAAAACCCGGATGCACAGCGCTGCTCAGCAAGCCCCACCGGTGCGCGTCGCTTCGCCTCTGTAACTCGAATGCAAACAGAAGCGAGGCCAGCTTCGACTGGAAGTACGCCGCCCAGGGCCTGTATCTGCGCTCCCCGTGCAGGTCGTCGAAGCGGATCTGGCCATAGCGATGAGCCAGGCTGCTCACCTGCACCACCCTGGGCCCCCGGCTCTGCCGAAGCAACGGCAGCAACAGTCCGGTCAGTGCAAAGTGGCCCAGATAGTTGGTGCCCAGTTGCATCTCGAATCCATCCGCCGTAACCCGGCGTTTGGGCAGCGCCATCACCCCCGCGTTGTTCACCAGCAGGTCCACGGGACGGCCCGCAGTCCCAAGCCGCCCTGCAAAATCAGACACCGATGCCAGGTTTGCCAGGTCCAGCCTCTCAAACCGCACCAGCGCCTTCGGCGCCAGCGTGCGAAGCCTTCCCACCGCCTCGAGGCCCTTCGCATCATTGCGTCCGGCGACGATCACGTCTGCGCATCCCTGCGCCAGCGCCAGCGCTATCTCATAGCCCAGCCCACTGGCGGCGCCGGTAACCACAGCCAGTTTTCCGGCCTGGGGTGGAAGATTGCCTGGTTGCCATCCCTGGATTGACATATGTTCTTGAATGTTTATCGGCGTATCCTCTTCGATCTTCTGCCTCATTGAATTGAATGACTGCTCACTCATCTTCAAGCAACAAACTTACTCCCCTGCGAACCCGTTCCAAAGCATCTTGAATCCCAGCTCCCGGCACACCGCCGCGCACTCGGGGTGAGCGTTTATGAACTCGACGGTGATCTCCGCCTGCGCTCGCACCATCAACACCAGGTACTCCGGAGAAGCGTTGCGCAACTCGTTCCCCGCAACCGCCTCACCCGTCGCCTTCACTAGTTCAAGAAGCGCGAATGCCGGCGTTTCGTTCTCCCTGAGCAGCTTGCCGGAGGCCCGCAACTGAGCCAGAACCTTCAATTGTTCCGGGTGCGCCGCTCCCAACTCCAGATACTTGTCCCAGATGTACCGCAGCCGGGCACGAGTGTCTCCTCCGTGGGGAAAGTCCGGGATGTGACGGCTGAACTCCTGCCTCAAATCCAGGTAGAGCTCGTTCATCAGCTCATCCTTGGTCTTGAAATAAGTAAACAGCGTCCCCTCGGCGACGCCCGCCGCCTTGGAAATGGCAGAAGTAGGCGCACTGGTGATCCCGCGTTCCGCAAAAACACGCAACGCGGCATCAAGAATCGCTTTACGCTTGTCGTCACTTCTGGGCCGTGCCACCCGCTCCACCTCATTCTTGAAACAAATGAGCGCGTGCTCACTCACTATACTATTCCAACTGCCCCTAAGATGCAAGGCCATCCTGCACTGGAACTCACGTCACCACCGGCGTCTCCGCCACCCCCGCCGTTCCAAACACCCGCCGGTACCGTTCCACCTCGTCCGCCGGCCCCATCGCCTTCAAATAATTATCTGACAGCTTCACCGCCGGCCGACCCTCCACTTCGGTCAGTTTGCACACCAGGCTTACAGGGTCGAACTCATCCCCGCCCTGCGGATTGCAATTGCGAAAATCGTTGGTCAGAAACGTTCCCCATCCCGCGCTCAATCGAATCCGCCGGTCGGCAACCCACTTCCGCTCATCCGCAAAGTCGCTCGCCCGCTCGAAATCCACCGGCGTTGCCCCATTCAGCAGTCTCCCGCCAAAGTACGCATGAAGCCCCAGAATCTGTCCCACATCGAGCGCATCGGAGGCAATCAGCCGCTTCCGCCGCGGATCGCGCCCGCGCCGCTCCAGCCACTGGATATACTCGTCGCCCGCCACGTATGGGTCCTTGCTGTCGACGCGCTGCCCGGTCCAGTCCGTCACCCACTCCGGCGCCCCTTCCAGAAACTGCGTCGTCCCAAACGTATCCGGCAACAGAATCAATAACTCGCCCTGATAACTCTGCTGCCATAACTCAAGAATCCTGTACTGCGCCGTCCGCAGCTCCTCCTCGTCGTTGGCCAGCGCCGCCAGCGCCATTGGCAACTCGTGCGCATTGGTGCCGATGGCTTCCAGATCGTGCTTGTAAGCCAGATACGCGTTCGAGCTGCCCGCAAAGCTCGCGCCCAGCACGTCGCTCATGGCCTTCACCACGTACTCCTGCCACAGGAAGCTGTGCCGCCGCCGCGTCCCAAAGTCGCTTACGTTCAGCCGCGGAACGCCCCGCAGCCGCTCCATCTTCCCCCACAGCTTGGTTTTGGCCCGCGCATATAAAATATCCAGCTCGAACTCGCTCAGCCGTTTCAAACTGGCCCGCGTCTTCAGCTCGTCGATGGCCGACAGCGCATAGATCTCCCACAGCGTCGTCTCCGTCCAAAGTCCATGGAACCTCAGGATGAGTTGCCCGTTCTCAACCGACAAATCGAAATCCGAAAGCCGGAAGTCGCGCTCCAGCCACTCCATAAACGCCGGCTCGAAGATCCCGCGCCGCCCATAGAATGTGTTGCCCGCCAGCCAGATCAGCTCCGACTTGTGGAACTGGAGCCTGCGCGTCTCTTCCAGTTGCTCCCGCAACTGCTCCACGCTCACAATCTCGCCTAGCCGCACCTGTGTCGTGCGATTCACCAGCGTGAACGATGTTTTGGTCCTGGGAAACTGCTTCCAGATGAACTGCAACATCAAGAGCTTGTAGAAATCCGTATCAAGGAGCGAACGCGTGATCGGATCCAGTTCCCAGTTATGATCGTGCGCGCGTCTGGCTATGTTGACTATCACAATGAAACCACTTTAATTCACCGCGCCGCCCGAACCGGCGCCAAATCCCAGCCTGCCTTCCAGCCATTCCGCTCACTCTTCGATCGCCGCGGCGATCCCGGCTCGCACCTCGTCCGCCAGCGCGGGCATCGCGCCCGACTGCGACGCCACCCATCCACCCCACCGGTTCCCGGCCTCGTTCAGCGTCGCCAGGTCCGCCCCGCGCAGCAGGTAATGCGTCAGCGCCGCCGTAAACGCGTCCCCCGCCCCGATCGTGTCCACCACCTTCACTGGAATCCCAGGGTGTTCGTGCCACTCTTCCCGCGTCACCAGCAGGCTGCCGTGAGCGCCCCGTGTCACCGCCACCATCTCCAGCGTCGGAAACTCCCTGAGCAGCAACTCCGCGCCCACTCGCAGCGGATCAGTCCCCGCCCCATCCTCTGCCGGCAAACCCAGCAGCCCCAGCACCAGCGGAACCTCCGCGTCGTTCATCTTCATCACCGTCGCCAGCTCCAGCGACTCCTGGATCACCTCGCCGGAGTAGAACGGCGCCCGCAGATTCACGTCGAACACCCGGATGCACGACGACGAAGTCTGCGCCGCCAGTGTCTGAATCGTCTGCCGCGACTCCAGGCTCCGCTGCGCCAGCGACCCAAAGCAGATCGCGTTCGCCCGCTCCGCCAGCCGCACCCACTCGTCTGAAAGCTCCAGAAAATCCCAAGCCGCCGGCTGGTGAATCGTGTAATGCGGCTGCCCGTCCGCAAAATGCACCGTCACCCGCCCCGTCTCATGCGCCGGGTCCACCTCCAGCGAGCTCGCGTCCACCGGCAGCGGGTCCAGCCGCTCCACCGCCAGCCTGCCCAGGTCGTCCCGCCCGATCCGGCTCAGCAGCACCGCGTGGTTGCCCAGCCGCCCCGCCATGACGGCAAAGTTTGCCGGCGCCCCGCCCAACCGCGGCCCCTCCGGCAAAACATCCCACAACAACTCGCCCAATCCCAATATCAGGTGCGGTTCCTTCAAAGTCCTGCTCCAACGGGCGCCCGCTCTCTGCTGCGCCTCATTCCCCTGCGATTGGTTTCCTCCGCCGAAATCCAGACGCTGCTTCCGAAATCCAGACCCTGCTTCCGAAACCCCGACCCTGCCTCAGAAACCCAGACCCTGCCTCAGAAATCCAGACGCTGCTTCCGAAATCCAGACCCTGCCTCATTTGTCATTGCAAATGCAGGCGCGAGCGGCCCAGCAAACAGCTTTCTCCCTCTAACCCTGTCTCGTCAAATCTTCTCTGTGAAAGTTAGTCGAATTCCCCGCTTTCGCCTTTTCCCATCCCAGCCCACAAAGCCCCGTGCCCCATCCTTTCGCCTTCTTTCTGGCGAAAGGGTGGGAAACCACAAACCCCACCGTCGTGCTTTTCCCTCACTCCCCCAGCCCACAAAGCCCCGTTCTTCAAAACCACGAACCCCGACGCCCTACCCCACAAATCTCCAAATCGAGCAATCCTCCCAATTTGACGATGCATATTCCCCCTCCGGCTGGTTGGCCATGATCCGATGATCCGCAATCGCATCCGCCTTCGACCGCCTCACCTTGCCCTGAAACACCCGCATCCATCCTCGCTCGCCCTCCAGCACCCCCTCCTGCTCATGGTTCATATAAAGAACGTCCAACTCCCCCGTCCGCCCCGCCAGATCCTTTCTCCACCTCTTCAGCAGCCGCCGCATCACCGCCGCCCCAAACGGGTTGAACAGGAACGCCACCGCCGGCCCGTCCGGCAGCTCAAAGTCCACCGCATCCCCTTCGACCACGCGCATCGGCGCCCGCGCCCGTCCCGCGGCCCGCCAAATCCCCATATTCTTGCGCGCAATCCCCGCCAGCGTCGGATGCAGCTCCACCCCCACCACCGCCTTGAAACTGAGCTCCGAGGCCAGCAGCACCGCCCGCCCCATCCCCGCTCCCACATCCACAAACGTGGTCTCCTCCATCGCCCCCGCCGGCCCCGTCCTCCGCCATCGCCTCAGCAGCGCCCGAAACACCGACGGCGCAACCCCGTAATAAGCCGTCGCGTGCCGGTCGTGCCGATGCCCGCTCTTCAGATGTCTCCCCGCAACCAACCCGCTCGTCCTCACCCCAAACTCCACATCGAACGGATGCCGCGTGAACCCCTCCTTCACCTTGAGCCCCGGCAGCCATCGCCGCGTCCCCATCGCCGCCCCGCCGTTTTTCTCTCTCCCGTCAACTTTCACGGTTTGAACCTTTTTCACGGTTTGAACCTTAGCACAAACCCCAGCAGCCCGAAGCGAGCTTGCACGGGCAGGCAGAGCCATCGGCAGGCCCGCATCCATCTCCGGCACGCGCAGCCACGAGCAGAGGCCTTCAAAAAAAACTTCCAGTTTGTGCCGCAAACGGAGCTATAATCCCCTTCTTCCGTATTTCCCCTCAGCCGGACGAACCTATGATTGCGTCTCCCGCTCTGCCGCATGA
This sequence comes from Occallatibacter sp., assembly GCA_049509995.1. Classification (GTDB taxonomy): domain Bacteria; phylum Acidobacteriota; class Terriglobia; order Terriglobales; family Acidobacteriaceae; genus Telmatobacter. The sequence continues at coordinate 76,930 of JBEKZJ010000001.1, read as the reverse complement.
CCTCGAATCTATCGTCGAGCGATTCATCGCGCCGCTCACCATGGTGTGGTTCTCCGTCCACTGGCTTTTCCCGGGTCGCAACAAGGACGACCCCGGCGGGGCGAAAAAAGACCCCGAAGAGGAGAGAATAGCCGCCGAAGGGGAAAGAAAAGCCGCCAACAGGGGCTCTTTTGCGGGCATTTTGTCGGCCGCGCTCATTCTGATCTTCTTCTTCCGCTTTTTCCCCGCGTCCGACGCAAAAGAGATCTCCTGGCAGGCTGCCATTTGGGCCCTCCTTATCGGCGCCGGCGCCGGCATCTTGACACGTCTCCTGCACGTGCGCAAAAACCGAATCCTGGAAGTAATCCCCAATGCCGGAAAGAAGGTTGTCAAGCACCCGGGACTATGGGGGCTGGCGGTAGCTTGCGGCACGGCTCTCGGCCTGGCTTCGCTCATCGTCTACTACACCGGCCCTCCCTACTGCGCACCCCATCTATGGCTCATGTGGGGATTCCTGTCCCTCCTCTGTTTCTATCGGTTCGCATGCCTCTTCCTCTTTGGAGATTGACCATGAAGCGTTACATCGTTCTGGCTCTCGTCTCATGCACGTTGACAGCACTTCCCCAGGCGTTGGCGCAAACGTTGCCGCCAAACCAACCCGCTGCACCTGGCAAAACTCCGGGAGATAAGCCAGCCGCGCAGAACCAACCGCCGGCAAACCCGTCGGATTCGTCTGGCACGCCACACAACCCTGCCGCCACTTGTCTGGATGCCTCTGCGTGTCTCCCTGGCGACAAGGTCACAGTGAATGCGACCGGGCCAGCCTTAAGCCAGAGGCAAACAAAGAACGTGGTCGTCACGCTCCGCCCGTCCAAGACCACAGGAGAACCGCTGACTGCGGCCGCAAAATGGGACGGGGCCAGCCTTCTCGTGGAAATCCCGCAGAATGCACCGGACGACCGCTACAGTTTTCAAATCGCGGCAGATTCCGCAACAAACCCCAATCTAACCGACCTGAATCCGAGCCAGGTCGTTGTGCAACGGCCCACGATTACCGCCGTCTCTCCGGCCGCTGCTTTCACCGATACCGCCGGCGCCATCCAAGTCATAGTCCTGGGCAGTGGGTTCTGGCGAGGAACGAACACATCCGAAACACCTCCCACGGACGACCAAAAAAAGCAGGCAAATGGATTCGTTGAATTTCGGTACAAAACGGTAGGAACACCCCCCAGATGCGCAGTCGATGCCGCATCCGCTCAGAAGCGCGGATGCTACGACTTGAACGTAGACAGCGATCGCCAGGTCACACTTACCTTTTACAAGCTCGACACAATTGCCGAGCCTATTAAGGGAGCGCAGAGTTTTGTCCTCGCCGTTCGCAACGTAGAGACAAATCGGACCTCCTTGACCCTGATCGATACAACCCAGAGCACCCCCCTCACCGTGGCGGTGATAGGCTTCCTCCTGATCGTCGTCATCATTTATCTTCTTCTCCGCAGCGGCGAGCATGCCACCAAACAGACCATGAACGGCAAGACTTATTGGCTCAGCGTGCTGTTTTACGACGTGCAAACCAACAGCTATAGCCTCTCCAAGTGCCAGTTCTATGCCTGGACCGCCGCCGCCGTCATCGGCTATCTCTTCCTGGCGGTATCGAAAAGCTTTGTCCAGGGCAGCGCCATCTTCCCCGATATTCCGTCCGGCCTTCCCGGCATTCTCATCGCCAGCGTGGGAACCGTTGTCCTCTCCAACGGAATAACCAGCGCAAAGGGCGACAAGGGGGCCGGAGCGCCAGGCCCTAATCTCTCCGACTTCATCGCCAGCGGCGGCGTGGTCGCGCCGGATCGCCTCCAATTCGCCATCTGGACCGTGGTGGGTATCGGCACATTTCTCGCCATCGTCTTTCAGAGTGACCCGAGAAACATCAACGATCTGCCCGCCATCCCATCGGGCTTCCTGCAGTTGATGGGGATCAGTTCCGGCGGATACCTGGCCGGAAAACTCGCCCGCAAAGCCGGTCCCACGATCGCTGCAATCGTTATGAAAACCGAAAATGCCATGTTGAAATTCCAGCTCACCGGCAGCGGCCTATCCCGCTCCGCAATCTTCAGCATCGACGACCAGCCGATCTTTCCCGATATCATCCTGGGCAAAGACGGTCTGCCCGGACTCCCTGAAGTGGTGCAGCAGGATCCTTCCATCACCGACCCGGACTATGCGCGAATCCTCACCTTCTTCATCAAGAACTATCCAGACTCCTGGTTGGGCGGCCCGCATAACTTCACCATCACCAACCCCGATGCGCAGAAGGCCACCGTAAGTTATCAGAAATTCAAGGTGGATTTGAATTCCATCAAGATTGCCACCGCTCCTCCGGCGCCTGCAGCGACGACTCCCGCGCCCGCACCGCCAGCTCCTCCGCCCGCACCAACAACTCCCGCGCCCGCACCGCCAACTCCTCCGCCCGCACCGCCAACTCCTGCGCCCGCACCGCCAACTCCGGCGCCTGCACCGCCAACTCCTCCGCCCGCACCGCCAGCTCCGGCGCCCGCAGCGGCCACATTCAAGATGACTGGCGAGTGCCTGGACTCGAATCTGACGGTCACATGCGCAGTTACAGGCAGCACGGCAGCCCCGGTCGAAGTCAAGCGAACCGATCCCACAACAAAAGATGCCACTGGAAAGGAAGGTCCGCCGCCTGCAACGTCTTACAACGGAACAGTAACGGGGCTCACCAAGGGTGACGTAGTTACCGTGTCCATCACCGACGAGGCAGGCTTTATCAAGAGAATAGAGTCCGTGACTGTCGCCTGATCCAGATGGGATCGGGCCGGGCGTCGGGTTTCCCAGGTTTCGCCTCGCTTTTTGAGACCTGGGAAACCACTGCATCCGGCTCCTGCCTTTCCGGGCGCTGTTCATGACGTAAAGTACATTCTTGTTGAAACTTGCGCGAATTTCCGACAAAATAAAAAGCACTTCATCTTCGGCGCTGCCCCGATAGCGCCTTTTTCTGGGTTTTTGTTTCGCTTTGTGGTGCTCTTTCAGCCCAACATACGGTTTCCATCCCTGCGCTGCAGAGCTGTTCCAGGGAACACATCACCCACTGAGAGGCAGTTTCCAGGTCCACAATCTACGAACCGCGTCAACGCCGCACCGGCGTCAACACCAGTGCAATTCAAGACTTGAGGAGGAGCAGCCGTGAAACGATCCCCTGCGGGATGGATGCTTTGTTGCATCCTTTCCTTCGCCACCTTTGCATTCGCCCAGACCGCAACCACCTCGCTCCGCGGCGTCGTGAAGGACTCCAGCGGCGCACTCATTCCGGGAGCTTCCATCACCCTCAGTGACCAGGCCACCGACAATACGTATCACGCTGTCTCCAACGCCTCCGGCTTCTACATCTTCCCCATCATCTCCCCGGCCCACTATCTCATCTCCGTCACCTCCAGCGGCTTTGCCACGCGGAGCGTGACCGCCGAGCTGCTCGTCGACCAGCCCGCCACCATCGATTTCACCCTCAGCGTCAAGGCCGAGCCGGTCACCGTCGACGTCAGCACCTCGGCTGAGACTCTCGACTTTACCGACGCCACCATCGGCAACTCGGTGGGCAACGTCACCATCGAATCGCTGCCCATGGAAGGCCGCGACCCGGTTAACCTGCTCAGCCTGCAACCGGGCGTTCTCTATGTTGGCAACCTGATCACAGACAGCCGCCAGGGCGCGGTGGCGGGCGGACGCAGCGACCAGGGCAACGTCACCCTCGACGGACTTGACGACAACGACCAGATCGGCGGCGCGGCCTTCACCGGCATCCTGCGCTCCACCCTCGACTCGACCCAGGAGTTTCGCGTCACCACCTCCAACGGCACCGCTGCCTCGGGCCGCTCCTCCGGCGCTCAGGTCGACCTGGTCACCAAGAGCGGAACAAATCAGCAGCACGGCGCGCTCTATGAGTACTACCGCCCCACCAACACCGTCGCCAACTCTTTCTACAACAAGTACGACGAGCTGGCCACCGGCCAACCGAACATCCCCCAGAAGTACGTCATGAACACCTTCGGCGGCAGTACAGGAGGCCCAATCAAGAAAGACAAACTCTTCTACTTCTTCAACTACGAGGGCCGCCGCCAGGCTATCTCCGACGTCGTCGGCGCCACCGTGCCCACCGAGAGCTTCATGCAAGGCGAATTGCAGTACCCTGATGCGGTGACGGGCAACGCTGATTTACTGACAGCCTCACAGGTAGCCACGTTGGATGCAGCCTGCGCCAACAATACCTTTAACGGCGAGCCGGTTTGCCCCAACGGCCCCGGCGCCAACGCCGCCGTTCTCGCCTACTACGCCAACGTGCCCACCGCAACAGGCTCTGTCCTGGGCGACGGCGGCTTCAACTCCGGCTCTTACTTCTTTACCTCCCCGGCGCCATCCACGCTCAACACCAGCATCCTCAAGATCGACTACAACATGAACAGCAAAAACCACTTCTATGTCCGTGGAAACCTGCAGAAGGATACCGCCGCGGGCGATGAAAACCTTCCCGGACAGCCTCCCGCGTCCTTTACCGACGACAACACCAAGGGCATCGCGGCCGGCTACACCTGGGTTCCCACGGCCCACGTTGTCAACGACCTGCGCTATGGCTATATCCGCCAGGGCTACCAGGACAGCGGCATCAACTCCGGCTCATGGGTTCAATTCTATGGCCTTACCCAGCCCGAGGCCCAGACCTTCACCGCCCTTCTCCATGTCCCCGTCAACAACATCACCGACAACCTGAGTTGGACCAAGGGTTCGCACACCTTCTCCCTTGGCGGAAACTGGCGCGGCATCACCAACCACCACAGCAGCAATAGCGGCTCCTACGACTGGGCCACCACCGCCAATGCCCTTTCGACCAATCTGAGCCTCCCCGCCAACATGGCAAGCAGCTTTACCGGAGACTTGGTGGAAGACTACTCGAATCTCATGGGAGTCGTCGCTCAGCTCTGGGATGTGTATAACTACAAGATCACCGGCCCAACCACCGGCACGGCCCTGGCCGAGGGCGACTACGTGACCAAGAACTTCCACTCCAACGAGTTCGAGGGCTACGTGCAGGACTCCTGGCACGCCCGCCGCAACCTCACCGTTACCTACGGCGTGCGCTACACCTACCTGCAGACCCCTTATGAGACCAACGGCCAGCAGATCGCGCCCACCGTCGATACCGATGCCTGGTACAAGAAACGTGAATCCGCCGCGCAGCAGGGCCAGATCTACGAGCCGCTGGTGTCGTTCGCGCCTGCCGGCAAGGCCAACCACGCCCCCGGATACTGGCCCGCGCAGAAAGGCAACTTTGCCCCGCGCCTCGGCATCGTCTTCGCGCCCGACGTAAAGACCTCCATCCGCGCCAGCGCCGGCATCTACTTTGACCACTACGGCGAGGCTCTCGTACAGAGCTTCGACTCGATTGGCTCCTACGGCCTCACCGCTGCCATCACCAACACCGTCGGCGTGCTGGGCCTCTCGACCGCGCCCCGCTTCACCAGTCCCCACAACCTGCCAAACATCCCCATGCCCCCCTTCTCACCCACGCAAACCTTCCCCTTCACGCCTGATCCCTACGCCTTCGCCATCGACTGGGGCATGGACAACCACCTCAAGACGCCCTACGCTGAGTCCTTCGACTTTTCTGTCCAGCGCCAGTTGCCCGGCGGCTTCACCCTGGAGACCGCCTATGTCGGCCGCCTCGGACGCCACCTTCTCCAGCAGCTCGATCTGGCCGAGCCGGTAGACTACGTTGACCCCAGCGGCGCAGGCGACTACTACAGCGCCGCCAAAATCCTCAACAAGGAGGTCGATGCCGCTCCCTTCGGCGTGTACACCTTCACCAACCCCGCCTCCATCGGCTTTTGGGGGCCAACAAGCAATCAAAAGGTGAACGACAATATTGCGCCCATCCCCTACTTCGAGCATGTCTTTCCCTACATGAAGGGAGTCGACTATGAGGGTGAAAACGCAACCCAGGCCATCTTCAACAACGGCTGGTCGCTCATGCGCTACCTCGCCGGCGAAACCGCCAGTATTGCTAACTTCGACGTCTTCGGCATCTACCCTGGAAGCCCCAACACCGGCCCAGGCTCCCCGCCCTCAACCTTCTGGAGCAACCAGTTCTCCTCTCTCTATGGGCTGGACTCGATCGGCACCAGCTCCTACAACGCGCTGCAGTTTACCCTCCACCATCCCGCCTCGCATGGCTTGACGGTCGACTTCAACTACACCTTCTCCAAATCCCTGGACATAGGCTCTGAGGCCGAGCGCGCAAGCCGCCGTAACCTGACCAACACCGACAACGGCTTCAACGAGTCCGGCATCCAGAACACCTGGAACCCCAAGCTCAACAAGGGACCCTCGGACTTTGACACGCGCAGCCTGATCACCGCCGACTGGTCCTATGTGCTGCCTTTTGGCCGCGGCAAAGCCTTGCTGGGCAACGAGAACCGCATAGCTGACGCTTTCATCGGCGGATGGCATTGGGCCGGGCTAGGCCGCTGGACCAGCGGACTGCCCTTCTCCCTCATATCCCCCACATACCCCACCAACTGGGACAATGATTCCTGGATGTGGAACGTCGGCGGCGTAAAGACCCACAGAAATTTCTCAGGAGGCGTTTTCCACGCCTTCGACGCCGACACCGTCACCGCCATGAACAACGGCATCTATTCCGGCACCTCCGTTCGGATCCCCGACGCAGGAGAAGCCGGGTCGCGGAACAACTTCCGCGGAGACGGCTACTTGGACCTTGACTCCTCGCTCGCCAAGACCTGGAGCCTGCCCGACAAGATGCAGCTCAAGTTTGCCGCCGAAGTCTACAACATCTCCAACACAGTCCGCTTTGATGCCAGTCCCAACGGACTGGATACGTATGTTACCGGCTCACTCCTCGGTAATTACTTTGCGACTCTCTCCACCTACCGCCGCATGCAGTTCGGCCTGAGGATCGACTTCTAGCGCGTTTTCACAGCCCCTGCAATCCGGGCATTTGGCCTCTGCGCCATGCTTGAACCTTGCAGGCATTCAAAAGAAAGGGCCTCGGTCACGGTTCGACCGGGGCCCTTCCTGCTTCCGGCGCGGGCCATGCATAGGCAGCCGTCACGCCCCGATCACGCCCGCACCGCAACCCCGCCCACCGCCCGATCGATCCGCTCCAGCGCCTCCGCCGGCAACTGCGCCCCCACCGCCCGCACATTGTCCGCCACCTGTTCCGGCCGCGAAGCCCCGATGATCGCCGAAGCCACCTCCGGCCGCCGCAGCACCCACCTGAGCGCCATCTGCGCCATCGTCAGCCCCAGCTCCGCCGCAATTGGTTTCAGTCCCGCAACCGCCTCCAGCAGGTAGTCCGACCGGAAATGCCTCCCCGCCGTCTCCATGAACACATTCATCTCTTCGCTCGCCGCCCGGCTTCCTGGCGGAGGCGGCTGCCCCGGCGCATATTTGCCCGTCAGCACCCCATGCGCCAGCGGCGAAAACGCCAGGTTCCCAATTCCATGCCGCGCACACGCCGCGAAAACACCGCCCTCCGGCTTCCGCCACAGCATCGAGTACTGCGGCTGGCTCGACGAGAACGCCGTCAGCCCGCCCGCATCCGTAATCGCCGCCGCCGCCTCAATCTGCTCCGCCGTCCACTCGCTGAACCCGATCGCCCGTACCTTCCCCGCCTTCACAGCCTTGTCCAGCGCGCCCAGCGTCTCTTTGAGCGGCGTCTCCCTGTCGAACCGGTGGCACTGGTAAAGATCGATCCACTCCACCCCCAGCCGCTCCAGCGACCGGTCCAACTGCTTCTCGATCTGCCCCGCCGAGAGCCCCCGATCCGGCTCGTCCCCCACCGGAAAATACAGTTTCGTCGCAATCAGGTACCGGTCCCTGGGAAAAGCCCTCAGCGCCTCGCCCAGCACCCGCTCCGCCTCGCCCGCTCCATACTGGTTCGCCGTGTCGAACAGCGTAATCCCGTGCTCCACCGCCGCATGAATGCACCGGATCGCCTGTTCCCGCCCAATCCCCCCAGCCACCGTCAGCCAGGTCCCAAAACTCAACTCCGAAACCTCCAATGGCCCACTTCCCAATCGCCGGTACTGCATACTTCCCCTCCGCTTGAAAATTGCGTTGCAAATCCCGGCCACAATCCAATAGACTCACTAAACCTTGCCGGGCAAATCAGAAACATCGATACGAATGTTCCCACGCGCACCGGACGCGGCCTCCGGTCGATCGACAGCCCGGGAGAGAAAGGCGTGCCTGAAATGCTTCCCCATCTTCCCCTAAGCCGGGCGGTCCTTGCCGCCCTCGCGGCCTTAGCCGGCATGAATGCTGTTGCCCTTCATGCCCAGACTGACTTCGTCACCGCGGTCACCTCCACCCATCCCCTCGCGTATTACCGGCTCGACTCCACCTCCGGAAAGAGCCAGGTCGGAACCACCATCTACAAGCCGGTGGGCAGCGTGGTCAGCGCCTCTCCGGGAGCACCCATCGGAATCCCCAACAACTATTTCGCCAAACTGGACGGGCGCACCGCGTACTTCCTTACCACTCAGGCCGGCGGAATCACCACGGCCGCTTCCATCATGGCCTGGGTCAACCTGGCCGAACTACCCGCCAAGACCAACCACTTCTTCTACGTGGCAGGCGAGTCGGAGTCCGGCAACGATTTCGACATGCAGTTCGAGACCGACAACGTCCTCAAGTTCTATACCGGCGGTTCGGGGCACCTCGACTACGCCCCTCCACCGGCCACGCTCGTCAATCAGTGGCATCTGATCGTCGCCACCATGGATACCGTGTCGGGAGCGAGAGCAATTTACTGGGACGGCAAATCCGTCGCCACCGATAAGGGCGGCGGCAGACCCGGCAAGAGCTATGCCTTCACCATCGGCTATAGCACGGTCTTCACCGGCCGCTTCTTCCACGGCGGCATCGAGGAAGTTGCCCTCTGGAACCGCGTCCTCAAGGCCCCTGAGGTCGCCGCCATCTATGCCGCAAACAAGGCCCCCGCTTCCACGGCCGGCGCGAGCCCATCCGCTTCATCAGCCGGCCCGAGCGGCCCCACGCCGACCACAGGCCCGTTTGCCACCAAAGCCAAAGTTGAAATCGAAGACGCCAACGGTCCCGTCAAGCTCAAGCGCGAAGAAGAGATCGCCTATATATTCCTCTCCGCCTTTGAGATCATCGAGCACAATTGCCAGCTCACCCTCCAGCATGTCTGCCCATTGAATCAGATTTTATCGGGATCGTACCCCAAAGGCGCCCACATCGAGCATCTGAAGTTCGACCCCAATAAGACCGATCCCAACTACACCTACACCCTCGCTGCTTCCGGCATGGCCTGGGAGGCGCACGCCAATCCGAAAAGGCCGGGCCTGAAGGCCTTCTGCTCCATGTCCAGGAACGTCGGCACAACCATCGTCACCTACAGCAACACCGCAACCGCCGGCTGGACCGACATCGAACTCGGTACCCGCGGCATGGAAGGCGATTCCTTCGCGGTCCAATAGCTCCGTCGAGCCTTCCCCCTGCGCGGCAATCCCAGGGCTCGCACTTAAGCAGGTAACGGCTTTGGAGCAGGGAACGGCTTTGGAGCAGGGAACGACTTTGACCGGCGAAGTTGGAAAGCAACACTCCCCCAGCCCCAAAAACCCCGTGCGAAGTTGGAAAGCAACACTTCCCCAGCCCCAAAAGCCCCGTGCGAAGTTGGAAAGCAACGCTCCCCCAGCCCCAAAAGCCCCGTGCGAAGTTGGAAAGCAACGCTCCCCCACCCCCAAAAGCCCCGTGCCCCATCCTTTCGCCTTTTTTCTGGCGAAAGGGTGGGAAACCACAAATCTCAACCCGAAATGTTTTTAAACCCTTCCATCCCAAAAATGCCGGGCGCCCAGGCCTCATTCTGTGACCCGTCGGTTCCCGCCCGAACTTCCCCATCGATGCCCTCACCCCACCGCCTGCACTGTCCCCCTGCCCACCAGTTCCTCCACCCGCTCCACCCAGCCGCGATCCGCCGCCACGCTCATCCCCTCCGGCTCCAGGATCACCGCATACTCGCCCTTCTTTTCCAGGTGCAGCATCACCTTCCCCGGCCCCGGCGCTGCGTCAGCGGCGCTCTTCAGCCCCGCAAACATCTCCTCCGTCGCCCGCTCCAGATCGATCCTGATCCGCACCCCCGCGGGCAGCTTCACCTGCACCTCTTCGAGCGCCACAATCGAGCTCACCGCAATCTTCGGCGCCGCATCCTCATCGCCCATCAGAACCCCGCGCACCAGCACCGGCGCTTCCATCTTCAACTGCCCTTGCAAGCGCTCATAATCCCGCGGAAAACAGATCAGCTCGATCTTCCCCGTCGCGTCCTCCAGCGCCGCCTGCGCATACAGCTTCTGCTCCCGCTTGCTCTTCTGCACCCGCAGCCCCAGAATCATCCCCGCCACCTGGATCTCGTCCATGGGGTCCGCCTGCGTCCCCCAGCGCTTCTCCGGAGGCTTGCGCTCCAGCGCCTCGGCCGCCGCAATCACCCCCGTCAGATTCCTCAGCTTTTCCGCGTACCTATCCAGCGGATGCCCTGAGACAAAGAACCCCAGAACCTCTTTTTCATTGGCCAGCCGCTCGCCTTCCTCCCAATCCGCCACGCGCGGCAAATCATCCCCGCCACGTCCCCCGCCGTATCCTTGCGCCGGCGCCTCGTTGAACAGCCCAAACAGCCCCGTCTGCCCCTGCGCCGCGTCTCTCTGCGCCTTCTGCGCCCGCTCCATCGCCTTGTCCACCGCGGCCATCAGCGGCCCGCGCTTGCCCAGCGAGTCCAGCGCCCCCGCCTTGATCAACGATTGAATCACCCGCGAGTTCATCACCCGCAAATCCACCTTCTCGCAGAACTCCCACAAGCTCTTGAACCGCCCGCCCATCTCCGCGCGCGCCTTCAGGATCGACTCGATCGCATTCCCACCCACGTTCTTCACCGCCGCCAGCCCAAACCGGATCGCCTCTCCCTCCGGCGTAATATGCGGCGTGAACTGCGCCCCTGAAACCTGCACGTCCGGCGGCTCCACGCGGATGCCCATCTCCTTGCACTCGCCGATATACTTCACCACGTTCTCCGGCTTCGAAGTCTCCGATGTCAGCAGCGCCGCCATGAACTCCACCGGATAATGCGTCTTCAAATACGCCGTCTGGTAGGCCACCAGCGCGTACGCCGCCGAGTGCGACTTGTTGAACCCGTACCCTGAGAACTTCTCCATCTGGTCGAAGATCTCGCCCGCCGTGTTCTTGTTGTGCCCCAGCGCCGCCACTCCGCTCATGAAGCGGTCTCTCTGCTCCGCCATCCCTTCCTTGCTCTTTTTGCCCATCGCCCGCCGCAGCAGGTCCGCCTCGCCCAGCGAGTAGCTGGCCAGCACGTTGGCAATCTGCATCACCTGTTCCTGGTAGACGATCACCCCCAGCGAATCCTTCAATATCCCTTCCAGCTCCGGCAGCATGTACTCCACCTTGCGCCGTCCCCATTTGCGCTCGATGAAGTCGTCGATCATGCTCATCGGACCCGGCCTGTACAGCGCGTTCAGCGCCGTCAGCTCCTCCACCGTATCCGGCTTGTACCGCCGCAGAATGTCCCGCATCCCGCTCGACTCGAACTGAAACACCCCCGACGTCAGCGCCGTATGAAACACCCGCCTGAACGTCTCCTCGTCGTCCAGCGGAATGGCTTCGATATCCAGCTTCTCCCCGCGGCCCGCCTCGATCAGCTTCAGGCAATCGTCGATCACCGTCAGCGTCGTCAGTCCCAGAAAGTCCATCTTCAGCAGGCCCATCTTTTCCACGGCCTTCATGTCGTAGGCGGTCACAATTTCGTCGTTCTTGGTCTTGTTCAACGGCACCAGCTCCGTCAACGGCCGCGGCGCAATCACCACCGCCGACGCGTGCACCCCGGCCCCGCGCACCAGACCCTCCAGCTTCTTCGCCGTGTCGATCAGCTCCTTGATCTGCCCATCTGTCTCGTACGCCTTGCGCAACTCCGGCACTTCTTCGAGCGCCTTGTCCAGCGTCATCCCAATCGTCATCGGCACCAGCTTCGCAATCCGGTCCACGTCCCCATACGGCATATCCAGCGCCCGCCCGCAATCCTTGATCGCCGCCTTGGCCGCCATGGTATTGAACGTGATAATCTGCGCCACCTGCTCGCGCCCATACTTCCGCGTCACGTAGTCGATCACCTCGCCCCGCCGGTTCATGCAGAAGTCCACGTCGATATCCGGCATCGACACCCGCTCCGGATTCAAAAACCGCTCAAACAGCAGCGAATGCTGCAGCGGATCGATATTCGTAATCTCCATCACGTACGCCACCAGCGACCCCGTCGCCGACCCTCTCCCCGGTCCCACCGGAATCCCATGGTCCCGCGCATACTTGATGAAGTCCCACACAATCAGGAAGTATCCCGCGTAACTCATCTGCTTGATGATCCCGATCTCGAATTCCAGCCGCGCATCGTACTCCTCGAGCGCCGCCCGCCGCGCGCCCCGCGCCTCCAGCATCCGCACCGCCGTCTCCAGCCGCTTCTTGTAGCCCTCCCTGCACACCTGCTCGAAGTAGCTGTCGATGGTGTGTCCCGCCGGCACCGCAAACTCCGGAAACGGATTCTCCACCTTGGCCAGCTTCAGATTGCACCGCTCCGCAATCTCCATCGTCCGCTTCAGCACCTCGGGCGAATCCTTGAACAGCGCCCCCATCTCGTCCGCGCTTTTGACAAAGAACTGGTCGCTGTCGAACCGGAACCGCTCACGATCGTGAATCTTCGCGCCCGTCTGCACGCACAGCATCACGTCATGCGCGTGGCTGTCCTCCCCGCACAGGTAATGCGAGTCGTTGGTCGCCACCAGCGGAATCTTGAGCTCCCGCTCGAGGCGAAACAGCGCCTCATGAATCTTCTTCTCCTGTTCCAGCCCCTGGTCCTGAATCTCCAGATAGAAATTGCCCTTGCCAAAAATATCCTCGTACTGCTCGGCCACCCCGCGCGCCTTCTCGTAGTTGCCCGCCACCAGCTCCTCGCACAGCTCCCCGCTCAGGCACCCCGACAGCCCGATCAGCCCCTCGGCATGTTCCGCCAGGTACCGCTTGCTCACGCGAGGCTTGCGATAGAACCCATGGAGCGAAGCCTCCGAAGTAATCCGCACCAGGTTCCTGTACCCCTCTTCGTTCTGGGCCAGCACCAGCAGGTGATTGTTGTCGTCCCCTTCGCCCGCCGCCCGGTGGTCTTCATTCTTCGAGATATAAAGCTCGCACCCCAGAATCGGCTTGATGCCTTTTTGCTTCGCCGCGTCGAAAAAGTGTACGGCCCCATAAATATTCCCGTGGTCCGTCATCGCCACAGAAGTCTGCCCCAGCGCCGCCACCCGGTCCACGAGCTTGTAAACGTCGCAAGCCCCATCCAGCAGCGAATACTCCGTATGCAAATGCAAATGCGTAAATTCAGCCATGGCTGCTCATGATTTTAGCCGTCACACGCCCTCCAATACCCGCCCAAAAGCCGGTTGAAATCCTGCCCGTCTGAGGAAAAGCCGGCGAAATCCGCCACCCGCCGCTGCGTTCACGGCCCTGCCCGGCGCAGGCTTTGCAAGCGGCTAGCGCACGGACTCTATGGTTTATGCTCTTTGGGTGGAGCAGTTTCAGGGCAAGGGCGCTCAATTTTGGGGGTGGGCTTTGGATTTAGTAACGACAAATCTTGTCAACAGCTTTCGTGAACAGCAGGGGTTCCCGGAGACCATCGGGATACCCACACTCTTTGAGCATTTTGCGAACTTCTGCGTCGCATCGAGAGAATACCCCGATGAATTCGACGTGGAAGATATATCCGTAGCCGGGGGAAACGACCTGCAACTCGACGGCATCATGGTAGTTGTCAACGGAGTCCTCGTCGAGTCAGCAGAGGAGGTAGATGATCTCGCAAGGACAAATAAATACATTGACGCCGAATTCGTATTTGTACAAGCAAAGACCGGCTCTGACTTCAATGGTGCAGAAATCTCAAGCATGTTCTATGGAGTAAGGGATTTATTCGCGTCTGCCCCACTAATGCCGCGCAATGAGACGCTGGCGAGCAAAGAGAAGATCATCCGGCACATATACACAAAGAGTCCCCTGTTTAGCCACGGCAACCCGCGATTGCGTATGTATTACGTGACCACCGGGAAATGGCAGAACGATCCGCAACTCATGAGCCGAATTCAAAACGAGATTGCCACGCTCGACGATCTTAACATATTCCAGTCATCACCAAAGTTTGAGCCAATTGACGCAAAGCGACTTCAGCAATTATTCAGCCGCTCTCAAAATGCACTGACAAAGACATTCACATTTGCAAAGCGTATAACAGTCCCATCAATCGACGGTGTTAGAGAGGCCTACCTGGGCTATATCCCGGCTAAAGATTTCATCGATTTGATCACGGATGAGAATCAAAACCTTCTACGCGGAATGTTCTACGAGAATGTTCGGGACTATCAAGGCGACAATCCAGTCAATAAAGAGATAGAGGAGACTCTTAAGAGCAACTACCGTGACTCATTTATACTCCTCAATAATGGGATTACAATTGTATCCGAAGACCTCAAGACAACCTCGGACTTTTTCACTGTATCTGGTTTTCAGATTGTGAACGGGTGCCAGACCAGCCACGTCCTTTACAACAACCGTGATCGCATCACGGGGTCAGAGTTTCTCTCGATTAAATTGGTTGTTGCTCCAAACGACTTTCTACGAAGCCAGGTTATCAAAGCCACTAATAGGCAAACCGTTGTGAAGACGGAAGAGCTTGCAGCATTGACGGATTTTCAAAAGTCAATCGAGCGCTACTACGAGGCAGTTCCGACCGAACATCGGCTTTATTACGAGCGCCGATCCCAACAATTCAGGTCTATTCCGGGTCTGGAAAAGATTAGAATTGTGAATATCTCAACACAAATCCGCACATTTGCATCGATGTTCCTAAATCGCGCGCACCAAGCAAGCCGCTATTACGGTTCCCTGCTGAAAGACATAGAGAACACCATTTTCGTTGAAGGCCATTTCCCGATATCATACTACGTTAGCTCTTTTGCGCTCTTTCGAATCGAGTCGTTTCTTCGCCGAGGACAAGTTGATAACAAGTACCGCCCTTTCAAGTATCACTTATTGGGGATACTTAGGATGGTCGTTGCAGGTTCGGTGATGCACGCTATGACTGCAAACAAGTTTGAGAAATACTGCGAGATCATCCGCGACACGCTTTGGGATGACGTGATGTGCTTAGCTGCCACACAAAAAGCCTGCGGAGTGATGGACCAAGTACTTGCGGGTGCCTACGACAGGGATAAAGCCAAGGACTCTAACATTCAGTCGCAAGCTATGGCAATCATTAACGCGCAAGCGGCCCCGGCCCCATAAGGCTTCCAAGGCTAGCCGTGCGCCCCAGGTCCCGCCTTTGGCACCTGGGAAAGCACGAACCCCGCCCCGGCCGGGTGCCCCATGTCTCGCCTTGCTGTGAAGGGTGAGTGACCACCCACAGTCGCGACCAACCCGGAAAATCAACCCTGAATTCATACCATTCAAGCCGCTTTTTCGCCCTAAATAGCGTCAAAACACGCGAAAAACACCCGTTTTGCAGGGAAAATGTCCAATTCCATACAACCTTTTGCTCTTATTGGTTCAATTTCTAACGGCCTTTTCGTCAATTCCGGCCCCTCCCAGGGTTGGACATGCAGAAAAATCCAACCCTACAGGCGAACCTTCGGCCACCAAACGCAACCTTTCAGGCAGACCTTCGGCCCTCTGGCCTAACCCTCCAGGCGAACCTTTCGCCGGGTGCCGGGTGCCCCAGGTCTCGCCTTTGATACCTGGGAGCGCAGCCAATACGTATCCTCCCGCCGCAGCCCACAATGCAGCAGCACCACCTCGCGCCCCGCAATGTCGTAGCGAAACCGGAACCTCCCTGACCGAAGCCGGTACTGGCCCTCCCCCGCCGAGACCCCTTGCGGCTTCTTGGCCGAGGTGCTCTTTCCTCTCACAGGCGGTCACCCCGGCGACGAGTTTTCTCATTGCCAGACTGACCTTCGATCTGTATTTTGGTTGCGGAGGATTTTCCATGATTACTCGTAGACTGGTGTTAGGCACTGTTCTCGGCCTGGGACTCTTCGCTTCCGGCGTGGTCGTCGGGCAAAACGTGAATCCAATGCGGCATCCGAACCTGGCGGCCGCGCAGCGTTTCATCGAACAGGCCGTCGGCAAGATTGACGCCGCGCAGGCTGCGAACGAGTTTGACATGGGTGGTCACGCGGCTAAAGCGAAAGAGTTGCTGGCTGGGGCATTCCGGGAAATAAAGTTGGCTGCCGAAGCGGCGAATCGCCGCTAGATCCTCTGCGCGGGAAGGTCTTACGCCTTCCAGTTCGGCCCAAACATCGCAAGCAAATTCTTTTTCGTGGCCCACGGTGCTCCACCTATGGAGCGCCCCGCAGGACCCTTGCCCGCGCCGATTCGCACCCGAGGCAACAGCGCCGTGTGCCGGGTGTTCAAGGTCGCGCCCTGAGACCTGGGAGCGCAGCCAATACGTATCCTCCCGCCGCAGCCCACAATACAGCAGCACGACCTCGCGCCCCGCAATGTCGTAGCGAAAGCGGAATCTCCAACACCACCAATGTGACTGCCGTCGCCGCGCACCCTCTCCATCCTGATGCATCCT
The DNA here is from genome assembly GCA_049509995.1 of Occallatibacter sp. Classification (GTDB taxonomy): domain Bacteria; phylum Acidobacteriota; class Terriglobia; order Terriglobales; family Acidobacteriaceae; genus Telmatobacter. The sequence goes on along the minus strand of JBEKZJ010000001.1, from coordinate 60,231 downwards.
TGACCTTCACTTGAAATTACCGGAGGACGGTGCTACGCTGAGAGTGTGACTTAAATGTCACAAATTAAGGCGCGGCTCAGAGACGCATTTGGAAACCACGCCCAGAGAGTTTCTGATTTGTCAGCACGAAAACGGCCGCGAACCATTCACCGAATGGCTCAACGGGCTCGACGTTCAAACCAGAGCACGAGTCCGCGTCCGCATCGATCGTCTTGAGGATGGGCTATTCGGCGATGTGGAACCGGTCGGCGAAGGCGTCTCGGAGTTGAGACTGGATTTTGGCCCCGGTTACCGGGTCTATTTCGGACACATAGGGCCTCAAATCCATCTGCTCCTCGGCGGGTCGAAGCAAGGCCAGAGCGCGAATATCCGCCAGGCAAAGAAGTTTTGGAGGGCACATGACCATTAAGACGAGTTCCTACCGCCAGTCTCTCTTGACGGCGCTTCTTGACCCGGTCGAAGCATCGGCCTATTTGAACGCCGCCCTCGAAGACTCCCCGGAAGCCTTTCTCAAAGCTCTCAAGAACGTAGCCCAGGCCCGTCCCATGGCCCAGGTGGCCAAGCAAGCCGGCATCCAGAGAGAAACCCTTTACCGCGCCTTCTCAGAACAAGGCAACCCCACCTTCGAGACCTTGTCTTCAGTCCTCGGCGCACTGGGAATGAAGCTAACCATCGCTCCCAGCGAATCTGAAGCGGCAATGGGCTTAACCAGCGCAGCAAAATGAATCGTCGCGAAGTCCCGAGGCAGCCTCACGCGGCCAGAACTTCATCGCGCACAAAATGGAGACGGATGATCTTGGGCGCTTCCATGGCCTCATCGAAGTAGCAGCGGACGGCGTCCTTCACCATCGCGCGCAGCTCCTCCACAGTGTCTCCCTGCGTATGGATGCCGTAACCGAGAGCGTTGGCCGTATAGTCGCCATCCACCTCGTCCTCGCGCACCTCAAAGATGATCTCGGTCATCGAAAGAAGACCCTTTCAGCCTGGATGATGTTACACCGCCCGTGGGCATACAACAAGCCATGGTAGTGGGTCGGTTTGGTTTTCCACAGGGCAATCCAGCAGTGCAGGGGGTGCGGCATGAATAGCGCCCTCGTTACTGTGCTGCTAGGTATATCGGTGGTATTCGTCGGCAACCCCTATGCCCTCAATGCGGAAAATCGAATAATCAAGATCGCCAACAACAGGCTGGTACAGACCTATCCAGCGTGTTTCGTGGAGCGAAGTAGGGGATGGATCGGCGAGGTCACGGTACAGAACGGTTCCAAAGACGAATACCTGCCCTTCCCACGAGAATCGAGGAAAATCTTCCTTGAGAACATTGTGCAGCGTTCTAGGGTCGAACCACCATATCTTTGCCGCTCCATCGGGCATTACGATGCGATCCTGTACGAGTATTCTGGGCCAGTAGGAAGGCTCTTTAGGCAGATCGGATACGCTCTTTACCGCTGTACATCCCCAATGTGCGGTAGTAATCATCGCGGGCGTTCGTCCCCTATTCCTAACGTGAACATTGAACCCGCCCATTGGTCCGAATATGGGTTTTATGACTACCAAGAGCCATGGACGCTCGGCATTGATGACGGCCTGGGCGTTCAATTTAGCAGCGTCAGCGCTCGTCTGAGCAGCAGCCAGCGCTCCAGTCATAAGCGAAGTCTGTTTACGGAAAATGGCAATCTGAAAGCCGATACCGACTACTTGCAAAACGGCGGTGGTAGCGACAGCGAATGCAAGATAGAGCGTCCATCGGTCGATGAACTCTTTGCGATCTTTTTCGGCTTGTTCTTCCTCGGTATCTTTTGCGGTCTTTACGGGCTTCTTTACGTCAACGACAAACGAACTATCCTGCGTACCTCTTTGGTCGCTATTGCCTTTGGATGTATCTGCTTTGCTTACCTGTTTCTGATTGCTGTCGGAATTCACCCCTACAGTTGGGGCTTGCCCACAAAGCGCCACTTCCACCGCTGCCAAGAGACAGAGTATCGCCAGACGTTTCAGCATAATGGCGAAAATGTATCACGCCGGAGCGGAGGCGCGTATGATTTTGCCTAAGCCTCTAGCGCTTCCGCTCCAAATCAATCATTGGAAAAATCCGTCTGTGCGGAAGGCATATCGGCCCCAGAGGAAACCTGTGACGATTGCCATTGGATTTGCCTATGACGGCGGTTTGCTTTTTTGCTCCGACACAAAGGTGACCGGAGATATACACGAATTCCAGAGCAAACTTCGGCACTTTAGAAGCACAGACGGTAATTGCGCCATCACGTTCGCAAGCTCTGCGGTAGATTTGACTTTTCCGCTGTCTGCCATCTCCAAATGTTGGGAGGCGGTTCGAGGCATGGATTTTGCGGTTCGATCAATTGAAGAAGTTCACCACGCGGCAGAGTTCTCGCTCGCCGAATTCTATTCGACGCATATTTATCCACACCCGGATCGTGTACCGGATTCCCCGTACCTGCAATTGCTAATAGGGATTTGGCTTAGGGGAGAAAGTAATCTCTACTTGTCAAACGAAACCGTATTGAATCCGGTCGATCAATACGAATGTATCGGAGCGGGTGCCTATCTTGCCAAATACATAATCGGCCAATACCTAGCGGCGACCCCTGGAGTTAATTCCCTTCAAGATGTTGCCCTTATCGCCGAACATGCCGTACAGTCCGCAATTGAATACGACGGAAGATGCGGGGGATGTCCAGAGATGTTAATTGTTCGGGATAGCGGCGAGATCGACATAAGCGATCCCTGCATTGGATACCCATCGGAGAAGTTGATCCAAGGAATTTTCAAAGAAACATGGAGAATGCTGCACGACATTGCCCACATGAAAAACTCTTTTGGCAAAGAGGTCGAAAATCGGATAGATGCGCTCTCCAAAGAGATTCGCAAATTGGATTTGTCTAAGTGGCAATTTTGATTAGGCGCTCTCTCCAAGCGCCCTCCGAAACAGTTCCCGGTCAATTCTGGACGGTCCAACGGTCGGCTTTGGCAGTAAGGCAATCAATTCTTCCGTATCCCAAACATGGTCCGTTAGCCCCGCTTCCATTGCTGGCGTGACGCGCAGCGTCTGATGCACCCGGCAATAGTTGTAATGCATATAGTGGAGCGCAACCGCATGAGCGTGGTTTTCAGCCTTTTTGCTGAAACCGTTTGTGAGGCGAGTAAACCGGCGCGAGGACATTCTCAGGGTCAAATTCTGTCTTTCCACATAGCTCGTGCTGACGTGTTGAGGATCGGGATACCCTAGAACCGTTTTCATGTCACAGCCGATGCACTTGCCGGGGGAATAGCGCCTTTGCTCTTCATCAGACGGCACCCCGTAGATTTTTTGGAGTGTGGCAAAATCCACTTCCAACCCGAAAGCACCCTCCACGGCCTTGAGGTAGGGCTTGTGCGCGTCTGTCGTGACCTGGACGCGCCCTCTAATGCGGCTGGCGCAGTCTTCCATGAACTCCATTGCCCAGCCCGCATCCCGTCCGCCGACCAAATAACTCACAACCAATTTACTATCGGCACAAATCCCGATCCACGTCCAAATATCGCCCCATCCAAAATACTTCTGCTCTACTGTAGCATTCTTCTTTTTGCAACCAACAAACGCCCAAATTTCATCACATTGCAAACGGCGAACTCGGAGGTTCCGAACGTGCCTGTCGTGGTACGCCGCGCAAGCCGCTCCGATATCGGCCAGCAGCTTCACAACCGTATTCTTTGCCGCTCCCGTCATGCGGCAAGTCGCACGGATTGAGCAGCCTTCAATCAGGCAATTCACGATTTGCGCTCTGGTTTGGGAATCCAAGCAGTTCATACTGATTATTATGCTAAAGCCGCTTGAGAATGTCAAGAGAATTCTTTGGCATTGCGGGATATAATCGCGCAATCTGAGGAGCACTCAGTACATGAATGACGAAGAGCAAAAGCGTTACCTGCTTAAGCGCATGAAGGAAATCTACCGCGAACTAACCGTCTATCGCGCATTTGCCTCAATTGCGAAGGAGAAGGGATTCCAAGCCGAAGTCGGGAATGAAGGATTCAAGGACGTTGATGGTCTACTTGAGTCCGCTCGTCAACTTCCACAATTGGACAAGTGGGTTGATTCCCATTTTTCTGGCCTTGAAGGATTGCTAGGGCTAACAAACGAATCTCTGCTGGATCAGGCTCTTCAAGAATTGCTTGAAAAAAGTTATCCAAACGAACCCATAAATTAATCGAAAGTTCTTGCATAAGGGCGAACTCCATGCGATGATGTCGCTACAGAGTTTCGCCACACCGAAGGGCCGCGCCGGGATGCGCGGCTTTTCATTTGCTGCTTATAATAGCGGCATCTGAGGAAACGCGCAATGGAAAAGTGGGGGATCATCATCGCGGCTGCTCTCGCCGTCGCCTTCATAGTCCACTCCATTTATCATGTGGGTAGCGTGCTTGGCTTCCGACTTGATGAACTGCACGAAAAAGTGGACGCGCTGCAAGAGAAACTTGATGAAATCGAAGCCGAACAGGATAGGAAACCTTACGTCAATCCAATTGATCTATGACAGAAGATAACCGCGAAACCAAACGAGAGAACCGAGACGGGATGTTCAATCTGTACTACTACATCTCCCTTACTGCGCTCTGTGTAGTTGTCGTTTGGCATTGGATTTTCGGCGGAAAATACGGGTTTTTTGGAACCATCGCGGTCTATTCTGTCTGTGTCTTTATCGTGCTCGGATTCCTAAACGCGATTGGTATTTTTGGACGGCGCTGATATGAGAAAGACCAACTTTGCTTTGGAATTGTTTCTCTTGGTTTGTGGAATGCTGCCGCTGTGTGTCCTTAGCGCGTTTTACTGGTTCACCACCAGTAAGGTTCCCCATGTGCTCGTCTATGGGATGCTTGCCGTATTTGTAGGCTGCGTTATCGCTGGAATTGAGGAGCGATTTGAGAATAGCCGCCACAACGCCGAAGAGGTAAAGAAGCAAAAGGGATAAATTACGCTTTCTTTCCCCACCGCGCTTGTGCAGCCTTTGCAGCCGCTTTCTTCCGTTCCTCTGGCGTCATGGTCACTAAACGCCGTTTCCCGCCCACCGTGCCGCCTTTGCGTCCCATTGCGGACATATACGCGGACAGGTTGAACGGTTCCGATCCTGGCGCTTCTGGCTTCGCCTCTGCCGTGGACTGCTCTACAATCCACTTGGCGAGCTGGTTCGGATCGCGCGGACGTTTGCCCTTGCCGATGGTCATGTATCCATGATTTCACGAATCGGGATGCCAATACTAGCCTGTGGAAAACCAAACTGACCCACTACCCAAGCCATTGCCGTAAGCTAAACTCACGCCATGAACGACCAGCAATGGAACACGCTCGTCTCTGTAGTGCGCGGAGAAACGCTCCGTCCCCTTCCCACAGCTTTCATCATCGACAGTCCCTGGCTCCCCAACTGGGCGGGCCACACCATCCTCGATTACTTCACCGATGAACGCATCTTTCTCGACGACAATCTCCAGGCCATTGGCGCCTTCCCTGAGACGATTTTCCTGCCCGGTTTCTGGTCCGAATACGGAATGTGCACCGAACCCTCCGCCTTCGGCTCCGTCTCTGTGTGGGGCGAGGACGAATTCCCCTTCGCCAAAAAAGTGCTGCACTCCCCGTCCGAGGTCGAGCATCTCGAAAAGCCCGATCCGCGCAAACACGGCCTGCTGCCCTTTGTCATCAAGCGGCTCCAGCACCTGCAGCCGGAGATCGAGAAGGCCGGCCACAAAATCCGCTTCGCCGTGGCCCGCGGACCGCTCAATATCGCCTCCTTCCTGATGGGCACGCCGGAATTCCTTGAAGCCCTCAAGACCGAGCCAGAACTGATGCATCAACTTCTCGGCCTCGTCACCGATTTTCTGGTGGACTGGATCGCGTATCAGCGCGAAGCGTTCCCGTCGATCGACGGCATCTTCCTGCTCGACGATATCGTTGGATTCGTGAGCCGCCGCGATTTCGAGGCCTTCGGCCTGCCTTATCTGCGGCGCGCCTTCAGCGCCGGCGTCACCGTCAAGTTCTTCCACAACGACGCGCCCTGCAAGGCCAGCGCGCCTTTGCTCGCGGACGCGGGCATCAATCTGCTCAACTTCGGCGTTCAGCACACGCTGGCCGACATGAAGACCTGGACCAGCAACCGCATTGCGCTCATGGGCAACATCCCTCCGCGCGACGTGCTGGGGGAAGGAACGCCGGCGGACGTGGCGCGCTCGGTCACCGAAATGCTGAACGCTCTCGATGACCGGTCGCGCCTGATCGTCTCCTGCGGCGGAGGAATGCCTCCTCACGCGCCCACGGAGAATATCCGGGCATTGATCTCCACCGTGGAAGAGCTGACGCGCTAGGCCGCGGTCGATCCTGTGGCCAGGCGCCGGGTGGCGGGTGGCGCGCCCTATCCGCCCCATCGGCGGTTGAAATTCCCCCCTGAAAAACGCCGAAAATTGAATTAGGCTGTACAGGAGGTCCGAGAACGGGGGAACTCGCCATGTTTGAACTGGATCAAAAGGTAGTGGTCATCACCGGCAAGGGAATTGCCTACGAAGGCTTCATTCTCGCGCGCGGCAAAGCCGACGATGGCTCCGGAGCCTACAAGATTGGCCTGGAGGGCGCGGGCTTCGAACAACCGGGACAGTGGCACAAGGCCTGCGACGTCTTCCTGGAAGAGCCCACCAGGGAGAAAGAGCCATACTCTTCTGAACCCTCATGGAACGATAGCCCGCGCTAGCGCAATGCGCCTGCATCCTCGAGCTCCCGGCCCAGGTCCCCGTTCCCTGATTCCCGACCCCTGGGCGTGGCGAGCGGTCTTTGCTCCCTGGGGTGGCTGATCCCTGACCCCTGTATTTCCAGCTATACTGACCGCAAGCCTATGCGCACCCGTCTCCCGCTCACCCTCCTGCTCCTTGTCCTGCCAGCCTTGCTGTGCGCCCAAACCCCAGCCAAACCAGATCAGGAGAAAATGTCTCCCAAGCCAAATGCCGCCCAGGTCCATCGCTCCGCCCTGGTCATCGACTCCCACGCCGACACCCCGCAACGCTTTGTCGATGAAAACTTTGACCTCGCCGACCCCCTCGGCGGGGGCAACCTCAATCTGGACTCTATCCACAAGGGAAACCTGGGCGCCGAGTTCTTCTCCATCTGGGTCGACCCCACGCAGTACAAAGGCCAGTACGCCCGCCGCACCCTGGTGCTGATTGACTCCGTCAAGCAGCAGGTCGCCCGACACCCCGACCAGATCATGTTCGTCACCACCCCCGAAGGCATCGAGTATACCCATCGGACGCATAAGTTCGCGGCTCTCATGGGCATCGAGGGCGGCCACTCCATCGAGGACTCGCTCGCCCTGCTCCGCCAGTACTACGCCCTCGGCGTCCGCTACATGACCCTCACCTGGTCCAACTCCAACAACTGGGCCGACAGCTCCGGCGACATCGACGACAAATCCATCCCCCACACCAGGGAGGGCCTCACCGAATTCGGCAAGGACGTGGTCTACGAGATGAATCGCCTGGGCATGATGGTCGATATCTCCCACGTCTCGGACCGCACATTCTACAGGACTTTGGTCATCAGCCGCGCCCCCGTCATCGCCTCCCACTCGTCCTCTCGCGCTCTCTGCGACGCCCCCCGCAACATGACCGACGACATGATCCGCGCCGTGGCCAACTCCGGCGGTCCCAACTCCAAGGGCGGCGTCGTCCAGGTCAACTTCTTCTCCGGCTTCCTCTCCCAGGCCTACCGCGACGCCGTCAAGGTCCAGCAACCCCTCGCCCAAAAGGCCATCGACGAGCTCAAAGCCAAGGCCAAGGCCGAAGGCAAGGAAGTCCCCTACCCCGAGATCGACAAGATCGAGCGCGAGTACGCCGACCGCATCCCCCGTCCCCCCTTCTCCATCCTCATCGACCACATCGACCACATCGCCAAGGTGGGAGGAGTGGACCACGTAGGCCTCGGCTCCGATTTCGACGGCGTCAACGGCCAGCTCCCTGAAGGCCTTGATTCGCCGGCAGATCTGCCCAAAATCACAGCGGCGCTGATGGCCCGCGGCTACTCCGCCGAAGACTGCCGCAAAATCCTCGGCGGCAATCTCCTCCGTGTCTTCCGCGAAGTCGAACAGGTCTCGAAAGAGCTCCAGGCCGAGAGCCGCCCCAAAATCACCGACAAACAGCCGTTCGACAAGCCAAAGAAGTAGGAGAGCGGACCATGAGAGGCCTTGCAATTACGATATGGGCCAGTTATTATAGTCCATATCGGAGGGTCTATGAGCACATCGGCAACCAACGAGACCACCATCGGCGTGACCGCCTTCAAATCCAAGTGCCTGGGATTGATTGACGATGTCGCCGAGGGCAAGACCGACCGCATTGTCCTGCTGAAACACAACAAGCCTGTTGCGGCCATTGTGCCAATCGCCAGGGACAGCGACGACCCATTTGAACTCTGGGGTGCGATGCGGGGCACGGTTACGTTCCTTCCGAATGTCGACCTGACGGAGAGTACAGGGGAAGTCTGGGACGCGGAGCAGTAAGTGCCCGATTCCGTCCTGCTCGACACCTGCGCCGCGCTCTGGCTGATGGGCGGCGAGCCCATGTCCGAGGCCAGCCTGACGGCCATTCGCGGTGCTCGCGTGGCCAATGTTGGCGTTTACGTCTCGCCCTTCGCGGCCTGGGAAATCGGCACTCTGGTTGCGAAACAGCGCCTGCCCCTCGCGCGTTCTCCCGAGGTGTGGTTTGAGACCCTGCTGGCCCTGCCCGGTGTGCGATTGGCTCCGTTAACGCCGAAGATTCTGCTTGCCTCCACGGCGCTGCCCGGAACTCCTCCCTCCGACCCCGCGGATCGCATCGTCGCAGCCACTGCTCGCATCTGCGGCCACATCGTCATCACCCGCGACGGAAAGCTGCTGGATTACGCCGAGAAGGGGCATATCCTCGCGATCAGGTGCTGAATCGTGCTAATATCACGCGCGCTGTGGAAAGGAAGTTCTATGAGTGAGTTTGGGGACGCACACGAACGGAAGTTATTCAAGGGGGACCCTGGCGACAATATTCGTAGAACAATCGCCATTGTCAGCCATGAGACAGAGTTCATCGTCAATAGACATGACCTTCACTTCACGGGTGAATCCGGGCTACGTGACACGAACAAACCGGATGCACCGATAAGCAACTGCGCATTGACAGGTACGGGCAGTACGCCACCGATGCCTTTGAAGGACGCTATCGAATACGCTGAAAATGCATTCAAACGTAGCGTTGACGATGAGCAATTCACGCCGCTTCCTGCCGGCGCAGATTTTCCCTTTTAGCCCACCATAGAATTCAGAGAATTGGGCGGGATTCTAGACATCTTGTGTGCCGTGGAAATTGGCGGAAGTCGTCCTTGGACGGAATTCATACGCTCAAGCTCTATACTGGTCTTTCGCCCGATCCCCTTTCCCGGAGACTCCCCGATGCGCCTCCCCTACGCCTTGCCCGCCGCCCTGCTCGCGGCCGTTGCTCTCGTTACCCCTAATTTCGTCAGCGCCCAGGACGACGCCCCCGCCGCCAAGTCCGCAACCACTGACAAGGCCAGCGACAAGACCGCCGAAAAGCCCCTGCCCGCGGACAGCACCACCCAGGGCTCAGTTGACGTAGCCGGCCAGCACATCGCCTACACCGCCGTCGCCGGCACACTCACCGTGGGCGCCACCGACGTGCAGGATGCGCAACTCGGCCCGGACGGAAAGCCCCAGCCCGGCAGCCAGCTTGCCCTTGCCGAGCCCAAAGACCCCAAGGACGCAACCCCCTTCGCGCGGATGTCTTACGTGGCCTACTTCAAGAAAGACGCCAAGGCTGAAGAGCGCCCCATCACCTTCTTCTATAACGGCGGCCCTGGCAGCTCCACGGTCTGGCTTCACATGGGTTCCCTCGGCCCCAAGCATGTGGTCACGGACGGCGACCAGCACCTGCCCGCGGCCCCCTACAAGCTGGTCGACAATGCGTACTCCCTGCTCGACTCGAGCGACCTGGTCTTCATCGATATGCCCGGCACCGGCTTCGGCCGGCTCATCGGCAAGGACGCCGAAAAGGCCTTCTGGGGCGTGGATGAAGACGCCAACGCTTTTGCCCGTTTCATCGCCCGCTTCATTACCAAATACAACCGCTGGAACTCGCCCAAGTTCATCTTCGGAGAGAGCTACGGCACTACCCGCTCCGCCGTCCTGGCCAACATTCTGGAGAACGGGAAGAGTATCGACCTGAACGGCATCATTCTGCTCTCCCAGATCTTCAACTTCACAACCGATATCGACGGCCCCAGCGGCAACCCCGGCGTGGACCTGCCCTATGTCCTGGCTCTGCCCACCTATGCCGCCACGGCCTGGTATCACAAGAAACTGCCCCAGCAGCCGGCCGCTCTCGAGCCCTTCCTCAAAGAGGTGGAAGACTTCGCCATGGGTCCCTACACCCACGCCCTGGCCCTGGGCACCGATCTTTCCGCTGAAGAGAAGCAATCCGTCGCCGCGAAGCTGCACGACTACACCGGCCTGCCCGTGGCCTACCTTCTCAAGGCCAACCTGCGCGTCAACGGCGGCGAGTTTGAAAAGACTCTGCAGGAAGACCAGGACCTGACCACCGGCCGGCTCGATACCCGCTTCTCCGGCCCCAACCTCAACCCCTTGAGCGAGAGCGCCGAGTACGATCCGCAAAGCTCGGCCATTTCCTCGGCCTACGTTGCGCTCTTCAACGACTATGTGCGCCGCGACCTGAAGTATGGCGAAGGCCAGACCTACTTGCCCCAGGCGCAGTTCGGGAGCACCCGATGGGATCTCGTGCATCGCGGCAACCCCATCAGCCTCAACGTCGCCAACGATCTGGCTGAAGCTCTCAAAACCAATCCCCGCCTCCGCATCATGGTCAACGGCGGTTACTACGACCTGGCCACGCCCTTCTTCGCCGCCCAGTACGAAGAGAAGCACCTGCCCATTCCGCAATCCCTTGCCAAAAACATCGAATACGCCTGGTATGAGTCCGGCCACATGGTTTATGTCCGCGACGAGAGCCTCAAGCAGCTCCACGACCGCGTTGCCGCGTTCATTAAAAGCACACAAGCGGATGGCAAGTAGAAGCATTCGGGCCCGAGGCTCGTGGTTTCCCAGGTCTCAGAATCACTGGATTTTCAGACACGGAAGTTTCGCTGTACGCGCAGTCCTACGGGAGGTCGGTCGCCCAGTTCACGGTTGCTTGAAGATCATCCACCTGGGCAAAGGCTTTGTCGTTCGTCACCAGCACCGCGCCCGTCGCAATGGCATGGGCCGCAATCTGCATATCCATATTCTCGAGGGTCTTGCCGGACGACTCCAGCCTGGCTCTGAGTGCTCCATAAGCCTTCGCCTCATCCCGGCCCCACGGCAGAATCTTCACCGCGGCGAGAAACCATTCCATGCGCTCCCGGAGCGCCGCTGCTTCGGGCCTCTTGGCCAGACCATAGCGGATTTCCGCTTCAGTAATCGCCGAGAGGCAGACAATCTCATCTTGCTCCACGTTAAGCATCCGGGCACGCGCGGCTTTCGAGTGACCTTTGGCGATATAACTTACCATATTGGTGTCGAGCATATAGAGAGACTTCATAGCTCAGGCCGCTCCTGCGGCAAACCCTGGGCACGGTCTGACGGAGAAAGGAAATCGTCCGGCACCCCTATCTCATCGAGCGCGGCGAAGATCTCCGCCAAGCTGGCCGGCGCCTGGGAGAGGATCAGGTCTCCGTTCTTCGGGTCACGGCGAATATAGACTTCGCTGTTTGAAAAGCGGTACTGCGCGGGGATGCGGACAGCCTGGCTCCGTCCGCTCATAAAGACCTTTGCTTTTTCAAGGGGTGCCATCGTTCACCTCTGCCATATAGCATGATATATAGCAGAGGAAAAGTCAAGCCGCCTTCCTACGGCTGGGATGTCAGGAAGAACAATTCTCCTGATTCGCCCGGTGAGACCTCGACCCTCCATCGGCAGTGGCGCCCGCGCTATAGACTAGCCAGCATGAAGCGCACAGCCCTGATCCTCCTTCTGCTCTTCCCCGTTGCCGCAATCGCCCAATCGTTCTCCGTCACCTTTCCCAGGGAGGTCAGCGCCCAACCCCTCGATGGCCGCCTCCTGCTGGTCCTCTCCACCGACCCCAGTGATGAGCCGCGGAACCAGATCGACGACTCTCCGCGCTCACAGATTGTCTTCGGCCTCACCGTCGACGCCTGGCAGCCCGGCCAACCCGTAGTGGTCGACGCCGGCGCCTGGGGCTACCCCATCCGCAGCCTCAAAGACGTTCCCCAAGGCGAATACACCGTTCAGGCCGTGCTCAACAAGTACGAGACCTTCCACCGCGGCGACGGAAAGACCGTCAAGCTGCACATGGATCAGGGCGAGGGCCAGCACTGGAACAGCTCTCCCGGCAACCTCTACTCTAAGCCGCAAAAAGTCACCGTCAAGGCAGGCGGCGCGCCCATCGCGGTCTCGCTCACTCAAGTGATTCCCCCCATCCCCACGCCCGCCGACACCAAATACATCCGCCACATCCGCATACAGAGCGCCGCGCTCACCGGATTCTGGGGCCGGCCCATGTTTGTGAGCGCCATCGTGCTGGTGCCTGAGGGCTTCGACGACCACCCCAACGCCCGCTTCCCGCTCATCATCTTCCACGACCATTTCGTGAGTGACTTCAGCGATTTCCGCACCACCCCGCCCGACCCCGACCTCAAGCCCGACTACAGCCAGCGCTTCCACCTGGCCGGCTACAACCGCATCCAGCAGCAGGAGGCTTACAAGTTCTACCAGCAGTGGATCGCGCCCGGTTTCCCGCGCGTGCTCATCGTCAAAATCCAGCACGCCAACCCCTTCTATGACGACTCCTACGCTGTGAACTCGGCCAACGTCGGCCCCTACGGCGACGCTATCGAAAACGAGCTCATTCCGGCCATCGAGAAGCAGTTCCGCGGCATCGGCCAGGGCTGGGCGCGCTTTGCCTATGGCGGCTCGACCGGCGGATGGGAAGCCCTCGCCGTCCAGGTCTTCTATCCCGATCACTACAACGGCGCTTTCGCCGCCTGCCCCGACCCCATCGACTTCCACGCCTTCACCAACATCGATCTCTACGACGACAGGAACGCCTTCTTCCTCGAAGGCGCGCACACCCGCATCGCCCAGCCCGCCATGCGCGACTATCTGGGCCACACCTTCATCACCACCCGGGAGAACAACGCCTACGAACTCGCCCTCGGCGACCACGGCCGCAGCGGCGAACAGTTTGATATCTGGCAGGCAGTCTGGGGACCTGTGGGCGCGGACGGCTATCCCGCGCCCATCTTCGATAAGGTCACCGGCGAAATCGACCACACCGTGGCTGAGTACTGGCGGCAGCACTACGACCTTGAAGCCATCCTCGAACGCGACTGGGCGAAGTTAGGTCCCGAGTTAGCCGGCAAGATTCACATCTATGTAGGTTCCGACGATACCTACTTCCTCAACGACGCCGTCTATCGCATGGAAGACTTTCTCAATTCAACGAAGAACCCGCCCTACGGCGGCGAAGTGACCTACGGCCCGCGCGCCGAGCATTGCTGGAACGGCGACCCCACCCAGCCCAACGCGTATTCGCGCCTGCACTACAACACCCAATACCTGCCCAAAATCCTCGACCGGATCCAGAAAACCGCCCCCCAGGGAGCAGACCTCACCAGTTGGCGGTATTGATCGCCCCGCACATTCCCGGATGGTCCCGGCGGCTGTTCTCTCTCTGCAGTCATCGGCAGTCGCGGACGCCATCGCCATGCCCTGCCCCGCTAACTCGCCGGCCCGTCTCCTAACAGCTTTGCGTAGATCAGCGCCGCCCCGCCCACAGCATAGTAGTCTTCTTCCCTGCCTCTCAAGCCGTAACCGCGCCTCTCGTACATGCGGATAGCTCCGGCGTTCTCCGCATCCACATGGAGCCAGATCCCTTCGGCGCCCACAGCGCGCGCGGAGTCCTCGACGCGGCGCAGCAGTTCCTCGCCCACGCCCTGCCCGCGCCGATCCGGCGTCACCTCAAGGGTTTGAAGATACGCCATCGTTCCGCCAGCGCCCCGCGTCCACTCCATGATGGCGAAGCCGGCCATCCGCCCGTCCTCCTCCGCGATCCAGGTCGCCGCATTGGAGCTTTGGACGAGCTGGCGCATATACCTCCGCCCAAAACGAAGCGGCGGCTGGAAGCAGACCTCCTCGATCGCATAGAGCGCGGCAAAATCCTCCGCCGAGTAGAGACGGTAAAGCACAGCCCAACTCTAGCGCACTTCATTCGCGCGTCGCACTGCCTGCGCAAGGCAAAAAGCCACCCTCTGCATGAGGATGGCTTTCCGCGTACCGTCGAGCGGCCGGAAACTTATACCTTCGCCTCCAAATCCGCGATCACGTCGAAGAAACGCTGATCGAGCCGGCGGTTGGTGGCGATGGCTTCCTTGATGGTGATGTCGGTGATGTCCATGCCTTTCAGCACGGCGATCCGGCCCCACTTCTTCTCGTGAACCATGTCGATGGCGTGCAGTCCGTACCTTTGGCCCAGGGTTCGGTCGTACGCCGTGGGAACGCCGCCGCGCTGGGTGTGGCCCAGGTTCACCGAGCGGGTCTCAAACCCGGTCTTCTGCTCGATCAATTCGGCCAGCGCCTCGCCGATGCCCGACAGGCGTGCATGGCCGAAAGAGTCCAGTTGCGCCGATTCGTCGACCACCTGGCCGATCTCGGGCAGATGGCAGCCTTCGGCCACCACCACCACGCCGTAGTGCTTGCCGTGATCGTAGTTGTACTTGAGCAGCGCGCACACGTGGTCGATATCGATGTCCTTCTCGGGGACCAGGATCACATGCGCCCCCCCGGCCACACCGGAGGCATACGCGATCCAGCCGGCATCGCGGCCCATCACCTCGACCACGATCACCCGGTTGTGAGAGTCGGCGGTGGTGTGGATGCGATCGACGCCCTCGGTGGCGATGGATACCGCCGTGTCGAAACCAAAGGTCGTATCGGTGCCGTTAATGTCGTTGTCGATGGTCTTGGGAACGCCCACGCTGGGCACGCCATTCTCGCTCAGGAACAACGTCACCGACTGCGTGTCGTCCCCGCCCAGGGCGATCAGCGCGTCGATGCGGTTGGTCTTCAAAACCTCCTGGACCTTCGCGATGCCGCCGGGAATCTTCTTCACGTTGGTCCGCGAGGAATGCAGAATGGTCCCGCCCCTCAGTTGGATGCCGTCAGTGCTCTCCAGGGTGAGGGGAATCCAGTTGTTGTCCAGTACGCCGCGCCAGCCGTTGAGAAAGCCGATGAACTCATCGCCATAATGGTTGATGCCCTTCTTTACAGCCGCGTAGATCACTGCATTCAATCCAGGGCAATCGCCGCCACCGGTCAACAAAGCAATTCGCATCGCAAGGCCTCCTCATCGCATTCGCGCGGACGTTCCGGCCGGGCCGGGAGCAACTCCCTCCGCCCTACGTCCGGACCGGGTAAGTTTCCCGGTCTCGACGCCTTATCCAGTGTACCCCCGTCGTTGTAAAGCCAAATCGTGACCGCGCTCACGTTGCGGGAAGAATTGCCCCAAAATACATTTCCTTCTTGGGATCGGCCCCCGGAAATGATTCAATAAAGTATGCCCGGTCGAGGAGCGCTGTTGCTGCTGGCGTTTGCCACCCTGGTCGTCGTCCTGCTGCTGGTGCTGCTGCAGTTGACCCGGCTGGGATTCCTGGTGCGCTCCACCATCCCCGACCGGCCCCGCCGGCGCATGTTCATTGCCTCGGTCTCCTTCCTGATCACTTTTGTGGGCGTGCGGATTCTGGTCCACAGGATCGTGAACCATGAGGGACACTTCCAGTGGGTGATGGTGCATGGCCTCCACATTCACCACCTGGTGTGGGGCATACTCATCCTGCTGCTGGTGGGCTACGGCTGGCTGCTGGACCTGGGGCGGTCCCACTCCCCGCTCTCCATCTTCTTCAGCCGGCTCATGTCGGTCAGTTACGGCGTTGGCGCCGCGCTCACCCTGGACGAGTTTGCGCTGTGGCTGAACCTGGAACCGGATGCCTACTGGTCGAGCGCCGGGCGCCTCAACATCGACGCCATCATTCTGTTCGGCAGCCTGCTGGCCGTGGGCGCCTGGGGCGCTCCGTTCTTTCGCGGAGTGCAGCGAATGTGGCGCCGGCAGGCGCTGTTCGGCGAAAAGCCGCCCCCGCCTATTCACCGCGCGAGGTTGCTTCGTCCGCGTAAAGTGCGTCGATTGCCGCGGCGTACTTTGCCGTAATGACGCGGCGCTTGAGCTTCATTGAGGGCGTCAGCTCGCCCGTTTCCTGCGTCCACTCCTCCGCGACCACCCGGAATCGCTTCAGCGTCTCAAAGTTGGCCAGGCTGCCGTTCACCTCCCTGACAATCTCGCCGTAAAGGGCCAGCACGCGGCTGTCAGCCACCAGTTCGGCGCGCGATTTTGTCTCAATGCCGTGATGCCGGGCCCAATCTTCCAGTGCAACAAAGTTGGGCGAGAGCAGCGCGGAGATGAACTTGTGCCTATCGCCCACCAGGGCGGCCTGCGCCACCATCAGGCTGGTCTTGAGCTTGCTTTCAATGGGCTGCGGCGCCACCATCTTGCCGCCCGAGGTCTTCAGCATTTCCTTCTTGCGGTCGGTGATGAAAAGAAAACCATCCGCGTCCAGGTGGCCGATATCGCCGGTGCGGAACCAGCCCTCCTGGTCGAAACATTCGGCATTCGCCGCCGGCTTGTGCCAGTAGCCGGCAAAGACCGACGGCCCGCGGACCAGCAACTCCCCATCCGCGGCCAGCTTCAGCTCCACATTGAGCAAGGGCATGCCCGCGGCGCCCATGCGGTGTCTGAGGGGCGTGTTTAGGGCGATCACCGGCGAGGTCTCGGTCATGCCATAACCCTCCCAAAGGGCAATCCCCACCGCGGCGAACCATTTGGCGGTGTCGATGCCCAACGGCGCGCCCCCTGGGACAAAGATCTTCACCCGGCCGCCGAAGGCCGCGCGCACCTTGGAGTAGACCAGCCTGTCGGCCAGTTTCCACCGCAGCGAAGTGGGCCGGCGGCCGTCATAGACCGTGTCGCGCTGGCCTGCGCCCACCCTCACCGCCCAGGCGAGCAGGCGCTTCTTCACCGGCGACAGGCTCGCCTGCCGCTCCACCTCCAGGCGAATCTTCTCGAATACGCGCGGCACTCCCACGAATACCGTGGGCCTGATCTCGCGCATGGCCTGGGGCAGTTTATCGAACTGCGAGCAATAGGCCACCTGCACCCCGAACGCGTACATGATGTAGTCCAACGCACGAGCCGTAATGTGCGACAGAGGCAGGAAGGAGATCAGGGCGTCCGTGGCGTCGAAGTGGAAATCCATAGGGGCGTAGTTCTGGTTCGCCGCCATGTTGGCGTGCGTGAGCGCCACGCCCTTGGGCTCGCCGGTCGTGCCGGAGGTGTAAATCAGCGTGGCCAGGTCCTTCGGTTCCACCGCGCGGACCAGTGCGTCGAAGATCGGATCGCGCTCGCTGCCGCGGGCATCGGCCTCGCCCAGCGCCGCGCTGAAGGACGTGGCCCCATCCTGCGGGGCGGCGGAATCCATCATCACGATCCGTTCCAGATGCGTTTGCCCGCGGACCGCGTTCAGCTTGTCGAACTGCTGGCGGGTGGAAACCACCGCGATGCGGCAGCCGGCGTCCTCCACCAGCGCTGCCACCTGCTCGCCGGTGAGCGTGGGATAAATGGGCACATCCACGGCGCCGATGGCCAGCGCGGCGAAGTCGGTCACGGCCCACTCCCAGCGATTCTCACTGATGAGGGCAATGCGGTCGCCCTTTTGCACGCCCCAGCCGAGAAAAGCTACGGCGAGGGCGCGGACCCGCTGGTAGATCTGGTCCGAGGAAATGGGTTGCCATTGGCCAAACTCGTCCAGCCAGAGCACGGCGCGCGGGTTGGCTGCCGCGGCCACGCGGCAAAATAGGTCATTGATGGTGGAAATCGGGGCGATAGTTGTCATTGGATTGGCATTCGGAGCGCGGACAATTCTCAACCGCGGCCCGTCGAGAGTGTATCAGCGCAGAGCGCCCCCTGCGAAGCACTCTTGCTCCCTGGCGCGATCCCGGCTGCATGTGAGCCCATCCCGCGCGCGCACCAAGGCCCCCGGCATATCACAAACCACCCCGAATCAAACCAGGCATTTCGATCCCGTCGCCCAGGCCGCGATTTACCCCGGATCCACCCGCCGGTTGCGCCTCCAGCCGTACCGAAGCCCGCATTTTCAGGTTCCTTGCCCGCATCCGGGCACTGTAGACTGTTGCCGGAGCAGAGAAATCCAGCTTCACGTCCCCAAATCCCGGATTCCTGCTCGTCAACGATGCCCAAGCTCGCACCGGCTCTTTCTCCCGGCGAACCCGACCCAGCCCTGCTGGAGATGCTGGCCCTGGCCAAGCGCATCTGTCTGGGCGCAGTCGCGCTAATTGCCTTGCTCACCCTGGGGCTGCGGTTGATGACCGCGCTGAGCCGGATCTCTCCGCCCGGCTGGCAGCTCATGAATGCCGATGCCGCGCTCTCGGTCCTGTTCAGCGCGCTCAGCCTTGATCTCTCGGAGCCGCGCCACTCCAGGAGGATGCACCAACTCAGCCTGCTGCTTGCCGCCCTGGTCGCCCTCCTGGCCGCCGCCACACTCTGCGGGTACAAATTTCACGTCTCCCTGGACCTCGATGCCCTGCTTGCCTCCGGTCATGGGTTCCCTTCCCCGTTCTTTGGCAGAATGTCCCCCCAGGCGGCGGGCGGGTTCGCTCTCCTGGGAATCGCAACGATCCTAATCCAGACACGACAGCGCTTCGCTGCCCGACTGGCCGATCTGCTCATCTTCTGCCTTGGCCTGCTGGTCCTGATCGTTGTGTCGGAATACCTCTTTGGCGTGTTGCCCATTTTCGGTCTCTCCATGGGCATGCGGACCTCGCCACTGACTCTGCTTTGCCTCTTCCTCCTGACGCAGGTGGCCCTTTTCCGCGGCGCCGAAGACGGTGTCTTCTCCATTCTCCTGGGGAGCGGAATCGGCAGCAGAATCGCGCGCCTCTGTTCCCCCGTCTTGCTGGCATTGCCGTTCCTGAGCGAAGCCGCCAGAGTCCGCTTCATCCGCGCCAGCCATCTGCCTCCCAATTACGCTACTGCGATTCTCGTCTCGGTGGCGGCGATGTTCTCCTTTGCCCTGTTGCTGTTCATAGCCTGGCGCATCAACAGCATGGAGAGGGAAATCCTCGACCTCTCCCTGCGCGACGAATTAACCGGACTGCACAACCTCAGGGGATTCCACCTGCTTGCCGAGCAGGCCCTGCGCCTGGCGCGGCGTTCCCAGGTGCCGTTCTCCGTCTTGTTCATCGATCTCGACAATCTGAAACAGATCAACGACTCGTTCGGGCACAGCGTTGGCTCTGCGACCCTCATTGAGACGGGAGAACTCCTCCAGCACACATTCCGCGAAACCGATGTGATGGGAAGAATCGGCGGCGACGAATTCGCCGTGGCCGGCCAGTTCAGCCACGCTGCAATCTCCGTTGCCATCCAGCGCCTGCGCGAAGCCTCCGCACTGCGCAACTCCGAGGCCGGGCGCCGGTTTCCTCTCAGTTTCAGCATTGGCCATTTCACTTCGGAAGTGAACGAACACGAATCCCTGCGGGAGTTGCTGACCAGAGCCGACTATGCGATGTATGAGGAGAAGCGGCGCAAGAAATCAACTCCCGGCTGACCGGCAGGCCACCCCATTTCTTCCCTGGCTCCCTGCGCCCGCGGCCGGGCTGCAAGCCGCACAAATCTCTGTGTTTCGCTCTCGCATGCCCGCGGCTGAACTTGGCTTTTTCGCGGCGCCGGGGCTACGGCTTTGCATAGTTATGCATTCCTGTTGTATATTTATACAAGCGCGGCTGCGGCGCTGCGAGCCCTGCTTTCGCTTTGCCCATAAGCGGCCATCGATAGGTCAACAAACGGCGATGAAGTTTCAAAGACACAACGCGATACGGGACCTGCTGGCCAACTCTCCGGTGACCAACCAGGATGAACTGCGCCGCAAGCTGCGCCGTCGCGGCTTTGCCGTCACTCAGGCTACCCTCTCGCGCGATATTCACGAATTGCGTCTCTCCAAGGGCCCCGGCGGCTACTCCCTGCCCAACGGCAACGGCGCGGCCACGGCGGTTGAAGACGATAGTCCGCCTTCACTGGCGGAGATGATCGAGAGTTTCGGCCTGCGCGTGCGCCAGGCCATGAATCAGGTGGTCGTGGGAACGGTGATGGGCGGAGCCCAGCCGGTGGCCGCGGCCCTGGACCATGAGGGATGGCCGGAGGTGGTGGGCACCGTTGCCGGCGACGACACCGTACTGGTCATCTGTCCCGACCCGCGCCGCGCCGGCGAAGTGGAAGCCCGGCTGAGGACCATTCTGGAGTCATGACCAACACCGTACAAACCGCGGTTGTAGGAGTTACAGGGTACGCAGGCGCCGAGCTGGCCCGGCTGCTGCTGCGCCATCCCCGTCTCCAGGGCGTGCCTCCGGTCTTTGCCGGCCGTGTGGACGCAAAGGATCTGGCGCGCGGCGGCGTTCCTCTCGCCGAAATCCATCCCCAATTGGCCGGCGGCAACGGCAGCGGCAGCCTCAAGCTGGAACCTTTTTCCTGGGAACTGCTTGCCGGCCGCGGCGTCGAAGTTCTGTTCCTTGCCACTCCCCATGAGCAGTCCCGCCAGTGGGTGCCGGAGGCGCTGGCGCGCGGACTGCGGGTCATTGACCTGAGCGGCGCGTGGCGGCTCACTGAAGCGGCCAACCGCGCCGTCTATGCCTTCGATGATGAAGGCTCCGAGCAGGCTGCGGCAATCCAGGCGCAGGCCGTCTACGGCATGCCCGAGTTGCATCGCGCGCAGATCGCGGGCGCGCGCCTCGTCGCCAACCCCGGCTGTTATGCGACCTCCATCATCCTGGGCCTCAAGCCGCTGGTCGCCGCCGGACTCGTCGACCTCGACCACGGCATCGTCGCCGACGCCAAGAGCGGCATGAGTGGCGCGGGCAAGGCCCCCACCGCAAGAACGCATTTCATGTACGCGGCCGACAATCTCTCCGCTTACGGTGTCTTCACCCATCGCCACACCGGCGAACTGCTCGAGCAGATCGGCGTCGAGCAAAGCCAGATCGTCTTCACGCCCCATCTGCTGCCCATTCCGCGCGGCATTCTCTCCACCATATACGTTCGCTTTCACGACCCGCAGACGGCCGCAACTGTCTCGCGCGTTTACCGCGAGTTTTTTCGAAACAGCCCCATGATCCGGCTCCATGACAAAACGCTGCCGCAGATTCAATACTCGCTGCGCACCAACTATGCCGATATCGGCTTCCAGCTTTCCGCCGATGGCCGCCGCGCCGTCGTCGTCAGTTGCCTTGATAACTTGTTGAAGGGCGCGTCCTCGCAGGCCGTCGAAAACCTGAACGTAATGCTGGGCTGGGGCGAGGCGGAGGGGCTCGAATGAAGTACGTCGTCAAATTGGGTGGTGCGGGCCTTGAAACTCCGTCGCTCCTCGATGGTGCCATGCGCGCCATCACGGAGTTGGTGCGTGACGGCAATCAGGTGGTCGTGGTTCACGGTGGCGGAGCCCAGTTGACCCGCATGCTCAAGGCTCTCGGCAAACAGAGCGAATTCATCAACGGCCTCCGCGTCACCGACGCGGAAACCCGCGACGTCGCGCTCATGGTTTTCGCCGGCAAGGTCAACAAGAGTCTCGTGGCCGCTCTCGGCGCACTTGGGTTACCCGCGGTCGGCCTCTCCGGCGGCGACGGCTTGCTCTTCCGTGCGCGCAAGAAGCGCACCGCGCCCGATCTCGGCTACGTGGGCGAGATCGCCGCCAGCGATCCTCGCTGGATCGAGGCCATCTGGCAGTTGAACGGCGTGCCCGTCCTCTGCTCCATGGCCCTCGGCTTCGATGGCGAATACTACAACATCAACGCCGACGAAATGGCCGCGGCCTGCGCCATCGCCTGCCGCGCCGATGCGCTCGTCTTCCTCACCGACGTCCCCGGCGTCAAGGGAGCCAACGGCCAGGTACTCCGATGGCTCAGTATCGATCAAATCGCCGAGATGGCCAAAAGTTCCGTCATCTCCGGCGGCATGTTGCCCAAGCTCAGCGCCTGCCGTGAAGCTCTCTTGAACGGCGTCAAGCGCGTAAGAATTCTTCCCGCCGAAGCTGCCGGTTCTCTTCCCGACCTGTGCAGCTCCCGCGTAGCCCACGGCACCGAAGTGATGGTGGCCTAGTGTTCCCAGGAGAAGTGGACCAGGAGAAATGGAATTGAACAAACTCGATCAGATTCGCGCCGCGGAAGCGCGTCTTCTGCTTTCCACCTACGACCGCAACCCCATCCTTTTTGTCGGTGGCCAGGGGGTACACATCATCGACGAAAACGGCGAGCGCTATCTTGACCTGCTCAGCGGCATCGGCGTCAATGCTCTCGGCTACAGCCATCCCGTCATTGAAGAAGCGATTGCCCGCCAGAGTCGCGCGCTCATCCACACTTCGAACCTCTTCTATCACCAGGGCCAGGCGGAGCTTGCTCTGCGCCTCACTGAGCGCACCGGCCTCGATCGCGTCTTCTTCTCGAACACCGGAACGGAAGCCTGGGAAGGCGCAATGAAGCTTGCTCGCGCTCATGCCGGCCTCAAGCGCAGCGAAGGCACTAACATCGGCACAAAGTTTCTTGCCCTTGAACAAAGCTTTCACGGCCGCACCTTCGGCTCCATGTCCACCACGTACAAGGAGAAGTACCGCGAGCCCTTCGGCCCCGTCGTTCCCGGCGTCGAGTTCGTCCGCTTCAACGACGTCGCCGACCTGCGCGCCAAATTCTCCAATAAGGTCTGCGCCATTCTTGTCGAAGCCATCCAGGGCGAAGGCGGCGTGCGTCCGCTCACGCAGGAGTTCTTCGCTGAAGCCCGCGTCCTCTCGAGCTCCACCGGCGCTCTGCTTATCGTTGATGAGATTCAGGCCGGCATGGGCCGCACCGGCAAGTGGTGCGCCTATCAGCATTACGGCATTCAGCCCGACGTCACCACCCTGGCCAAGCCCCTCGCCGGCGGCATCCCACTGGGCGCACTCCTCTGCACGGAAGAAGCCGCTCGCGCCATCCACGCCGGCATGCACGGCACCACCTTTGGCGGAGGTCCGCTGGCCTGCGCCGTCGCCATCGCCGTCATCGACCACATCGAACGGGAGAACCTGCTGGCTCACGCAACCGAAGTCGGCGATTACTTCCAGGCGCGGTTGCGCTCCCTCGCCACGCGCCACAGTGCAATCGTTGACGTGCGCGGCCGTGGCCTGATGATCGCCGCCGAGCTCGATTCGGCTTCGCTCGCCAAGCTCACCGTCGCCGAGATGCTCAAGCGGCGCATCCTCATCAACTGCACCAGCGATACGGTGTTGCGTTTCCTGCCCCCTTATATCCTGGAACGCGCCCATGTTGACACCGCCATCGCGGCGCTGGACGAAATCTTCACCGAACATGCGGGCGCCCTGATCGCGCCTCATGCCGCATCTCACACCACTACCCACACCGCAGGAGGACCCAACCATGGCTAGCAAAGCAACCATCGAACGCCCGGAGACCGCGATTCCCATCGAGAAAGACCCCGATATTCTCGCCGCCGCCGCGCGGCTGGCCGGCGAGGACCTGTGCTCCGTCGCCGATCTGTCCAGCGCCGAAGTGCGCGCCATCCTCAAGCTCGGTCACCACGTAAAGCGCAATCCGCGCGAATATCGCCATGCCCTCGACGCCAAACAGATGGTCCTCATGTTTGAGAAAGCCAGCCTGCGCACGCGTCTGGCCTTTGAGACCGGCATCAACACCATGGGCGGTAACGCCATCTTCGTCGATCAGACCAGCTCACCCCTCGGCGAGCGCGAATCCATCGCCGACGTCGCCCGCAACGTCGAGCGCTGGGTCGATGTCATCGTGCTGCGCACCTACGCACACGACACCATCACCGAGATGGCCGCCAATTCACGAGTCCCCGTCATCAACGCGCTCTCCGACTTCGAGCACCCCTGCCAGGCGCTGGCCGACTTCATGACTCTTCAGGAGCACTTCGGCTCCGCGGCCGGCCTCAACTTCACTTATGTCGGCGACGGCAACAACGTCTGCCACTCGCTGATGCTGACCGGCGCGCAACTCGCCGTCAACGTCACCGTGGCCACGCCGCGCGGCTACTCGCCCGACATTGAGATCGTCACCCTCGCCCGCGACATTGCCCAGGCCAACGGCTGCGAGATCCGCCTGCTGCAGGACCCGCAACTCGCCGTCGAAGGCGCCGATGCGGTCTACACCGATGTCTGCGTCAGCATGGGATTCGAGCACGAATCCACCAAGCGCGAGCCCATCTTCCGGCCCTTCCAGGTGAACGAGGCGCTGATGCGGAAGGCCACGCCCCATGCGGTCTTCATGCACTGCCTGCCCGCGCGCCGCAACGCTGAAGTCACCGACGAGGTGCTCGACGGCCCGCAGTCCATCGTCTTCGACCAGGCCGAAAACCGCATGCACGCGCAGAAAGCCCTGCTGCTTCTGCTCCTCGGCGGCCTGGCAAATGTTGCAAGTTTTCAGTAAACAGTGGTCAGTGGTCAGTTTTCATCTAAGGAACCTCTGCTTGGGCCGATGTTTTGAAAGGGCACGGCTTTAGCCGTGCCGCGAACGCAGCAAAATGACTTCGGGCTTTAGCCCCTGAGGTTCAGCATTTCGAAGGAGAGTTTCACACAATGGCAAAGAAAGTAGTACTGGCTTATTCCGGAGGCCTCGACACCTCCATCATCATCCCGTGGCTCAACGAAAACTATGGCATGGACGTCATCGCCATGATCGCCGATGTAGGCCAGGGCGACGACATGGACGGGGTCGTCGCCAAAGCCTATGACACCGGCGCAAAAAAGGCCGTCGTCCTCGACCTGCGCGAGGAGTTTCTTCGCGACTACGTTTATCCCATCGTCCGCTCCGGAGCCATCTACGAACACAAGTACCTGCTCGGCACATCGATCGCGCGGCCCATCATCGCCAGGCACCAGGTCCTCACCGCGCTCAGTGAAGGCGCTGAGGCCGTAGCCCACGGCTGCACCGGCAAGGGCAACGACCAGGTCCGCTTCGAACTCGCCTATCAGGCCCTCGCGCCAGAACTCAAGATCATTGCTCCCTGGCGCGAATGGGAGTTGAAGAGCCGCGAAGACTGCCTCGACTACGCCGAAGCCCACGGCGTGTCGCTGGCCCAGACCCGCGCCAAGATTCACTCTCGCGACCGCAACATCTGGCACATCAGCCACGAAGGCGGCGAGCTTGAAGATGCAGGCAACGCGCCGCTCGAATCCACCTGGGTGTGGACGCGCAGCCCCAGGGACGCCCCCGACCAGGAAGAGGTGGTCGAAATCGGCTTCGAGCAGGGCAATCCAGTCTCCGCCAACGGCCAGAACCTCGATCCCGTGCAGCTTGTCGAGTTGCTCAACGAGATCGCCGCGCGCAACGCCGTCGGCCGCATCGATATCGTCGAAAACCGTTTCGTCGGCATGAAGAGCCGCGGCATCTACGAGACCCCTGCCGGCACGCTCATCACCACCGCCCATCGCGAGGTCGAGTCTCTCACCCTCGAGCGCGAAGTCGCGCACTACAAGCAGTCGATCGCCCTGAAGTATGCCGATCTTGTCTACAACGGATTCTGGTTCACTCCCCTGCGCGAAGCGCTCGACGCCTTCGTCTCCAAAACCCAGGAGCACGTCACCGGCGCCGTCAAGCTTTCGCTTTACAAGGGCAACATCTCCATCGCCGGCCGCACCAGCCCCTTCTCGCTCTTCTCCAACGAGCTCTCCTCCTTCACCATGGGCGCGAGCTACAACCAGAAGGACGCCGAGGGATTCATCCGCATTCTCGGGCTCCCCGCGCGCACCCAGGCGCATCTTCTCGGTCGCCGCGGCGACCAAAAGGAGGCCGTGAAGTGAAGATGTGGTCCGGCCGCTTTCGTGAGCCGCTCGACGCCGGCTTCGAACAGTGGCAGCGGTCTATTGTGTTCGATTGGCGGCTTCTTCCTCAGGAAGTAGCCGCCAGCAAGGCCCACGCATCGGCGCTTGTCGCTGCTAATATCCTCACACGGGATGAAGGAGCCCAGCTCCGCGCCGCGCTCGATTCCATTGCCGCCGACCACGCCTCCGAAGCCGGCCAGGCGCTGGTGCGCAACCATCCCTCCGCTGAAGACATTCATCACTTCGTCGAGCTCTCCTTGGTGGAGCGCATCGGCTCGCTCGCCCTTAAGCTCCACACCGGCCGCAGCCGCAATGAGCAGATCGCCACCGACCTGCGCCTCTTCGTACGCCGGCATATCGCGCAAACCATTGAGGCTCTCGCCAGATGGGCGCAGGCGCTCGTCGAGCAGGCAAGCAAAGCCGGCGATGCCGTCATGCCCAGCTATACGCACATGCAGCGCGCCGAGCCCGTTCTTGTCGCTCACTGGCTGTTGGCTTACGTCGAAATGCTGTTGCGCGACGCCGGGCGCCTGCGCGATTGTTCGGTGCGCCTGAATGAATGCCCGCTCGGTTCCGGCGCGGTAGCGGGCGCCACCCTCAGTCTCGATCGCTTCATCGCCGCGCGCGAGCTCGGCTTCGCTGCGCCCACGGCAAACAGCATCGATGCCACCAGCGACCGCGACTTTGCCCTGGAGTTCGCTCAGGCTGCGGCCACCCTGGGCATTCACATCTCCCGCTTTGCCGAAGAGATCACGTTGTTCGCCACTGCGGAGTTCGGCTTCATTGACCTGGCCGAGTCCTTCTCCACCGGGTCGAGCGCCATGCCGCAGAAGAAAAACCCGGACCTCACGGAACTGCTTCGGGGCAAGACGGGACGCTTGCTCGGTGCGGCCACGACCATAGCAACTCTGCTCAAGGGCCTGCCTCTCGCCTACAATAAGGATTTACAGGAGACCCAGGAGCCCGTCTTTGCCGTTGCCGACACTCTCGAGGGCATGTTGAGCCTTTTGCCGAAATTCACGCGCGCGCTTCGCTTTCGCCACGACCGCATGAGCAATGCGGCGCAGTCCGGCTACTTGAATGCCATGGCCGCCGCCACTTACCTGGTGCACAAGGGCGTTCCCTTTCGCACCGCGCACGAAGAAATCGGCAACGCTGTGCGCTTTGCCATCGAGAAGGGCGTCGAACTGGGCGACCTCACGCTCGATGAACTGCGCGCATTCGGTCCCGAGTTCGCTGAGGATTTTTTCCCGGCCGTCACTGTCGCCGCCACGCTCGACTGCCACGACGTGATCGGGGGGACCGCGCGCGAGCGCGTGCATCAGGCTCTCGCCGCCGCATCCGAGCGCATCGCCGCGCTCACTCAGGAGGCCGTCCATGCTGGTGCGTAAGGCCCTCCTCCAGGATGCCTCCAACGTTTACGACCTGGTGAACTCGCTCTCCGGCGACGGCACGCTGCTCAGGCGCGCCTTCGCCGAGATCTGCGAAAACATCCGCGACTTCACCGTCGCCGAGTCCGATGGCGGCGTCTTCCTCGGCTGCGGCGCGCTCCATCTTTACGGCCCGCATCTGGCTGAGGTGCGCTCCATCGTGGTCTCGCCCGGAGCCAAGGGCCAGGGCGCCGGCGGCCGCATCCTCGGCGCGCTCATCGAGGAGGCCGAAGTGCACGGCATCCAATCCGTCTGCCTCTTCACGCGCATTCCCGACTTCTTCTTCAAGTACGGCTTCCGCACCGTCGAAGATAAGTCCGAGCTGCCCGACAAAATCTTCAAAGACTGCCAGAACTGCCCCCGCCTGTCCCGCTGCGACGAAGTCGCCATGGTCCGCGGCCGCATCCCCCGCATGTCCATCCTCGGCCCGCGTCACGAGGCGGAGGAGCTGGTCCGCATCTCGGGGTGAGATGGCGTCAACCGTGAATGAAAGGCGTTTGAGAAGATGAAGAATCAATGGCGCAGGCCGGAAGGCTGGCTGGGGCGCTGGTTGCTGCGCAACATGAACAAGCGCCATTCGCGCGTGACCGATTGGGGGCTCTCGCACGTATCCATTCCGCGCGACGGCGCCATTCTCGACGTGGGCTGTGGCGGCGGAAGGACCATTGCCAAGCTGGCGGCCGCGTCGGGCTCGGGGATGGTGAGCGGCCTCGATCACTCCGCCGATAGCGTCCGCGTGGCTGCGCTGACAAACGCGGAATTGATCCAATCCAGCCGTATTGCGATTCGTGAAGGGTCGGTGTCGCAACTCCCCTATGCAGACGATGCCTTCGACCTGGTTACGGCAGTGGAGACGCATTTCTTCTGGCCCGATCTGCCCGGGAATGTGCGGGAAGTGTGGCGCGTGACCAAACCCGGCGGATCCTTCGCCATCATTGCAGAGGCATATATGGGCGCCAATGCAGCGACGTCGCGGATGGTGGAGAAATATGCGCCCAAGGCAGGGATGACGCTGCTGACGCCCGATGAACACCAGAGCCTCCTTGAGAAAGCGGGATTCGAAAGTGTCCGGGTGTTTAGCGTTGCGTCGAAGGGGTGGATTTGTGCGCTCGGCCGGAAGCCTCTCCACGAACCATGAGCATCGCCGCCGCAACTACTGCCTGCCCATAACTCAACCCTCCATCCCCAGGGCTGACCTGGGCGTCCTGAAACACCTCGAACCCCTCCGCCTCCAGCCCCGCCCGCAGCAACCGCGCCAGCCGCCGGTTGTGCATGCACCCGCCGCTCAACGCCACCTTTCCCACGCCCGTAGCCGCCCGCGCCAGCACCGCCGCCCGCACAAATCCCGCCGCCACCCCCGCATGAAACCGCCCCGCAATGCGCTCCTTGCTGACCCCAGCCCGCAAATCCTTCAACAGCTCTAGCCACAGCGGCCCCGCGCCAATCCTCACCGGCTCGCGCCTTGCCCAATCCCCGCCTTGCAACTCCATCTCATATCCCGCCTCATCGCCCTCGTCCACCGCAAGACCTTCCAGTTCGATCGCCGCCTGCGCCTCATAATCCACCACCCGCCGCCCCAGAACCACCGCCGCCGCCGCATCGAACAGCCTTCCGCAGCTCGAGGTCAAGGGCGAATTCACTCCCCGCTCCATCATCCGCCGGAGCACCCGCGCCTCTTGTTCCTTAGCACCCACAAGGCCAAGCACCGAATCAGACGAAACATCAAACCCCGCCGCACTCAAATGCCCCAGCGCCATCCGCCACGGCTCGCGGATCGCCGCCTCTCCTCCCGGCATCGGCACATATTCGAGATGCGCAAACCGCTCAAACCCATCCATCCGGCTCACCAGCACTTCCCCGCCCCAAATCCGCCCATCCGCTCCATACCCGGTCCCATCCAGCGAAAGCCCGATCACCGGCCCCTCCAGCCCATGCTCCGCCATGCACCCCGCCACATGCGCATGATGATGCTGCACCGCGATCAGTCCCAACCCCCGCTCCCGCGCCCAATCCTTGGCCCACGCCGTCGAAAGGTACCCCGGATGCAAATCGTGCACCACCGTCTCCGGCTCAATCTCGAACGTCCGCATCAGGTGCTCCAACGACTCGCGAAAGAACTCCAGCCCGGTCAAATTCTCCAGATCTCCCAAATGCTGGCTCTGGTAAGCAAACCGCCCTCGCGCCAGCGCGAAAACATTCTTCAAGTGTCCGCCCACCGCCAGCAGCGGAGGTGCATCGAGCGGCAACTCCACCCGCAGCGGTACAAACCCCCGCGCCCGCCGGATCAACTGCGGCGCCCCATCCACCACCGCCGCCACCGAATCGTCGCACCGCTGCAAGATCTCCCGGTCGTGCATCAGGAACGCGTCCGCAATCCCTCCCAGCCGCGCCCGCGCCTCGTCGTTGTCGATCGCAATCGGCTCCTCGCTCAGATTCGCTGAGGTCATCACCAGCGCCCGCACCCTCGCGTCGGCAAACAAAAGATGCTGCAGCGGCGCATAGGGCAGAAACACCCCCAGCCACGGAATTCCCGGCGCAACCCCCTCCGCAATTCCACCACCGTCTCTTTTCCGCGCCAGCACAATCGGCCGCGCCGCTGTTCCCAGCAGCGCCTCATCCTCAGCCGTCAACGCGCACACCCTCCGCGCCGCTTCCACATCCTTCACCATCACCGCCAGCGGCTTCCCATACCTGCGCTTGCGTTCCCGCAGCCGCATCACCGCCGCCTCATTGGTCGCATCCGCACTCAGGTGGAATCCGCCAATCCCCTTGATGGCCACAATCTCGCCCGCCATCAACCGGTCGATGGTCGCGGTCACGGCATCATCCGCCGCAATCGGCTCCCCATCCGCCCTCACCAGCCAAACCCGCGGCCCGCACTCCCAGCACGCATTCGGCTGCGCATGGAACCGCCTGTTCCCCGGATCGTCGTATTCCGCCTGGCAAGCCGAGCACATCCTGAATCGTGCCATCGAAGTCTGTGGCCGGTCGTAAGGGATTCGCCGCGTGATGGTGAAGCGCGGTCCGCAGTTGGTGCAGTTCAAAAACGGGTACCGGTACCGCCGGTCCTCGGGATCCAGCAACTCCCGCAGACAATCCGCGCAGGTCGCCGCATCTGCCGGAATCCCCGTGCTCACCCGCCCCAAAACCTCGCTGGCAACAATCCGGAACCCCACTTCGCCGGTCGCCGCCGCTTCCCGCACCGCAACCGAGTCTATCCGCGCCAAAGGCGGCGTCTCCGCGCGCAATCGCTCCAGAAACGCCTCCACTCGTCCGCGCAACCCCTCAACCTCGATCGTCACCCCGTCCGTATCGTTCCCGATAGACCCCGCCAGCCCCTCCTCCAGCGCCAACCGGTAGACAAAAGGCCTGAAACCCACCCCTTGCACCACCCCGCACACCAGCACCCCGCGCCTGATAGGCGGCTCATCGAGCGGTCCTTCGATTGCATGGATCTCGTCAGTCAAGAAGAGGCCTCACACCGCAGGCAAGCATAGCGCATCATCTCCCATTCACCCCATGCGCCTCAACATCTCCGTCCCTACACAGGCCCTGCATGGATGGAACGGCAAGCCCAATGAACGAAGGTAATCTGAACCGGCGCGGAGTCGTCGACGGCCGGAACAATCCCCTCCGCCGCTTCCATCGTCAAGACAAGTCAGCGAAAGACGTTAACCCCGCCGTACTCAACGTACTGCTCCCCGGAGAACAGCGCGGATCGGCGTCCCGTATTGCGGCATGACAGTCTTCAATGTGAGGCGCATCACATCCCCGAGGCACCTCGCGCACTAGGATTTGAAGCATGACAGCTGCGACCCTCATCCTGATTGCTCCATGCTCGCTTCTGTTGGGTGCCGCGCTGCAGATCCTCGTTGCAAGGCTCTGTTCCGCCCGGACGAAAGGGATTCTGGCCTTTCTCACCTGTCTGCCGGCCGTGCTCGCCGTTGCCGGCATTTTGCCCCTGGTTCGCGCAGGCCAGGCAATCGATCTGAATCTGCTCCCGTGGGATGGGCCGCTCGCCCTGGTTTTCCACGTGGACGCGCTCAGTGTCCTGTTCGCGTTGATGGGGTCAGGCCTGGGCGCCTTCGTTCTCCTCTATTCCATCGGATACATGGCGCACGACAAGTCCGCGACCCGCTTTTACATCTTGATGCTGCTCTTCATCGGCGGCTTCATCGGACTGGTCTCGAGCGCCAACCTGTTTTTCTTCTACCTGTGCTGGGAGGTGGCGGGGCTGTGCTCGTTCAGCCTGGTGGGTTTCTGGCACACCAACCCCGAGGCGGTTGACGGCGCGCGCAAGGTGTTGCTGATGACGCACATTGCGGGCTACGGCCTGCTGGCGGCCATCCTCATCGTCTTCACCCGCACCGGAAGCGCTCTGTGGACCGACCCGGCCGTGGCGCACAGCTTCACCAGCGGAGTCTTTCTGCTCATGTTGGTCGCGCTGGTGGCCAAATCCGTGCAGGTGCCTCTGCACACCTGGATTCCCGAGGCCATGGCGGCTCCCACCCCGGTCAGCGCCCTGCTGCACGCGGCCTGCTATGTGACGGCCGGCGTTTATCTCGCCGCGCGCATGCACAGCTTTGGCGTGTGGCCTGCAGCCTGGGGTGGAACACTTGTCTGGATAGGCACCATCACCATGGCTGTGGGCGTGATGTACGCCATGGTGCAGACCGATCTGAAGCGCATGCTGGCCTTCTCCACGGTCAGCCAGATCGGCTACATGATGATGGGTCTGGGCATCGGCACGCCGCTGGCCATTGCCGCGGGCCTGCTGCATTGTCTCAATCACGGATTCTTCAAGGGCGGCCTGTTCCTGACCGCCGGCTCGGTGCAGCACGCCGCGGGTACCCGCGACATGAATCAGCTCGGCGGCCTGGCCCAGCGCATGCCCCGCACCACGCTCTCCTGGCTCATCGGCGCCGGCAGCATGATGGGCATCCCGCTGATGAGCGGCTTCGCCAGCAAGTGGATGCTCTACGCAGCAGCCCTGCAGGCCGGGTGGGCCGTTCCCGCCCTGGCGGCCTGGGCCGTCAGCCTGGGCACGGTCTTCCTGTGCGCCAAGGCCACCAGCGCGGTGTTCCTCGGGCCCTTGACTGAGGCCACCAAAGACGCCCACGAGTCCCCGCCCACCATGGTCTGGGGCATGGGATTCCTGGCCGCGGGCAGCATCGTTCTGGGCGTCGCGCCGCAGGTGGCCGTCAACTACCTTCTCAATCCGATTCTGGGCGCGCTTCAACTCAAGGCGGTCCAGGTCACGTGGTTTGGACTCTCCTCCGACGCCGGGACTTTCTCCACCACCGGCGGCCTGGTGTTGGCTGTGGTCTCTATCATTCTGGGCGGCCTGATCTATGCCATCGCCTACGTCGCGCGTCCGGCGCAGGTTGCCGCCACAGGCGGAGGCGGCCCGGCGCTGGCAGGCGCGGGCGGTGGAATCTTTACCGGCGGAGAACCCCTCTCCGACCAGGGAAGGCTCACCGCCGGCGACTTTTCCGATATATTCCTGCAGAACTGGAAGGAATTCTTCCGCTGGACCAACGTCGATCGGGTCTATCTGGGCGTCTGGGACGGATTGCAGGCTGCTTCGCGCGTGTTGGGCGTCGCGGTCTCCTGGATGGAGCGCAGCGCCACGGTCCTGATCGTCGTTTTGGCGGCAGCGCTGCTGATTGGCGTTCGCTGGCTTGCCCCCAGTATTGCAGGCGTCCAGACTCTTGCCTCGCCCCCTATGCCCGTGCTGCTGGTTGCGGCCTGCGCCGTGGCCGCGGGCGCACTGATCCTGGCCGCTCTCGCGCAAGCGATGAGCCGCCGCCTGGCGCCGCTGATGATTCTCACCAGCGTGGCCGTCGTTGCAGGTCTGGTGGTTGCCGACCCGTGGCTTCGTCTCGGGCTTTTGGAGCTGGGCGCTCTGCTCACCATCCCGCTGGTCTGGCAATGCGCACGCACCCGCCCGGCAAAGCTGGCCTACCTCGCAGTCGTGGCAATCTCTGCCTTGTCTCTCGTTGCCAGCGACCTTCTGACGGAGCGTGGACAGCCGGATTGGGCGCGGGCGCTGCTCATCACCAGCGTCTGTGTCAAGCTGGCCGCGGTTCCGCTCTTTTTCTGGCTGCTCCGGTTGGCCGACGAGCTGCCGGCCTTGGTCCTGGGCTTGATCATCGCGGTCGTCGATATGGCCGCCTTCGGCGAACTCTACGTCGTCGCACAGGCTTCTCCGGCTTCTCTCACTCCCCAGGGACTTTGGCTGGGAGTGGCCGCTGCCACGTCGCTGCTCGCCGCTCTCCTAATGCTCACCCAGCGCAGCCTCAAGCGCCTGCTGGTTCTCTCCACCGTCGAGGACATCGGCTTCCTTCTGCTCGGACTCGCCTCCTTGAGCGTTCTCGGAATCAAGGGCGCGATGATTGCCGCCTCCACCCACGCCCTGGCCAAGGCTCTCCTCTTCGCTTGCCTCAGCGGCCCCGAGGCCGGCGGCGCATTGGACGGCGAGCAAACGGGCCTCATCAGCCGCTACCCGGTCAGCGCCTTCGGTTTCCTGTTCGGGATGCTGGCCATGGTGGGCATACCGCCGACAGTCGGCTACATCGGACGCTGGAGGCTCTATGAGACCGCATTCCGGATCAACCCTCTTCTCCTGGCGGTCTTTATCCTCTCTTCCGTATTCGCGCTGATCGCGTATGCATTGGCTTTGACGCGCGTTTGGTGGGGCCCGGCGCGTGAACCGGATGCGCCGCTCCCAAGCCCGCTGCATCTAATAAAAGAGCCGCTTGTCTTGCAGGCCGTGGTCGTGGGGCTGGTGGTGTTGCTGCTGGCTGCCGGGGTATGGCCGGACGCACTCGAAATGCTCCATTGGGGGAGACCATGAACCTCTGGAATCGATTGATGTGCTACTGCCGCCGCCGCAGCCCCTGGCTCTTCCATATGAACTCCGGCAGTTGCAACGGTTGCGACATCGAACTGGTGGCCTCGCTCACCCCCCGTTACGACGCCGAGCAGTTGGGAGTGCGTCTTGAAGGCAGCCCGCGCCACGCCGATATTCTGTGCATTACCGGTCCCGTCACTCACAACTCGGTTGAGGCCATCAAGACCGTCTACGGCCAGGTCTGCGGGCCCAAGGCCGTGGTGGCCATCGGCTCCTGTCCGGCCACGACCAATGTCTTCATCGACAGCCGGACCCTCGATGGGCCGCTCAATCGTCATATCCCCGTCGATGTCTTTGTTCCCGGCTGTCCGCCCCGTCCTGACGCCATTATCCAGGGCGTAGCCAAAGCCGCTGCGATTTTGGCCGAGAGGGGCAATAAACTGCCCGTCGAGTCTGTCATGGTGCCCATCGGCGAGTCGACCTGCGCGTGCGCAGACGCAACCCAACCCGCGGCCGGCGAGGTGCAGCCATGAACCTGACCACCGCCCTCGCGCGCCTGCTCATCTTTCCCGGACTTCTCTTCGCCGTGCCCGCCGCGTGGTTCTTCCTCTGGGTAGAACGCAAGTCGGTTGCCTTGATGCAGGGACGCATCGGTCCGCCCTTCATGCAGCCGTTCTATGACTTCATCAAGCTGCTGGGCAAAAGCACCCCTCCTCGCAGCGGAGTGGGCGGCCTGCTGATGATGATGTGGCCGCTGCTTGCCGTCTCCGCGGCCGCGGGCGCGGTTGGGATGCTGCCCGTGCTGCCCTCCTCCGGCGGCTTCGAGGGCGACCTGATCCTGCTCCTGGCCCTGCTGGAGCTCCCCTCGA
The DNA here is from genome assembly GCA_049509995.1 of Occallatibacter sp. Taxonomy (GTDB): domain Bacteria; phylum Acidobacteriota; class Terriglobia; order Terriglobales; family Acidobacteriaceae; genus Telmatobacter. The sequence goes on along the minus strand of JBEKZJ010000001.1, from coordinate 25,044 downwards.
TGTGCGTCATCGCCGCGGGTTTCTCCTCGCGCTCCATCTTCGGTGAAATCGGCTCGGCGCGCGAAGCCGCCTTGAGCGTCTCCTACAACGTGGTCTTTCTTTTGGCCATCGTCTCCATCGCCGCCTCGCAGCACACCTTCCGCCTCGAAGCCCTGGCGCACCTGCCGGCCTCGCCGCTGCATTGGCTGGGCGTGCTGGCGATCCTGGTATGCCTGCCTGCCAAGCTGCACATCAATCCCTTCTCTCTGCCCAACGCGGAGCAGGAAATCTACTCCGGTCCCATGGTTGAGTACGCCGGCCCCGAACTGGCCATGTGGGAGCTGTCCCATGGCCTCGAGTGGGTTGCGGCCACAGGACTGGTGGCCACGCTGGCCGCTCCCCATTTCGCCGCCTGGTGGCTCGCCGCCATGGTCTTCGTCGCGCTCTCTTTTGTGGTTGTGCTGCTCTTGTCGGCAACCGCGGCCGCCACAGCGCGGTTGCAGATCGATACCACGGTGCGCTTTTACTGGCAATGCACCCTTATCTTCGCGGTTCTGGCCATTTCCTCCGCGCTCTTCATGAGGTTTAAATCATGAACATTCTCACCATGCTGTGGCGGAACCTGTGGGGCGGCTCCCGGACTTTGCTCTTCCCCGCGCGCCCCAAGGTGACCAAGGGCTACCGCGGTCTGGTGCGGTTCGATCCCGCGCTCTGCACCGGATGCGCGATCTGCAGGTTTCGCTGCACCGCGCGCGCCATCGAGTTCAAGGCCGCCAAAGGCGAGTTCACGTGGAGCTACGATCCCGGCCAGTGCACCTTCTGCGGGCGCTGCGTGGAAGGCTGCAAGACCCATGCGCTGAGCCAGGACTCTCAATGCCCGCCCGTGTATCTGACCATCGGCGCCTTGAAAAATTCTTACACCGTTGCCCGCAAGCCTGCGCCCAAACCCGCCGCGGCAGCTCCGCCGGCCGCCGCCGCGCCCACGTCAATCCCCGCACAGGAGGCGCGCAATGAACCTGCTTGAGAGCGTTCCGGAACAGTTGGGGAGCACGGAACCCTGGGTCGAGAAGGGCGGCGTCCATTGGCTCACGCCCGGCGCCATGACCGTGCGCGAACTGGCCCAGGCGATGAACGCCCTCCATGCCCGCTTTATCACCATTACCGCCTATCAGCTTCCCAAGGACGAGGGCTTTCGCCTGGAGTACCATTGGGACCTCGACGGCCAGTTGCTGGGCTTTCCCTTTTTGCTTGCCGGCAAATCCATTGACAGCATCTACGACCTCTGCGAGGCCGTGGACTGGATCGAGCGCGAAATCCATGAAGGCTTCGCCATCGACTTCCTGGGGCGCGAGTACGAACCGCTGCTTCTCCGCCAGGGAGACAAGCCGGGAGTGAATCTGCGCGAGGAGAAAAAATGAGCTACAAGATCCCCATGGGCCCATACCATCCGGCGCTCGAAGAGCCTTACAAGCTGGATATGATCTGCGAAGGCGAGACCGTCATCGACGCCAACCTGCATATAGGGTTCAATTTTCGCGGCATCGAGCACCTGGCCGAAACCCGCAATTATATCCAGGTGATCGCGCTCATGGAGCGGGTCTGCGGCATCTGCTCCAACATCCACACCCTCACCCTGTGCCAGGCAATGGAGCAGTTGACCGGCCTCAATCCGCCTCCGCGCGCCCTCTATATTCGCGTCGTCGTGGCGGAACTGGAGCGCCTGCACTCCCATGTGCTCTGGGCAGGCATCGCAGCCAAGCTCATGGGCTTCAAAACCATGTTCATGACCTGCTTTGAGCTGCGCGAGAAGGTCATGGACGTGCTTCAGGCCATCTCCGGCAACCGCGTCAACTATTCGATGAATCGCATCGGCGGGGTCAATCGCGACATCGACGATCCGCTTGCGGTGCTGGGCATGGTCGAGCAGCTCGAGCGCGAGATGGTCCGCACCGTCATCCCCATCTTCACCACCAGCACCACGGCCGCGTCGCGTTGCGCCGGCATCGGCGTCCTCACCCGCGAGAAAGCGCTCTCCTGCGGCGTTGTCGGGCCCACGGCGAGAGCCTCCGGGCTGCCCCAGGATCTTCGCCGCGCCGCGCCCTACGCCGCCTACGCGGAGATGGAGTTCGATGTGCCGGTCGAGCAGTCCGGCGACGTGAAAGCCCGCCTGTTGGTCCGCGCCCTGGAGATTATCGAGAGCTGCCGCATTCTGCGCCAGGCGCTCACCAAATTGCCGCCCGGCGAGCTGAGCACCGGGGACGAAAAGATCGTCTTCACCACCGGAACGGCCACCAGCCGCGTCGAGGCGCCGCGCGGTGAAGTCATGTATAGCGTCTCCTGGAGAGAGGGTTCCCGGAACCCCAGCAGAGTGCATGTGCGCACGCCTACGTTCGCCAATATGCCTGCTGTCCGCTGGATGGTGAAGGGAGCCCGGCTTGCGGACACGCCCTTGATCCAGGCCTCCATCGACCCTTGCTACTCGTGCACCGACAGGTAGCCCGTCCGCAACCGGCAGACCGCAAGAATGACAATGGACTTTCGAGACGCTGTTTTCTCGTGAAGCGCGCAGCCGGCCTGAGAACCTGTCTAGAAACCGGAGTTTGTCGACTTTCAACCCGTCACAAACGCTCCGTGCCCCATCCTTTCGCGTTGTCGCCGCGGCGACCGAATGGGTGGGAGACCAAGAACCCCAATCTGCCTTCCTCGAAATCAGTGATTCGACAGGTTCTGAGGAAACTCCGGGTGGCAGGGCCAGGAGCGCGCGGAGATTCAGGAAGCTTCCCTGCTTGAACTCTCGTCTCCCGGCAACACAGCCTCACCGGTTTAAACTTTGATCTATGGGCATCCTCGGCATTGCCGGTTTCCCGCGCCAACGGTTGGCGATCCTGACCGCTTCTCTCCTTGCGTGCCTCCCCATCGCCGCGTTGCAGGCCCGGCAGCCCGACGAAGCCTCGGTCATTCGGGGCGTTGACGCGGCGGTCAAGGCAAGAGTTGATACCGTTGCGGGATATACCGTTACCGAGCACTATGCCGTTTTCCGGAACGCCGACGAAAACCACCCCGTGGCTGAGATGACCGTGAAGACCGTCTACCGGCAGGAAACAGGCAAGAGTTACACCATCGTCTCGGAATCCGGCTCCGAGTTCATTCGAAAACACGTACTGGGCACACTCCTCGACGATGAGAAGAACATCAATCTGCCCGGCATCCGGGAGCATTCGTGGTTCACATCCGCCAATTATGAGATGCATCTGAAACCCGGCGGCGTGCAGCGTGTGGATCGTCGCGATTGTCTTGCGCTGGCCATCGTCCCCAGGCGTAAGGCCACGAACATGATCGAAGGAACCCTATGGGTAGACGCAGAGGACGGTACGATCGTCCGCATCGAGGGAACCGCATCTCAAAGTCCTTCAGTGTTCACTGGGCCGGCACAGGTGGTGCGCCAGTATGTAAACATGAGCGGCTTTTCAATGGCCACTCATGCCAGAGCCGTTTCTGATAGCTTTCTTCTTGGCCGGACAACCGTCACCATCGACTACCGCGACTACCAGATCCAGCTTCGTCCATCCCCGTGAGCCGGTCTGCCCCCGGGTCCAGGTCAGACGCCGCCTGCTCTGCCGGCCGCAAGAACCGCCGCCGGGTCGGCAACGTCTATCTCCCTCAAAACAATCGCTGCGGGCGCGACGCCCGCCTTCCCATCCCTGAAATGTGGAACTGCGTGTCATAAAATGGGAAGACATCCCAGCCCAGTGACCCCTATCACGGAGGAAAAAGGCCACTGGACGTACAACTAGCATAGACAAGAAGCAGGGCGCGGAAGCACAATCGCCTTGCAGCCAGACCGTCTGCATCCGGGAGGGAACTGTGCAAGCTTTCACACCCCCGCCGCTGCCAAGCGACGACAAACGATGGAAGATCGTGAACGGCACCATGCGCAAGAATGGCTTTGCCCGCCACGCGCTGATTGAAACGCTCCACACCGTGCAGTCTTCGTTCGGCTATCTGGACGACGACGCCATCCGGTTTGTGGCACGTTCGCTGCGGGTGCCGTTGAGCCAGGCCTATGGGGTGGTGACCTTCTATCACTACTTCAGCCTCAAGCCGCCGGGCAAGCACACCATGACCGTCTGCCTCGGCACAGCCTGCTATATCAAGGGCTCCGACAAGCTGGTGGCAGCGGCCGCAAAACGCCTGGGCATTCCCCAGGGGCAGACCACAAAGGACGGAAACATCAGCCTGATGACGGCCCGCTGCGTGGGCGCCTGCAGCCGCGCGCCGGTAGCGCTGTTCGACGGCGAAGTCGCGGGCGAGATGTCCGATGAGCAGATGCTCGAGCGACTGGAAAGGTGGGCGGTGGAATGACGATCGAAGAGCTCGAACAGATAGCGAAAAGCGTCTCCCAGGAGAACGAGAAATACGATTTTGAAGTGAACGTCTGCATGGACCTCGCCTGTGCCAGCCAGGGTTCGGAACGTTTGCGGGAGGCGCTGGTGAAGGCAGTCGAGGCATCCGGCAAGAAAGTGCTCGTTCGCCGCACCGGGTGCATGGGGCCGTGCTCCTCCGGGCCGCTGGTGCGAGTCGATCCCCAACAGGCCCTTTATCACCATGTGGATGCCGGCCACGCCGAGGCTGTTGTGGCCAGCCTGGGCGGCGAACCGGTACCCGACCTGCAATGCGATCTGCACGAGCACTTCGACAAACAAGTGCGGGTCGTTCTGGAGAACGCCGGTCACATCGATCCGGAAAAGATCGACGACTACATCTCCCGCGACGGGTACAAGGCTCTCCTGACGGTGCTGACCGAGATGATGCCCAACGGGGTGATCCACCGCATCACCGAGAGCGGCCTGCGGGGCCGCGGCGGCGGCGGCTATCCCACCGGGCTGAAGTGGGGAACCGTAGCCAAGGCCCCGGGCGACCTGAAATATGTGGTCTGCAACGGCGATGAGGGCGATCCCGGCGCCTTCATGGATCGCAGCGTGATGGAGGGCGATCCGCATCGCATCATCGAGGGCATGGCCATCGCCGCCTATGCGGTGGGCGCCAGCAAAGGCTTCATCTACGTCCGGGCCGAATACCCGGTAGCCGTCGCCCGGCTGACGACCGCCATCCGCGAAGCACGGCGCCGCGGATTGCTGGGCAACAGCATCTGCAATACCACCTTCAACTTCGACGTCGAGATCCGTTTGGGCGCCGGGGCCTTCGTGTGCGGCGAGGAAACGGCGTTGCTTGTCTCCATCGAGGGCCTGCGCGGCCTCCCCAGACCGCGGCCGCCCTACCCGGCGGTCAGCGGTCTGTGGGGCAAACCCACTCTCATCAACAATGTTGAAACCTACGCCAACGTCGCGCCCATCATGCGCAACGGCGGCAAGTGGTTTTTCAACATGGGCTCGGAGAGAAGCAAAGGAACCAAGGTTTTCGCGCTCACCGGAAAGATCACCAACACCGGCCTCGTGGAAGTGCCCATGGGCATCAAGCTCTGGGAGATCATCGATGTCATTGGAGGCGGCGTGCCCGGCGGGCACAAATTGAAGGCGGTGCAAACCGGTGGTCCCTCAGGTGGCTGCATTCCCGCCGACATGCTGGGCCTCGGGGTCAGCTACGATGCCCTCATGGCGGCCGGCTCCATCATGGGCTCCGGCGGCATGATCGTCATGGATGACACCTCCTGCATGGTCAACGTGGCGCGCTTCTTCGTGGAGTTCTGCAAGACCGAATCGTGCGGCAAGTGCATCCCCTGCCGGGCGGGCACCAGCCAGATGTTTACCCTCCTGACGCGCATCTGCAACGGCACGGGAACCATGGAGGATCTGGACCTGCTGGTAAGCCTGTGCGGCACAATCAAGGAAACCAGCCTGTGCGGGCTGGGCCAGACGGCGCCCAATCCCGTGCTGAGCACGCTCAAGTACTTCAGAAACGAGTACATCGAACATATCGTGCACAAGCGTTGTCCGGCTGGAGTCTGCAAGATGGAAGCGCCCGTGGAGGTGTTGGCATGAATGAAAGTGGGGGCGTCAAAACACTTCAAATCGATGAGCGGGAAGTCAGCGCCCGCTCCGGGGAGACCATCCTGGAAGTGGCGCGGGAAAACAACATCTACATTCCCACCCTCTGCCATCTGGAGGGCCTGCATGACGTAGGCGCCTGCCGGCTGTGCCTGGTGGAGATCAAAGGCAGCAACAAGCTCCTTCCCGCCTGCGTGGCCACCGTCTTCGAGGGCATGGAGGTGAGCACCAACACCGAGCGGCTCCAGAAGCACCGCCGCACCATCCTCGAATTGCTTTTCGCCGAGCGCAACCATATCTGTTCGGTGTGCGTGGCCAATGGCAACTGCGAACTGCAGACCCTGGCGCAGGAGCAGGGTTTGACCCATATCAGCCTGCCCTATCGCAACCCCGAACTGACGGTGGATGCCTCAAATGAGCGATTTACCATCGACCACAACCGTTGCATCCTGTGTACCCGCTGCGTGCGGATCTGCGCCGAGATCGAAGGCGCGCATGTGTGGGATGTGATGGGCCGCGGCATCGACTGCATCATCATCAGCGATCTGCATGAAGACTGGGGAGCCTCCACGTGCACCCGCTGCGGCAAGTGCGTGCAGGTATGCCCCACCGGAGCCCTCTTCGACAAGACCAAGATCGGCACCGAACACCCCAAGTATCCCGATTTTCTGCCTTACTTGAACCTCATGAGGGAAAAGCGATGAGCAAACTGACACTGGCAACAATCTGGCTGGATGGATGTTCGGGCTGCCACATGTCATTCCTCGACATGGACGAACGGCTCATCGAGTTGGCCGAGCTTGTCGATGTGGTCTACAGCCCCATCGTGGACGCCAAGGAGTTCCCCGACAAGGTGGACATCGCTCTGGTTGAGGGAGCAGTCGCCTCGGTGGACGACGAAAAGAAGATCCGCAAGATTCGCGCCCACTCCAAAATGCTGATCGCCATGGGCGACTGCGCCGTGACCGGCAACGTGCCCTCCATGCGCAATCCCATCGGCCCGGAAGCCATTCTCGACCGCGCCTATATCGAGAACGCCTCGGCGCAGCCGCAGATTCCCTGCGTCGTGGTGCCCAAGCTGCTCCGGGTCGTGCGTCCCATCCACGAATTCGTAAAGGTGGACGTATTTCTCCCCGGCTGCCCACCCTCGGCCGACACCTTCCACCTCGCGCTGACCGCGCTGCTAACCGGTGCACCGCTGGATATTCCGGCCCTCACCCGCTTTGGAGCCTAATTCATTGGAGCCTGCCCCATGAGCCAGACCATCACCATCGATCCCGTTACGCGCCTCGAAGGCCACGGCAAGATCACCATCCAACTCAACGGCCAGGGCGAGGTGCAAGATGCGCACTTTCACGTTACGCAGGTGCGCGGCTTTGAGAGGTTCGCCCAGGGTCGGCCGTTCTATGAGATGCCCAGCCTGATGGCCCGCATCTGCGGCATCTGCCCGGTGAGCCACCTGCTTGCCTCGGCCAGGGCCTGCGAAGCCATCATGTCGGTCCGCATTCCGTATACCGCCGCGCAGTTGCGGCGCATGTTGAATCTGGCCCAGATGGTCCAGTCTCACGCGCTGAGCTTCTTCTATCTCGCCTCCCCCGACCTTTTGTTAGGCATGGAGTCCGACCCCAAGGTGCGCAACATCTTCGGAGTCGTGGCCGCCAAGCCCCAGTTGGGCCGCGCCGGCGTGGCTTTGCGCCGCTTCGGCCAGCACATCATCGAACTGCTGGGCAGCAAGCGCATCCATACCGGGTGGGTGGTGCCTGGCGGCGTCACCGAGCCTTTGAGCGCCGCCAAGCGCGATGAGATCCTGGGCATGATTCCCGAGGCCTACGACAACATCGGTCTCGCTCTGGACGCATACAAGCAGATCGCCTCGAGCTTCAAGCCGGAGATCGAGGTCTTCGCCAACTTTCCGTCGCTCTTCATGGGCCTGATCAACGAAGACGAGTCGGTGTCGTTCACCGTCGGCACGCTGCGGCTGATCGATGCCAAGGGCAACATTGTCGAGGACGGCATCCTCGCCTCCAGGTTTACCGAGGTGATTGGCGAGGCCGTAGAGCCCTACAGCTACACCAAGTTCGCCTACTACAAGCCGCTCGGCTATCCCCAGGGCAGTTACCGCGTGGGCCCCTTGGCTCGGCTCAACATCGCCAAGAGCATGGGCACTCCAATGGCGGACAAGGAACTGGCTGAATTCAAGCAACTGGCCGACGGCCCGGTGCTGAGTTCCTTCTACTATCATCACGCCCGGCTCGTTGAAATCCTCTACGGCATCGAGAAGATCGAGCGAATGCTCAACGATCCGCTCATTCTCGACAAGCATGTGCGCGCCATTGCCGGCGTCAACCGGCTCGAGGGCGCGGGTCAGGCCGAGGCGCCGCGCGGCACGCTGAATCACCACTACAAGGTGGACGACAATGGCCTCATCACCTGGGCCAACCTGGTCATTGCCACCGGTCAGAACAACAACGCCATGAACAAGGGCGTCCTGCAGGCCGCCAGGCACTACGTGAAAGACGGCAAGTTCACCGAGGGCGTTCTCAATCGCGTTGAAGCCGTGATTCGCACCTTCGACCCATGCCTCAGTTGCTCCTCGCACGCCTTCGGACAAATGCCGCTGGTTCTCTCGCTGCTCTCGCCCGATGGCGAAGTCCTCGACCGGGTCGTACGCTGACCGGCAAAGCATCCATGACGTTGACCACGGCCCGATGCCTCATCCTAGCCTGCGGCAACACCCTGCGCTCGGATGACGGCATCGGGCCGTGGCTCGCTGAGTGGGCTGAAGACAGGTTCCGTTCAGAAGCCGGCCTGCGCGTCCTCGCCCGTCAGCAATGGACTCCCGAGCTGGCCGAAGAAATCGCCCGCGCCGAGTCCGTCCTCTTCATCGACTGTTCCGTCGAATCAACTCCCGGATCAGTGCGCATCATCGAAGTCCAGCTGGCCGTCCCAACGCCAGGCCTCGCCACCCACCACCTGGGCGCGCCCGAACTCCTAGCCCTGGCCCGCGAACTCTACGATTCCCTGCCCCGCAAGGCCCTCCTGCTGACCGTCGGCGCCGGCTCAATAGAACTCGGCGAAGAGTTCAGCGAGCCGGTCCTCGATGCCATTCCGCAGGCCTGCAGCCTCCTGGAACGCACCATCCTCCAGTCTTTGTGCGGGCAGGATTAGCGCAGGTAACCCGCCAGTTTGAACGAGTACGCATAATCGCCCTTCAATTGCGCACGCAATACGATTCGCGTTTTATCTACCTGCACCTTCGCCCCAAGTTCGTTTGTATCGCCAAGCTGCGTAATCGGCACTCCCTGCTTCGCGGGAACATCCGGAATCGTCACTGTCCGCGCCTTCGGTTTGCCCAGCACCGTCACATACAGATCGTCACCCTTGCGCGTAAACCGCAGATCGTCCCCCTCCACGCTCTTGCCCACCGCCTGCGTCCACGGCGTCGTATCGTAGATCGCCTCTCCGTTCTGCTTCAGCCACGCGCCCAGCGCCTTCAGCCGCTCCATCTGCACCGGCGGAATGGTCCCATCGGCCTCCGGTCCCACATCCAGAAGGAGATTTCCGTTCTTGCTCACAATGTCCACCAGCAGCGCAATCAACTCCTCCGGCGCAATCGTCTCCGCCTCGCCCTCGGCGCGGTTGTACCCGAAAGACCGCCCCAGCCCGCGGCATTCCTCCCACTTCTTCGCGCTGATCTTGTCCAGCTTCTCGTACTCGGGAGAAGTAAAGTCCGAGTGCGCCACGCCAAAGCGGTCGTCGATCACCCCGTCCGGCACCGCGTTGTAGTAGTCCGCCATCACCTCCAGCGCCTCGCCCGTCTTCGGCCAGTCGATGTCGTTCCACAGCAGCGACGGGTGGTACCGCTCGATCAACTCATGAATCTGCGCATTGGCATACTTGCCATACGCCTCGCTCTCCGGCTTCACCGTCTCGTAGTCGGCAGCTTTGCGGATGGGCCCGGGAACAAACGTCCAGTCGTACCCGCCGGAGTAGTAAAGCCCCATGTGCAGCCCCTGTTTCCTCACCGCGGCCGTCAGGTCTCCCACGATGTCGCGCGTAGCGTGCTGCCGGTCCTTGGGCAGCGTGGGGTTGGGCGTCGAGCTCGGCCACAGCGTAAAGCCCTCGTGGTGCTTGCTGGTCAGCACCACGTAGCGCGCGCCGGCCTCGCGAAAGACCTTGGCCCACTGCTCCGGATTCCACTTCTGGCTCTCCCGGTCGAAGATGGGTGCGAAGTTGTAGTAGTTGTAATCCGCGCCGTAGTGCTCGCGATGGTAGGCCTGCGTAGGCGAACCATCGATGCGCATCACGTTGTAGTACCACTCGGCGTAGGGATTGTACTTGATGTAATCGTCGGAGGAAAAATCGTGGTCCGGATGCGTCAGCGGAGCCCACCCCGGCACCGAGTAGAGCCCCCAGTGAATGAAGATCCCCAGCTTGGCCCCGGCATACCACTGCGGCAACGGATGGCGGTCGAGTGACTCCAGCGTCGCCTCATATTTCACCGGCGCCTGCGCCGCGCACAAACCGCACAAACCAAAAACCGCGCCTAAGATCAACCCGAAGCGTATTCTCCTGCCCGCCATTTCAACCCCCCTTTTTCTCCGTGCTTTGACGCTGATGCGGAGCGGTAGGCCGGGACTTCAGTCCCGGCAATTGCGCCCAAAATAGAGCGGGGCTTCAGCCCCTGAGGTTTTGCTTTTGAAAGCATACCCCAGGGGCCAAAGCCCCGTATATTCTGCCCGCCTTCGTGTCAGGGCCAAAGCCCCGTATATTCTGCCCGCCTTCGTGTCAGGGCCAAAGCCCTGACCTACCAATCCTGCCCCCCACTCTGAGGCCCCGTTAGAACGCCGCCACCGTCTGACGCAGACTGTAGGAACTGAGCGTCTTGATGTAGTTGCCGCGGTCGAACGGCGACGTATCCGGCACCGACCGCCGGCTCAAACACCCGCGCGTCTCCCACAGCGAGGTATACTCGCGCTTCTCCAGCCAGTACTGCACGTCCGCCAGCACCCGGCCGATGTGCTCGATGCCATGAATGTGCAGCGCCGAACACATCATCGTTACGCCGGCTCCCGCCATGATCCCCTTCAACACATCCTCGGCCGAGTGAACCCCGCCGGAGATGGCCAGGTCGATGTTCAGATGGCCGTAGAGAATGGCCGCCCAGTGCAGCCGCGGCAGCAGTTCTGATGGTGTTGAAAAGTGCAGCGTGGGCCGCACCTCCAGCGTCTCGATGTCGAAGTCCGGCTGGTAGAAGCGGTTGAACAGCACCACGCCACGCGCGCCCACATCCTCCAGCCGGGCCAACAGATGCGGCAGGCTGGTGAACCACTGCGACAGCTTCACGGCCACCGGAATCTTCACCGCGCCGGTCACGGCAGCCACCAGTTCGAGCAGTTGCAGCTCCAGGTCGGCCGAAGTCTGGCTGCGGTCGGTGGCCAGTGCGTAGGTATTCAGCTCGATGGCGTCCGCGCCGGCCTGCTCCATATCCCTTGCGTAGCGAATCCAGCCGCCGGTCGTGGCTCCGTTCAGGCTGGCCATGATCGGGATCTTGACCGCCTCCTTCGCCCGCCGCAGGTGCTCGAGGTAAACCTCTTGCGTCATGCGGTAGTCATCCAGATCCGGAAGGTAATCAAGCGATTCGGCAAAGGACTCCGTCCCGCGCGAAAGGTCCTCGTCCAGCGCCTTCGATTCAAGCTCCAACTGCTCCTCGAAAAGCGAAGTCAGCACAATCGCCGCTGCGCCCGCATCCTCCATGCGGCGAACGCTGTCGATCGACTCCGAGAGCGGCGTGGACGAAACCACGATGGGCCCGCTCAGCTTCAAACCAAGATACTGCGTTGAAAAATCGATCATTCTGTGCCTCCGTCAGCCACAGCTACCTTTTTCTCTTCAGACTTCTCTTCCGGCGCAATGTGCGGCGTCTCGCCACGGCCCGGCATCGCGGCCCGCGCGGAGTAGACGCGCCACTGGCGCTCCACGTCGTCCTGCGCTTCCTTCAGCAGCGTTGCGGCCAGCTCCGGATTGCCGCGCGCCAGCATCGTGTAGCGCGCCTCGCGGTACGCGTAATCCTTGAGCCGGATCGACGGCGCCTTGGAGTCCAGTTGGAAGGGGTTCTTGCCCGTCTCGCGCAGTGCGGGGTTGTAGCGCATCAGCGGCCAGTAGCCGGACTGCACGGCCAGCTTCTGCTGCTCCAGCCCGTGCACCAGGTCATAGCCGTGCGCAATGCAACTCGAATACGCGATGATGATCGACGGCCCGTCGTGCGCTTCGGCCTCCTGAAAAGCCTTCACCACGTGGCTGTCGTTGCCGCCCAGCGCCACCTGCGCCACATACACGTAGCCGTAACTCACGGCTTCCATGGCCAGGTCTTTCTTGCTGTTGCTCTTGCCGCTGGCGGCAAACTTGGCTACCGCGCCGCGGGGCGTGGCCTTCGACATTTGCCCGCCGGTATTCGAATAAACCTCCGTGTCCAGCACCAGCACATTTACGTTTTTGCCCGAGCCCAGCACGTGGTCCAGTCCGCCGAAGCCGATGTCGTACGCCCAGCCGTCCCCGCCCAGAATCCAAACGCTCTTGCGCACCAGCGCATCGGCAATGGCCAGCAGGTTGCGCGCGTCGGAACTGTCGTTGCCGGCAAGTTGCCCGCGCAGCGCCAGCACCCGCTCCCGCTGCTGGTTGATCTCCGTTTCGGTCTTCTGCTGAGCGCCCAGCAGCGCCGTCACCAGCTCATCGCCAACCGCCGGCGCAAGCCGCTTCAGCAGTGTTTCAGCAAATATCTTCTGCTGGTCGAGCGCGATTCTCATGCCGAAGCCGAACTCCGCGTTGTCCTCGAACAACGAGTTCGACCAGGTCGGCCCACGGCCCTGCGGGTTGCTGGTGTAGGGCGTCGTGGGCAGGTTGCCGCCATAGATCGACGAGCAGCCCGTGGCGTTGGCGATGTACAGCCGGTCGCCGAACAGTTGCGTAAGCAGCTTGATGTACGCCGTCTCGCCGCATCCTGAGCAGGCGCCCGAGAATTCAAACAGCGGCTGCAGCAGTTGGATGTCTTTCACCTGCGTATGCGACAGCTTCGAGCGGTCCACCTCGGGCAGGTCGAGGAAGAACTCCCAGTTGTCGCGCTCGGCCTCGCGCAGCGCCAACTGCGGCGCCATGTTGATGGCCTTGTGGCTGGCGTCGCTCTTGCTCTTCACCGGGCACACTTCCACGCACAGCGCGCAGCCCGTGCAATCTTCGGGAGCCACCTGCAGCGTATACCGGTCCTGCTCCATGGCCTTCCACTTCGGCTTGGCCCACTGGAAGGTCGCCGGCGCCTTGTCTCCAAGTTCCGGACTGTAAACCTTGGCGCGAATCACAGCATGGGGGCAGACCATCACGCACTTGCCGCACTGGATGCACAGATCCTTGTCCCACACCGGAATGAACTGCGCAATGTTCCGCTTCTCCCACTGCGCCGTACCGGTGGGGAATGCGCCGCCGGCCGGAATCGCGCTCACCGGAAGCAGGTCGCCATGCCCCCCGGCAATCTGGCCCAGCACGTTGCGGACAAACTCCGGAGCCTTGCTGCTGATGGGGGGAATCAGATCGAACTCGGACGAAGCAACCTCTGGAAGTTTAACCTTTTCCAGGTGTGCCAGCGCGTGGTCCACGGCGGCGTAGTTCTTGGCCACCACCGCTTCGCCGCGCTTGCCGTAGGTCTTGTAAATGGACTTCTTGATCTGTTCGATCGCTTCCTCGCGCGGCAGCACGCCGCTGATGGCGAAGAAGCAGGTCTGCATGATGGTGTTGATCCGCGATCCCATGCCCGCCTCGCGCGCCACCTTGTAGCCGTCGATCACATAAAACTCGATCTTCTTGCGCAGCATCTCTTGCTGCGTGGTCTTGGGCAGATGGTCCCACACCTCCGCCGCCGAATAAGGCGTGTTGAGCAGGAAGACCGCGCCGGGCACGGCCGCTTCCACCACATCCATCTTCTCCAAAAAGCTGAAGTTGTGGCAGGCCACGAAGCTGGCGCGCGTGATCAGGTAGCTGGAGCGGATGGGGTTCGGCCCGAAGCGCAGGTGCGAGGTGGTCATCGACCCCGACTTCTTCGAGTCGTAAACGAAATAGCCCTGCGCGTAATTCGGCGTGTTTTCGCCGATAATCTTGATCGAGTTCTTGTTGGCGCCCACCGTGCCGTCCGAACCCAGGCCATAGAACAACGCGCGCACCGTCTTCGCATCCTCGGTCGAGAACTCGGGATCGTAGCTCAGGCTGGTGTGGCTTACATCGTCGTCGATGCCGATCGTGAAGTGGTTCTTCGGCTCGGGCTTGGCCAGCTCGTCGAAGACGCCCTTGACCATGGCCGGCGTGAACTCCTTCGAAGACAGCCCGTAGCGCCCGCCAATCACGGTGGGCTTGATTGCGAAAGGCAGGGTCGCCGCATTCTCAGCCAGCGCCGTCACGAGGTCCTGGTAGAGCGGCTCGCCGGCGCCGCCCGGCTCCTTGCAGCGGTCCAGAACGGCAATCGACTTCACCGTGGCGGGCAGCGCCGCCCGCAAAGCGCTGGCGTCGACCGGCCGGGAGAGGCGCCCCGTCGGCAGCCCCAGCGTGTCGCCCTGCTTGTTCAACGCATCCACGGCCTCCTCGGCAGCCTCTGCGCCGGAGCCCATCAGCACCATCACGCGCTCCGCGTCCGGTGCCCCGTAGTAGTCGAACAGGTGATAGGCGCGGCCGGTCAGCGCTGCGAGCCGGTCCATCACCGACTGCACAATCCCCGGAACCGCGTCATGGAATGGATTGCAGGCCTCGCGAGCCTGGAAGAAAACGTCGGGATTCTGCGCCGTCCCTCTGATCACCGGGCGATCGGAGCTGAGGGCGTTCTTGCGGAACTCGATGAGGTACTTGTCGTCCACCAGGGCGCGAATGGTCTCGTCGCTGATGGGCAGAATCTTGCCCACCTCGTGCGAAGTGCGGAAGCCGTCGAAGAAATGAATGAACGGAATGCGCGATTCCAGCGTGGCAATCTGCGCCACCAGCGCCAGGTCGTGAACCTCCTGCACGGAGTTCGACGCCAGCATCGCCCAGCCCGTCGAGCGGCACGCCATCACGTCGGAGTGATCGCCGAAGATCGACAGCGCGTGCGTAGCCAGGGTGCGGGCCGACACGTGCATCGTCGCCGGGGTCAGCTCGCCGGCAATCTTGAACATGTTGGGAATCATCAGCAGCAAGCCCTGCGAGGCGGTAAACGTGGTCCCGAAGGCCCCTGCCTGCAACGCGCCGTGCAGCGCGCCGGCCGCGCCGCCTTCGCTCTGCAGTTCTTCCACAATGGGCAATGCGCCCCAGATATTCGTCTTTCCCTCCGCGCGCCACTGATCGGCCCACTCGGCCATCGGCGACGAGGGGGTAATGGGGTAGATGGCGACGACTTCGGAGAGACGATAGGCCACCGAGGCGGCAGCCTCGTTCCCATCCACAATTACCATTTTGCTGACCGTTTTCTGTTCACTCATTTCATTTGCCTCACAGCGCAGCCGGGGGAAAATCAACCGCTAGGTCGAGTCTCATCCCCAGGGGTTGGAGTCGCAGTGATGTGAGACACACGGCGGGGGGTGAATCCCATATTATGCACTTAAAATCACATAATGGGGACCTTGCCCGCATGTTCCGTCTGCCTAAGCAGGCCGGTCCCGGACACGGGTTGACGCAGATAGCCCAGCCTCTCGCCCAGAAGTTCGAGATCCGCGCCGCCCTGATAGGGTACGTCACACCACAGGCAAATGTGATATTCCGACCGGCGTCAGCAATCTGCGGTCTGGGCCGACTTGAAACGCGCCGGGTGCCCCTCCTTCGCGCCTTTCGCGAAGGGAGGGAACCAAGCGAGCCGAGGTTCCTGGTCTCCCACCCGGGATTTGTAAGCCGTCGCGAGACGGCGATTTCGCTCACGCCAGCAGCGCGGTCACCTTGGGCATCCACTCGCCGATCTCAATCTTCTGTGGACACAATCCTTCGCAAATGCCGCAATCGATGCAGGCGCCGGACCGCTGCTCCTCGGTAAGAAAGACCTTGTACCTGAAACGAGCGCCCGCAACGTCGTCGTACAAGCGAGCGTAATTGAAGAACTCGAAGTTGGCGGGAATGTACACGCCATTGGGACAGGGCATGCAGTAGTTGCACCTGCTGCACGGGATCGCGGTGCGCGCGAGATACTTTTCCCTGACCTCGGCGATCAGCGCCTGCTCCGCCTCGGTGAAGGATCCAATGCGCGAGTTATCCGCAAAGCGCAGGTTTTCTTCCACCTGAGTTATAGTGCTCATGCCGCTCAAGACAACCGAAACTTCCGGCTGATCCCACAGCCACTGGAGCGCCCACTCTACGGCAGTTCGCCGCGCGGGAAAGCTCTCCATGGCCGCGAGAATATCTTTTGGCGGATCGGCCAGCCTGCCGCCCATCAGCGGCTCCATGATAACTACGGCCAGGCCCTTGCTCGCCGCCAGTTTCAGGCCGCGTGTCCCGGCCTGATTCTCCGCGTCCATGTAGTTATATTGAATCTGGCAAAAGCTCCATAGGTCGCTGCCGTTGACAATCTCCGCGAAGCTCTCATACTCGTCGTGAAACGAGAAGCCCAGATGCCGGATGCGCCCATCGGCCAGCGCGGCGGCAGCCCGAGTTAGAAGATCGTGCTTCAGAACTATCTCCCGCCAGCGGCTTCCGCTCAACGCATGAAGCAGGTAAAAGTCGATGTAACTCGTCTGAAGCTTCTTTAACTGCTCGTTGAGCAATCTGTCGAAGTCCGCCGTGCTTTGAACCAGGAAAACCGGCAGTTTGGTGGCCAGCCTCACCTTTTCCCGATAACCGTCCTGGAGCGCCCTGCCCACCACAACTTCGCTCTGCCCTCCATGGTATGGGTACGCGGTGTCGACGTAATTGACCCCGTTGTCGATGGCGTGACGAACCATGCGCAGCGCTTCGGCCTGGTCGATGTTGGGGCTGAGCCGGTCTCCATCCAGCGTGGGAAAACGCATGCAGCCAAAACCCAGCGCGGAGACCTTCCAATCGAGTTTTCCAAAACGGCGATATTGCATCGGTGCCCACCCCCCAGCCGAGATCGCATTTTACGCTCAATTGCCCGTTTCCGCCGTGTCGCCTCCCACCGCCCGCTTTCCGGCTGCGCACGGAATCGGTCGCTCCTGCCCCTGCGCCCTCGTCTCACTCCGCCGTCAACCTCTCCACCAGCGGCTCCCACTAGGCCTCCAGCGTGGGCCGTTGAAACCTCCGCCCAGCCAAGCCAGCGGTCAGTGACTTTTGGCGTTTTGACATTGCAAAGATTCATCGACAGCCTGTTTCCAAGCTTTTGGGGCATCGAACGGAGAAACCAGCGGATTATCCCCTGGATTGGTCCCCGGCAACGTGACCCCCATGGCACTCCCGTAAGCAGTCATTCCGTGAGAAATCATATACGTAGGAAAATAGGCCGGAGGGCTCATGCTCTCCAGGTCCGAACAGTACTTTGCTTTAAGAGAGTCGTTGCCGTTCATCTGCTTGACCCGTTCCCTGAAGGCAGCCACTTTCGTTTGGTCCAGCGGTTTAAGGTACATTTCCGGCAGCAGGTACGCAACATCGTGAGCGGTCGCATCCTTTACCCGCAAAATATCGAACCGTCCGTACGCGCCCGCCAAAGCAAAGAGGAATAAACCTGCGTCGTACTTCTCTTGATCGATGCAACTGGCAACGTCCTTGTACAATTCGACGGGCGTCAACTGGTTGCCGAGCCCATCTCGTCCAATGCAACGGACGTTTGCTTGTTCCAGTTGCGCCAGCGCCTTCAGGGCGTTAGGGTCGTGCAATTCTGCCGCTTTGGTAAACCAGGTCACCGCCTGAGCTTTGTCCTGCGTCAATCCGCCCCGGCCCATGATGTACATGGCGCCAAGCTTGAACATGCCGGACGCATCCCCGGCCTCCGCCGCCTTGCGATACCAGCTCACCGCCTGAACGTCATCCTTCGCCAGCCCACCCCGGCCAGCTATGTACATGGCGCCAAGATTAGTCATGCCCCGCACATCGCCAGCCTCGGCCGCTTTGCGATACCAGCTCACCGCCTGAACGTCATCCTTCGCCAGCCCGCCCCGGCCAGCCATGTACATGTCGCCAAGATATGTCATGCCGATGCGGTCGCCGGCCTCCGCTGCTTTGCGATACCATTCCACCGCCTGAGCATCGTCCTTCGCCAATCCGCCCTGGCCCGCCTCGTACATGGTTCCAAGCATCCCCATGGCTTGCGCGTCGCCAAACTCCGCAGCTTTGCGAGCCCAGCTCTCAGCCTGGACGTCATCCCGCGGCAGTCCGCCCCGGCCAGTCGCGTAAGCAAAGCCGAGCCTGGTCATGCCGCCCGCATCGCCGGCCTCCGCCGCCTTGCGATACCAGCTCACCGCCTGAACTTCGTCCTGCGTCAATCCGCCCCGGCCGGCCGCGTACATCAGGCCGAGATTGGTCATGGCAGAAGCCTCGCCAGCCTCCGCCGCCTTGCGATACCAGCCGACCGCCTGGACGTCATCCCTGGCCAGATCGCCGAGACCACGTTCGTACATGACGCCGAGAATGGCCATGGAGCGCCGGTTGCCGGCCTCGGCGGCCTTGCGATACCACTTGGCGGCCTGGACAGAATCCTTGGGGACGCCGATGCCCTTGTCATAGGCAAAGGCCACCAGGTACTGAGAGGTGGCATCGCCGGCATTCGCACGGGCAAGCAGCTTTGGATCCATCCCTTTGGCTGGTGCTTGCGCTTGCGCCAGAAGCGACGGAGCGAGCAGAGCAAGCGCAACGGCCGCGATCAGGATTGCTGCAAGAACGACCGTGTCGGCAAGTTGCTTCCGGAGCCCCTCCATAACGCCTCTAGGAATTGCGAAAGGATAGCGCGGATACATGATTGCTTCTCCGTTTCTTGAGAGAGGGAACTCTCAACACGCCGCTCAGTCCTCTTGGGTCCCTGCAAGCAGCCCCTCCACCAGCGCCGCCCACTCCTCTTCCAGCGTCGCCCGGTGAAACCGCCGCCCGGCCCGCTGATACCAGTAGTCGGCGTTCGAGGTTACGCCCTCCTTGCGGTGCAGGTAGGCGTGAACCGCCATGCCCTCCGGTGTCTCAAGCTCATCCACCAGCCCATGAGCGCGCGCCCAATCTCCGCGCGCGTCCCACCACAACGCCGCCAGCGTCGCCGGCAGTTCCTTCGGCGGCTCTTCTTGAGCTAGAGATGCGCGAAACTCCTCGGCCTGCATACAGTCCTCGTATCAACCGTCTTCTTTGCCTCGCGAACGATTATTTGCCTAACTAAAGTGATCTATATCACATTCCGCGGCCATTTGACCTGATAAAAAAGGCCATCGCTCCGATGAACTGTGCAGAGAGGTCCGCCAGTTGCTTCGGAGGGCTGGCGAGTACACGCCAGCCGTCCCCTCCCGGAGGTCCAGCTATGCGTGTGCATCGAACGAAAGATATTGAAACCAGCGTTTGCGGCTCACGCCCTGATAGTCGTATACTTAATTACGACCATTCTGGTCGTAGTTTTCATTCGGGCCTCCGTTTTAATGTCCTACCCTTCCGGCGGCCTCTGGGAGTGCGGCGGTTGAGCGTGTTGAGCGAATTGAAGGTCGGTGAAACCGGGGTCCTGGTGGCCCTTGACCTTCCCGAATCCGTGCAGAACCACCTGATGCATATGGGCTTCGTCCCCGATGCACTGGTGACCGCGCTGCGTCGCGCGCCGGCCGGCGACCCCACTGTGTACGGCGTGGACGGCATGGAAATTGCCCTGCGCCACGAGACTGCGGAGGCCATCCGCGTCCGTGAGCCCGAGGCGGAATCCGCAGACGAACCCGAAGCAACCGAAGCCTCCAAATTAGTCGAGGCCGCCCGATGAACGCCTGCTGTGAAACCCCGGTCTTTGAACCACCCACCACTCCGCCGCCCGCCGGAGCGCTCAAAACCGTCGTCCTGATCGGACCGCCGAACTCCGGCAAGTCCACTCTTTTCAACCGCCTGACCGGCCTGCGCCAGAAGGTCGCCAACTACCCCGGCGTCACCGTCGAGCAGCGCATGGGCCTCATGGCCGGCGTGGGCCGCGACGACCTCACCCTCATCGACCTGCCCGGCGTCTACTCCCTCACCCCCTACACTGAAGACGCCCGCGTCGCCGTCGATGTGCTGCGCGGAAAGATGCCCGGCACCCCCAAGCCCGACGCCGTTCTGCTCGTCCTCGATTCCCTCCACCTCACGCGCCAGCTCATGCTGGCCGCCCCGGTGCTGGCCGTCGGGCTGCCCACGCTGGTCCTGCTCAACATGAGCGACCTCATGGAAGCCCGCGGCGGCCACATCGACTCCCTCAAGCTGGCCCGCGAGCTTGGTGCGCCCGTTGCCCAGATCAGCGCCACGCGCGGAACCGGCCTGGATGCCGTTCCCCTCTTCCTGCACCGGCAAACCGATCGCGCCGCCGCCAAGCCGCTCGCCCTGCCCGTCCTCGGCAACGCCGCCAGCGCCCACACCTGGGCCGCCCAGGTCAGCCGCCGCACCGGCTACCAGGCTCCCCTCTCGGTCGAAGGCACACGCAAGATCGACAACATCCTCCTGCACCGCATCTGGGGGCCGCTGCTCTTTCTGGTCGTGGTCGTAGGCGTCTTTGAGGTCGTCTTCTCCATCGGTCAGCCGCTCTCCGACGGCTTTGGCGACATCCTCGCCCGCATCGGCGAATTCGCCCGCCCGCTGCTGCCCGCCGGCTGGCTCCAGTCGCTCCTCCTCGACGGCGCATGGAAGGGCATCTCCTCCGTGCTCGTCTTCCTGCCCCAGATCCTGCTGCTCTTTCTATTCATCGGCATCCTCGAAGACTCCGGCTACCTGGCTCGCGCGGCGCTCATCGCCGACCGCGTCATGCGCACCATCGGCCTCAACGGAAAAGCCTTCATTCCCCTGCTCTCCGCCTACGCTTGCGCCGTCCCGGCCATCATGGCCACCCGGACCATCGCCAACAAGCGCGACCGCCTGGCCACCATTCTCGTCACGCCCTTCATGACCTGCTCGGCCCGCCTCCCGGTCTACATGCTCCTCATCGCCGCCTTTATCCCCCATATCGTCTACCTGCACGGATTCCTCGGCCTGCAAACCATCGTCATGCTCAGCCTTTATGTGGCCGGCTTTGTGGGCGCCATGACCACCGCATGGCTGCTGAAAAGCTCCATCCTCAAGTCCAGCGAAACCCCCTTCATCCTTGAACTGCCCCAGTACCGCATGCCCACTCTCTGGACGCTGGCTCTGCGCCTCATTGACCGCGCGCGCATCTTCCTCCGCCAGGCCGGCACCGTCATCCTCTGCGTCACGCTCGCCCTGTGGGTTCTGGCCCACCTGCCCGTCATTCACCTCGGGTCCGGCACCTACGCCGCGCCTGAACTGGCCAACAGCCTCATCGGCCGCCTCGGCCACTTCATCGAGCCCGCCATTGCCCCCCTCGGCTTCAACTGGAAGATCGGCATCGGCCTGCTCTCCAGCGTGCTGGCCCGCGAAGTCATGGTCAGCACCATGGGCACCCTTTACGGCGCCGACCCCGCAACCCAGGCCATGCACCTGCAAACCGCCCTCCACCACGACATGACCCTCGGCGGCGCGCTCGCTCTCATGATCTTTTTCGCCCTCGCCATGCAGTGCACCTCCACCATGGCCGTAGTCCGCCGCGAAACCAACAGTTGGAAGTGGCCCGCCGTCCAGTTCCTCTACATGCTGGTCCTGGCCTACGGCGCGGCCTTCGTCGTCAACCACGCCGTCATGGCCATCTTCGGATAGCTTTCCAGCCCCTCGATCCGGTCCCAGCCGCGGAGAATCGCAAAACGCGAGATCACCCGCTCTTATGAGAAACTGGAAGAGCCGAAGTTCTCCGGGCCTGCCGGGTACCCTTTGGGTGCTGCGCGGCCCCAAACCAAGACCCAACCCAGCCCCAACCGGCCCGCCGGCGCCGAAGCCCCGCTGCGGCCCGCACATAGGAACCAGAACAAGAATGCTCAGCACCAGCAACGTCACCATGCGCTACGGCGCCAAGGTCCTCTTCGAAGACGTAAGCGTCAGCTTCGTCCCCGGCCGCCGCTACGGCCTCACCGGTCCCAACGGCTCCGGCAAGACCACTTTCATGAAAATCCTCACCGGCGAAATCGACGCCCAGAAGGGCAGCGTGGTCCGTCCGCGCAAGTTCGGCGTCCTGCGTCAAGATCAGTTCGCCTTTGACGCCTATCGCGTCATCGACACCGTCATCATGGGCAACAAGCCCCTGTGGGCCGCCATGGAAGAGCGCGACCGCATCTACGAGCAGCCCGAGCTGACCGACGCCGACGGCATGCGCCTCGGCGAGCTCGAAGGCATCATCGGCGACGAAGACGGCTACACCGCCGAGAGCGACGCCGCCGTCCTCCTCGATGGCCTCGACATTCCCGAAGCCCTCCACGAGCGCAGGATGGGTGAACTCCAGGGCGGCCAGAAGGTTCGCGTCCTGCTCGCCCAGGCCCTTTTCGGCAAGCCTGAAGCCCTGCTCCTCGACGAGCCTACCAACTACCTCGATCTCGACTCCGTTCACTGGCTCCAGGACTTCCTCTTGGGCTACGACGGCACCCTCATCGCCATCTCCCACGACCGCCACTTCCTCAACAGCGTCACCACCCACACCGCCGACATCGATTACGAGACCATCATCGTCTACACCGGCGGCTACGACGACATGGTGATGGCCAAGACCCAGATTCGCTCCACCCTCGAGTCGCAGAACGCCCAGCGCGAAAAGAAGATCGCTCAGCTCAACGACTTCATCGCCCGCTTTTCCGCCGGAACCCGCTCCTCCCAGGTCACCAGCCGCCGCAAGGAGGTCGAGCGCCTGCAAACCAACGACCTCGCCCGCTCCAACATCGCGCGCCCCTACATCCGCTTCGACCAGGTCCGCCCCAGCGGCAAGCACATCCTCGAGTTCAAGCACCTCACCAAGCTCTACGGCGACTTGAAAGTCCTCGACGGCTTCACCGCCAACGTCCTGCGCGGCGAAAAGATCTGTCTCATGGGCCGCAACGGCGCCGGCAAAACCACTCTCCTCAAGAGCCTTCTCTCCAAGTACCCAGGCCTCGCCGACCCCGATTTCACCCTCGATTCCGGCTCCGTCTTCTGGGGCCACGAAGCCCACATCGGTTACTTCCCCCAGGACGTCGGCTCGACCATCGAACCCGGCCTCACCGTAGCCGAGTGGCTCCATCGCTGGAAACCGGATGCCCACGTCGAAGACATCCGCGGCATCCTCGGCCAGATGCTTTTCAGCGGCGAAGAAGGCGACA
Organism: Occallatibacter sp.; assembly: GCA_049509995.1. GTDB lineage: Bacteria > Acidobacteriota > Terriglobia > Terriglobales > Acidobacteriaceae > Telmatobacter. The sequence continues at coordinate 1,739 of JBEKZJ010000001.1, read as the reverse complement.
AGCAAACCAAAGCCCTCTCCGGCGGCGAACAAGCCCGCCTCGCCTTCTGCAAGTTAATCCTCACCAAGCCCAACATACTAATCTTCGACGAGCCCACCAACCATCTCGACTTAGAAGCCATCAACGCCCTGAACATAGCCCTCCAGCGCTACGAAGGCACGGTCCTGTTAGTAACTCACGACCACGACTTAATTGACGAAGTAGCCACCCGCCTCTGGGTCTTCCACGAAGACAACATCGAAGACTTCCAGGGCCCCTACGCCGAGTGGAAAGGCAAGCACAACTAAGGCAGGCGCAACATCCAGTACGATCAAAGTTTGCTGAATGGGAACGGTAGGCCGGGGATTCATCCCCGGCAACGCTGCGTCCTTTCGGGAGCGGGGTTTTAACCCCTGAGGTATGCTTGTCGTCGCCATTTGCGCACAATGGAACTTAAGAACCACCCGACCGGCTATGCCTGTTCGTCAAGCTGTTTAAGGGTTATGCCATCTTCAGTTTTCCAGGCGATTAGACCATTCGCACTGCCACCGTGTATGACGGCCGCCGCTGCAGAAGGGCTCGAAAACTCTGAATCTTTGGTGAACACAAAAAACCCGCCCTTTTCGATGAGAGTCCCATCGGCAATAAACTGCTTTCGCTGAGCTAATACAGTTGGATAGCTCTCAGCGGCCGGGCGTTCCTTCAGGACGGCAGTCGATCCATGGAATACGACGAATCCGCCGGCGGTGCGCTGACCTCTTGCCACTGCTCCCTTCATGCGACAAAAGAGCACCCCGCCCGGCTGGGCCTTTGCGGCGGGTTGGGCAATCGGCGTCAGAATATCGGAGCCGAGGACCGGGAGGAGTTGCCGAATTCGTCCAAAAAACACCTCCATGTCTGCTCGGTCTGACTCGGGAAGCTTTGAGCCACCAGACTGGTTCTGATCTAGAGAGAATCTGTTGATCTGAGCGGCTTCCGTGAGAATCAGAGACTCAAGATACCTAACATGAGCTTTGGTCAGATTCTCATCCTTGCTGGTGAACACAATGGCCGAGATCCAGAATTCCTTCGTCTTATGCTGCTTGAGTCGATCACGGATTACTTCCGCCTCACCGATGTAAGCTTGTGGCGCGCCAGTTTTCGGATCGCTTCCAATAAGCATGTAGACCCCTGCCTTGTCGAGTTCCTCGCGAGCTAGAAGCTCATCGAGTTCAGTGCGCGGAGCGGCAACGGCCTTTCCGCTCCAATTGGAGATCTCCGCGGTGCGCAGACTTTTCGCATCTCCGAGCGGAAGGAACAGTGTGATGGTCGCCGAATTCATGATAGCTCCAAATTCATCGCGAAGAATTCCTCAAATCGCCAACCTTGTGAAGCCTCAGAAGACTCGATGCGGAGTCTGCACTTATCCAAAAGCGAAAGCCACACCCGAGACAGACCGCCGGATTCTCTGCATTTGATCCGCGCTGGTGCTCACGAACGATAGCCAGTATTGGGTGGCCGCAGCCCACGCAGATAAAGGCAACGTTATTCCCGAACGCATCACAAGGAACGTTTCGATCGTTTTCATCCACGCAGCGTAAACCAGTGATTGTTGGCATTGTGTTGGGCGTAATTCTAGTCCAAAGCACAATGGCCTACAAGGAAGAAATGCTTCGAGCGCGGGGAATGTTGGCGCACCGGGAGCGGTAGGCCGGGGATTTATCCCCGGCAATACGACAGCCTCATTGGAGCGGGTTTCTACCCCTGAGGGTTGCCTTTCC